>NZ_JBXAFO010000047.1:0-27119 GCF_058793255.1 Rhodococcus sp. MPR-R1B
CCCGACCACCCCTCGACCGGCAAAAGCATCCATGCCCGTCGTCACCATGATCGGTGGCGGACAGTTGGCCAGGATGACTCACCAGGCTGCGGTGGCCCTGGGCCAGACGCTCCGAGTGCTCTCCGGGACTTCGGACGAGCCGGCAGCTCAGGTCAGCCCCGACGTCGTGCTCGGCAGCCATACCGACCTCGACGCTCTTCGCCGCGCAGCGGTCGGTTCCAACGCGTTGACGTTTGACCACGAGCACGTGCCCACGGAGCATCTCGAGGTTCTTGTTGCCGAAGGCGTGAACGTTCAGCCGCCGCCGCAGGCTCTGATCTTCGCTCAGGACAAACTGCTGATGCGTCGCAAACTTGCCGAACTGGGCGCGCCCGTACCTGCGTACGCCGAAGTGACGTGGGCAGAAGACGTCGTGCGTTTCGGTGCGCAACACGGTTGGCCGCTTGTCATCAAGGCAACTCGCGGAGGCTACGACGGCCGCGGAGTCTGGATCACCGACGATCAGGACGAAGCAGAGGCCATTGTCACCGAGCAGCTGGACAAGGGTGTTCCGCTGATCGTCGAGGAAATGGTCTCGATGCGTCGGGAACTGTCCGCCATGGTCGCGCGGTCGCCGTTCGGCCAGGGCGCTACGTGGCCGGTCGTCGAGACCGTTCAGCGCAACGGCCAGTGCGCCGTCGTGATCGCACCTGCTCCCGCCCTTTCGAGTGCCGTTGCCGAGGAAGCCGAACAATTGGCGTTGCGCATCGCGTCCGAGCTCGGTGTTGTCGGCTCGATGGCCGTCGAACTCTTCGAGACGACTGACGGCACTCTCGTGGTCAACGAGCTGGCCATGCGCCCGCACAACTCCGGTCACTGGACGATGGACGGCGCACGCACCTCTCAGTTCGAACAGCATCTGCGTGCAGTTCTCGACTACCCGCTCGGCGACACCTCGCCGATCGCGCCGGTCACGGTGATGGCCAACATTCTCGGTGCACCGGAAGCGCCCGAGATGACGATGGACGAGCGTGTCCATCACCTGTTCGCTCGGATGCCCGACGCGAAGATCCACCTGTACGGCAAGGGTGAGCGCAAGGATCGCAAGATCGGTCACGTCAACATCGTGGGCGGCGCCGGATCCATCGACGATCCGAATTACGTTGCCGCAGTACGGGAACGCGCCGAGCGTGCAGCACATTGGCTTTCGTATGCAGTTTGGACCGACGGATGGGATGTACACGGTGAGTGAGAGCGCGCAGGTCGGCCTGATCATGGGCAGCGATTCGGATTGGCCGACCATGGAAGCTGCAGCCGAAGCTTTGGCCGAGTTCGGTATCCGCTTCGAGGTCGGTGTCGTCTCGGCGCACCGCACGCCTCAGCGGATGCTCGACTACGCCAGGGAAGCCGCGGGCCGCGGAATCAAGGTCGTCATCGCCGGTGCCGGTGGCGCCGCGCACCTTCCGGGCATGGTTGCCTCGGCCACGCCGTTGCCGGTCATCGGTGTTCCGGTGCCGCTCAAGTACCTCGACGGTATGGATTCGCTGCTTTCGATCGTCCAGATGCCGGCCGGCGTCCCGGTGGCGACAGTGTCGATCGGTGGCGCTCGCAACGCCGGTCTGCTGGCTGCTCGGATTCTCGGTGCTTCGGATCCCGCACTGCAGCAGCGGATGGTGGCGTTCCAGGAGAGCCTCGAGTCGATGGTGCTCGACAAGGACAAGGCGCTCCGCGAAAAACTGCTGGGCTGATCTTCTCGTGTGTGCACGACGCGGGCTGCCGCTGATCCGAGCGAGTCGGGGCAGCGCGCAGTCCGCGTTCGTCACCCGCGTCGCCCTGCTGTACGCCAGGATTCTCGGCGCGGACATCCGCTTCGACGACGAGTTCGGAATCTTTGTCGCCTCCGGACTGCGCTGCGGGTTCGCCAGAGGCGGAACAACTCTCGGTGGTGTATATCTCACGCGGCGAAACGCGACGCGACCCGTCCTTCGCCACGAGGCAGTCCACGCGGACCAATGGGCCAGGTACGGAATCATATTCGGGTTGCTGTACCTGCGTGAGGAACTGCGTCATCGCGGGCCGCGGAACCGCTTCGAAATCGAGGCCGGTCTCGAAGACGGCGGTTACCGCACCTGAGTGAGAGCTCGTCAGTAAAAGCTACTCTTGGCGGCATGGCTCGTTTTCCGACTAGTGAACGCTTCGTCCGCTGGAGCGCGGAACATGCTCGCGGTGTGGACATCTGCATTGCGACGGTTGCCGCACTGTTCAGCGTTGTCGTTGCGGTCGAGGCGAGTCCGCTGGCGGTGTTCATCTCGCTGGGTATGACCGTTCCGTTGGCGTGGCGACGCTCGCGCCCCGAACTCTCCGGCATGGTGATCGCAGGGTTCGCAGTTCTACACGTGATCTTCATCGGCAACACACTGCTCGCATCGGCCGTTGTCGTACCCATCTCCCTGTACGCGCTGGCCGCTTACGGCGCTCGGTGGAGTTCACTCACCGGGCTGGTGCTCGCGTTGCTCGGCTCGATTGCCGGAACTGTTCGATACTTCGGCTACGACGGAATCCCGGTGTCCTCCCAGGTCATGCAGTCCGTGGCCGTCATGATCTTCATGCTCGCGGTCTGGGCGTTCGGTGACCTGCGTCGAGTCCGCACCAAACAATTGGAAGGCCTGACCGAGCGCGCACGGTTGCTCGAACTCGAGCGTGCGCAGGAAGCGGAAATCGCGACGATCAGCGAACGCTCGAGGATTGCGCGCGAGATGCACGACATCGTTGCTCATTCGTTGACCGTTGTCATCGCTCAGGCCGACGGCGGACGCTACAGCGCGGCCAAGGATCCTCAGGCTGCAATTCAGGCACTCGAAACAATTGCCTCCACCGGCCGCCAGGCGTTGACCGACATGCGATCGCTGCTGTCCGTCCTGCGTGAGGACACGCCCCGTGATTTCTCGGTGATCCCGGGCGCCGGCGACATCGACAGTCTCTTCCACGAGTTACGCAGCAGCGGACTCGACATCGCCGTCAGCGTGACCGGGGAACCACGCGAACTCTCTGCGGGTGCGGGGTTGACGGCGTATCGCATCGTGCAGGAATCGCTGACGAACGTTCTCAAACATGCGGGGCCTGGAGCACAGGCGAGCGTCGAGATGACATGGGCTGAAACCGAACTCGTTCTCGGTATCACCGACGACGGACGAGGCGGCAGCGCCGCGCTGGTCGAATCGTCACCAGGCGGGCAGGGACTGATCGGAATGGCCGAGCGAGCCAAGCTGCACGGAGGCAAAGTAACCGCCGGACCGAAATCAGGCGGCGGATACAGCGTCCGGGCCGTCTTGCCGTACGAACGAACGTCTGGGTAGGTCTTGAAACGTCCGAAGGTCTTAAGGTGAGTGGCATGGACGAACACGTGGCTCCGATCGCAGTGGCACTGATCGACGATCAGCAGCTGGTCCGCGCAGGTTTTCGAATGGTCATCGACTCACAGCCGGATCTGTCGGTGGTTGTCGAGGCTTCGGACGGTCAGCAGGCGTTGACCGAGTTGGCCGCCCGTCATGTCGACGTCGTTCTGATGGATGTCCAGATGCCGAAGATGGACGGCATCGAGGCGACTCGTCGGCTCCTGGCCGACCCCGATGCGCCGAAGGTCGTGGTGCTCACCACCTTCGACAACGACGAGTACGTGATGTCGGCTATCCGGGCGGGCGCCAGTGGTTTCCTGCTCAAGGACGTGCCACCGGAGCAGTTGCTCGACGCCATCCGCACCGTGCACCGCGGGGACGCGGTGATCGAAGCCCGGGCCACTCGGCGACTGCTTCAGCACGTCGGACCGCTCCTGGAAGGCTCGGCGCCCGAAGCGCAGTTGCCCGAAGAGTTGACGCCGCGCGAGGTCGAGGTGCTCGAAGCCATGGCGTACGGGCTGTCGAATTCGGAGATCGCTGCAAAATTCCACGTCTCCGAGACGACAGTGAAAACCCATGTCGGACGGGTTCTTTCGAAGACTCATTCTCGTGATCGTGTACAGGCAGTCGTCTTCGCCTTCCAGATCGGACTTGTCCGGCGCGCAGATCTCCTCGGCACCGAGGGCTGACACGCCGCCCTGTCCAGTCCTACCCCGGGATGACACCGGGCTCTCCAAGATCGCCCCGCACTCCGACGCGGAGACCACTTGCGCTGCAATAACGTCGATTCCGTCATAGCGAGAAGCTTTACGGAGGGCAAAAAATGCATGCGCACACCACGACGGAACCAGCCGCAGTGCCGGCGATCACTGCCCGCGGTGTCACCAAGGTGTACGGCACCGGTGAGACCACGGTTCACGCGCTCGGCGGAGTCGACGTGGACTTCGGTCGCGAGCGGTTCACCGCGATCATGGGCCCGTCCGGCTCCGGAAAGTCGACGCTCATGCACTGCCTGGCCGGACTCGACACGGTCTCGGGTGGGCAGGTTTTCCTGGGCGACACCGAAGTCACGAAACTCGGCGACACGGAGCTCACCGAACTGCGACGCGAGCGGATCGGATTCGTCTTCCAAGCGTTCAACCTGCTACCGGTGCTCACTGCTCGGGAGAACATGCTGCTGCCGATGAAGCTGGCAGGTAGTGAACCCTCGCCCGAGTGGATGGACGAGGTGATCGGCAAGCTGGGCCTGTCGCAGCGTCTCGATCACCTGCCGCACGAATTGTCGGGCGGTCAGCAGCAACGCGTAGCCGTCGCCCGCGCACTACTGCCGCAGCCCGACGTGATCTTTGCCGACGAGCCCACCGGCAACCTGGATTCCCGTTCCGGGACAGAGGTTCTGGGACTCTTGCGGACCAGTGTCCGGGAGACCGGTCAGACCGTCGTCATGGTGACGCACGATCCGGTGGCGGCGTCGTACGCGGATCGAGTCGTGTTGATCGCGGACGGGCGTATTGCCGGAGAGATCGACCATCCCACCGTCGACTCGGTGATCGGTGCCATGCGAGCTCTCGGTGCCGACGACCTGGCCGATGTTCCTGCAGTTTCGGGTGCACTGCGATGAGAGGTCTGGCTTTTGCGCAGGCGCGGGCACATGCCGGGCGCTATGTGGCGTCGATACTCGCGGTGGTGATCGCCGTCGGATACATCGTCGCGACTTTGACCTTGAGCTCGACGGTCGACGCGAGTGTGAGCAAATCACTTGCGACGCAATACGAAACCACAGATGTCGTCGCGTCCGGTCCAGGCGTGACGGAAGCTCTGCTGAGCGCGGTGCCGGGCGTCTCGGCGGTGGCCGACGACGTGTCGACGTATGTTCGTGTCGACTCCGAGGCAAAGGGCGCGTCCTACGGGGATGCGCTCTCGATTGCCGACAATCCCGAATTGCGTTGGGAGAAGGTGTCGGAGGGATCGATTCCGGCCGGTCTGGGGCAGGTGTTGGTGAGCGCGGACTCCGGGATACCGATCGGTGCCCGAATCACAGTCACGGCACGGGATTCGACGGTCGGTGCCGCCGCACCCACCGCCGAGATAGTCGGACTGGTCGACCTCTCCGGTTCGGCGCAACGACTGGGCGGGATCAAGATATTCACCACCGCCGAGCAGGTGAGCGCGTGGGCCGGTGACAGTGCCGAACGTGAGTTCCGTGTCGCCGGTGACGGTTCACGCTCTCAGCAAGAACTCGTGGATTCGATCTCGAGCGCGTTGCCCGCGGACTCCACCGTGCTGACCGGCGACGAAGCCACAGACAACGCCGCAGCCGAATACATGGGCGGCACCAAGATCCTCAGCACGGTGTTGCTCGCCTTCGGCGCCATCGCCGTTGTTGTTGCCGCGCTGGTGATCGCCAATACATTTGCCGTGCTGCTCGCGGCGCGCACTCAGGAACTCGCGTTGCTGCGATGCGTCGGCGCCACGGCCAAACAGGTTCGCCGGAGCATTCGCAGTGAAGCCGCGGCGGTCGGCGTGATCGCCTCGGTGATCGGCGTCGGACTCGGTGTCGGACTTGCGTGGGCGATCGGTCGGGTAGCAACGGCCGCAGATGTGCCGGTTCCTCTTTCGTCACTGAGCGTCACCCCGGTGACCGTGCTCGTCGGTCTTGCCGTCGGCATCGTGATGACGATGCTCGCTGCATCTGCGCCCGGGCGGGCGGCAACGAGGCTCTCCCCGCTGGCGGCACTGCAGCCGATGGAGTCCAAGCCCGAGAGCGTTCAGGTATCGGTGGTGCGCCGGGTTCTCGGCGTCGTGACCCTGCTCGCGGGCATCGCGATGACCGTCCTGGGAGTGACGAATCAGCAGGTGCCGGCGGCAACCGCCGGTGGACTGTTCTCGTTCCTGGGGATCGCGGCACTGTCCGGTCGAATCGTGCCTGCACTGATCAATGCGGCCGGCGGAGTGTTGGCGAGACTGATTGGTCCGGTGGGAAGCCTGGCAGCAGGCAACGCCGGTAGGAACCCACGCCGCACCTCGGCGACGGCCACCGCATTGTTGATCGGTGTTGCCTTGACGAGCACGCTCGTCGTGGGAATCGCGACGGTCAAGGAAGCCGCACCCGTGGCGATGGACAGTCAATTCCCCGTCGACGTCATGGTGAGCAGTTCAGGTTCGGCACCGCTTCCCGCAGGGTTGGGCACAGACATCGCCGCGGTCAACGGTGTCGGCGCGGTGAGCGGTCTGGACAAGGCCGAACTGACGATCGACGGGCGCGGTTCGTTGGCCGGATTCGGCGTCGACGCTGCTCGGGTGAAAGGTGTTCTGCGTACCGAGATCTCGGTACCCGCGGCCGGTCAGTTGGTGCTCTCGCCCGCTGACCTGACCGAATACAAGCTCTCGGCGGGCGATACGGCGACGGTGCGTGGGGATCGCGGCGTCGTGAACGTCAGCGTGGTCGAGGGCGTGAAAGGTCAACCAGCACTACTGGATCGAGGCGATCTCGGTGCAGCGGCCACCGCGCCGACCACCGATTCGTACTGGGTAAGGCTGGGGACGGATACTGACGAACAGGCTTTGGCCGCCACCGACCGCATCACGGAACTGGCACGCCAGGAAGCGCCGGGCAGCGATGTTCAGGGCATGACCGAGATGCGTTCAGCTCTCGATTCGATCCTCGACACCATGCTCATGGTGGTTGCCGGATTGCTGTCGGTAGCGGTGTTGATCGCTTTGATCGGCGTCGGAAACACCATGGCACTGTCCGTTCTCGAACGGCGCCGCGAATCCGGACTGCTTCGCGCACTCGGACTGACCAAGAAGGGAATTCGAGCCATGTTGATCTGGGAAGCACTGCTGGTGGCAGGAGTCGCATCGGTGATCGGAGTGCTGTTCGGGATGGTGTTCGGTGTAGCCGGTACCGCATCGGTATTCGGGATCGAGGACGTCGCCCTCAGCGCAGTGCCGTGGGTGCAGTTGGTAGCCATCGTGTTGATCGGCGGAATCTGCGGTGTGATCGCGTCACTGCTCCCCGCTAGGCGGGCGGGGCTGGTGTCACCGGTGACAGCTCTCGCGAGCTAGCGTTCAGAACTGTTTCGTGACCTTCTCGGTGCCCACTCGGCGCGCGGTAGCTTCCGCGTCCGGGTGGGCCACCTGCACGAGTGAGGCACCCGCGGCGAGAACTGCCAGAAGCCCGTCGATCAATTCGTCTGCCGTGTCCCACGTGCGACTGGAGAGGACACGATCCGTCGACACCAATTCGACGTTCTTCGCCGATGCCCGTGCCGCGTCGATCGTGTCCGCTACGGACCGGCCTTCCAGCGCCGAACCGGCCCCGGCGCTACGGAACTGGTCGCCGTGCACACGGATGGAGGTTGCGTAGTCGGCGACGCCGAGCGGAAGATCGCTCAAACCTTTGCCGAACGCGTCGAGGGAGAGTGCGGCTACTTCCGGTACGTCCGCAACATCGTCCAGTCGGTCGGCAGTGACAAAAGCCAGTTCGGCGTCGGCGTCGGGGGAGAGGACCACCTCACCGCCTGCCCACCACACACCCAGCAAGACGGCGACGCTCTGCCAGTGCGCGGGAAGCAGCACGGCAACTTTGCCGCCGGGCTCGAGAGCGAACTCGTCGCGAACCATGTTCGCTGTCTTTGCCGCCCAGTTGGCCAGAGTGCTCGCAGACAATTCGATGCGCTCGCCGGTGGCGTCGTCGTAGTAGGTCACGCGAGGGCCGGCCGGGTCGGCAGCCAGGATCGGTCCGAGGAGGGCGTCGGTCAGGTTGTCTACAGGCGAAGGCACGTAATCAGCTTACGCAGCGGTTCAGTTCACACAATTTTTCAGTTGACACAGCGCGGGCCGTTGGAGGCCGCGTCGATCGGCGGGCCGGGAGGGGCGGGAGTGGGGCTGGTCTCGGTGGTGCTCGACGATTCAGTCGTGCTTGTCGCTCCTTCGGACGGGGATACCGCGTCCGCGGACTGCGGGCCGCTGTAGTCCTCGGCAATGACAACCCGAACCTTGCCCGAGGACAATGACGAATCCTCCTTGACCGTCAGACCGCCGAGTGCCTCGGCCACCGCGAGTGCTGCGTCGTCGTCCGCGGACTTTGCGAACACCGTCGATTCGGTGACGTCCGAGCCGGTGTTGTTGCCGACCTGACCCTGCTTGTACCCGAGGGCACTCAACGCTTCGGAAACACCGCTGGCCAACCCTGCGACGTCACTGGCGTTTGCGACGTCGACCGTGATCGAGGACGCATTCACCGTGGTCGGTGCTTCGGAGGTCTCCTCCGAGTCCTCGCTGTCGGCGCCGACCAATCCGGCGATGTACTTCTTGACGGCCTTGGGATCGACCTTGACGATGGACTCGCCGTAATCGGTCATGCCGTTGATGTCGAGAACGGGAATGGTCTCGAATTGCACCTTGCCGCCGGCCAGATTCTGCAACTGCTTGGCGAATTCGATGATGTCCCAGTCGTCGTCGATGACGACGGAGCGCTGAACGGCCGAGGTGAGCTGGCTGAGTTTGCCGGGGTCACTGAGAGTTTTTGCGCTGAGCACCTTACTGACGAGGGACGCCATGAACACCTGCTGGCGCACGATCCGGTCCAGGTCGCCGCGAGGAAGGTCGTGTCGTTGTCGCACGAAGCTCAGCGCGTCGGCGCCGTCGAGTGTCTGTTTCCCGGCCGCGAAATTGGCTCCGGACATCGGTTCGTCTACCGGCGCGTTGAGGCACACGTCGACTCCGCCCACTGCGTTGGTCAGCAGGACGAATCCGAGTAGTCCGACTTCGGCGTAGTGATCGACGGTGATGCCGGTCAGATTCGCCACCGCTCCTATGAGCGCGGTCCGGCCGGCTTCCGTCGACTTCTTGTCTGCGTCGCTGTCGGACGACCCGTTGTTGACCAACTTCAGCCGCTCGGTTTCCTTGGTGGCACCGAACGCGGCGTTGATCTTCGACATACCGATACCCGGGACGTTGACGTACGCGTCGCGGGGAATCGAGATCGCGGTCGCGGAACTCCCGTCGTTGGGGACGCGGATCAAGATGATGGTGTCGGTATTGGACGCAACTTCCTCACCTGCGCGCAACGAGTCGAGCTCGCTTTGTGAGAGCGGGTTGCCGTGCGCGTCGGTTCGACTGTCCGTTCCCACCATCAGAATGTCGATTGCTCCGTCCTTGCCGCCACCGAGGCCGAGTCCGCTGGCAGTGGCAAGGCTGTTTCTCAACGAGTCCACACCCCGCCATGCGAACCCGGTGACCAGCAGTACGAGCATGGACAGCACCGCGACCGCTATGCGAGCCGGGCTCGTCTTGGTCCGAATCGGCGCAGGTCGTGGACGCGCGCGGCGCTGCGGTTGCTGGTGGGACACCCCTTCAGGTTACTGGTCCGATGCTCGGCCGCGGGTACCTCGACGCGGCGTGCCAGACTCAACCGTGTGACGAATATCCTGCTCACCGGCGCCCGAGGGCAGCTCGGAACCCGTATCGATGCTCTCGCAACGTCGGCGGGTCACACTGTGACGGCCGTCGGTTCCCGCGAGCTCGACATCACCGACAGCCGCGCGGTTGACAACTTCGTCTCGCCTGGTTCGGTGCTGATCAACTGCGCTGCGTACACGGCCGTCGATGCTGCCGAGACCGACCAGGAGGCGGCGAGGGCGGTCAACGAGATCGGACCGCGGAATCTCGCGCAAGCCTGTGCGCGGGCGGGTTCGCGGTTGATCCACGTTTCGACGGACTACGTCTTTCCGGGCGATGCAAGCTCGCCATACGACGTCGATGCACCGACCGGTCCCGCGACGGTCTACGGCCGAACCAAACTGGACGGCGAGATCGCTGTTCGAGAGTCGGGGGCTGACGCGGCCGTTGTCCGCACCGCGTGGGTGTACTCCGGTGTCGGCACGGATTTTGTCGCCACCATGCGAAGGCTCGAAGCCGAACGCGAATTCGTGAACGTCGTGGACGACCAGATCGGGTCGCCCACGTACAGCGTCGATCTGGCCGGCGGCATCGTCGAACTCGCGCTGCTGGACTTCACGGGTGCGTCGACATTCCACGTGACCAATGGCGGGCAAGCAAGTTGGTACGAGTTGGCGCGAGCTGTTTTCGAGGAGATCGGCGCAGACCCTGCTCGGGTGCGCCCGTGCAGCAGTGCGGAGTTCGTACGCCCTGCCCCGCGCCCGGCATATTCGGTCTTGTCCGAGCGCGCGTGGGTTACCGCGGGAATGACGCCGCTGCGTCCGTGGCGAGAGGCTCTGCACGCCGCTCTGGCGTGAGCATTGTTCGGGACAGTGGCCGCGGACGGCTAGGCTGACCGGCGTGAGTCCCAAGCTGGCCGTGGTAACGGTGACCTACTCGCCAGGCGAGCATCTCGAGAATTTCTTGAGCACGCTCGCTGTGGCGACGACAGAAAAACCCCAGGTCATCATGGCCGACAATGGGTCGACCGATGGTGCCCCCGAGGCCGCCGATGCCAAGTACGAGCATGTCCGTCTGCTTCGAACCGGCGGAAACATCGGGTACGGGGGAGCGATAAATCGGGCTGTAGCGGAGATCGATTCGTCGATCGAATTCGTCGTGATTTCCAACCCGGACGTCCAATGGGCACCCGGTTCACTCGACGAATTGGTGGCTGCGGCAAATCGGTGGCCAAGGGCCGGTGCACTGGGGCCGAAGGTCCTCGAACCGGACGGCAGTGTCTATCCGTCGGCGCGAACGGTGCCCGACATCACCTCGGGCGTCGGGCACGCGTTGCTCGGTACCGTATGGCCGAAGAACCCGTGGACTGCTCGTTACCGTCAGGAGAACGAGGCCGTCACCGAGCGTGCAGTGGGGTGGCTTTCCGGGTCGTGCCTGCTGGTGCGACGCGACGCCTTCGACACCATCTCAGGTTTCGACTCTCGTTACTTCATGTACATGGAGGACGTGGACTTCGGTGACCGCCTCGGAAAAGCCGGGTGGCTCAACGTATTCGTCCCCTCGGCCGTCGTCACCCATGCCAAAGGCCATGCGGCAGGACGTCATCCGGAACTGATGTTGCCTGCCCATCATCGCAGTGCGTACCAGTTCCAGGCTGATCGCCATCCGCACTGGTGGCAGGCTCCGCTACGACTTGCCTTGCGCGGTGGCCTCGCGGTGCGATCCAAGATCGCCGTAGCTTCTGCAGTTCGCGAGCGCGCTCGCACCGACAACTCGACCGACAACCCATCAGTTTCGAACCACGGGGGAAAATGATGTCCGATCCGAATCCGACCGACGCCGTAATCCTGGTAGGCGGCAAAGGCACTCGGCTGCGTCCGCTGACGCTGTCGGCACCCAAGCCGATGCTTCCGACCGCCGGCCTGCCGTTCCTGACGCACCTGCTCGCCCGCATCGAGGCAGCCGGAATCAAGCACGTCGTGCTCGGAACGTCCTTCAAGGCAGAGGTATTCGAGGACTACTTCGGCGACGGCTCCAAGATGGGCCTCGAGATCGACTACGTCTTCGAGACCGAACCGCTGGGCACCGGTGGCGGAATCCGCAACGTTCTGCCGAAGTTGCGCGGTGACAACGTCATGGTGTTCAACGGCGACGTGCTCGGTGGCACCGATCTGAACGGCATTCTCGAGACCCACGAGAAGACGGACGCCGACGTGACCCTGCATCTGGTTCGTGTGGGAGACCCGCGAGCATTCGGTTGTGTTCCGACCGACGAGGACGGACGAGTCTCGGCATTCCTGGAGAAGACCCAGGATCCGCCGACGGATCAGATCAACGCCGGCTGCTACGTCTTCAAGCGCGAAATCATCGAACAGATCCCCGAAGGACGACCGGTGTCGGTCGAGCGCGAGGTGTTCCCGAATCTGCTGGCCGAGGGCAAGCGGGTGTTCGGCCACGTCGACTCGTCGTACTGGCGTGACATGGGAACCCCCGAGGACTTCGTTCGCGGTTCCGCCGACCTGGTGCGAGGTATCGCACCTTCGCCGGCTCTCGAAGGTCCGCGCGGCGAGTCGCTGGTTCACCCCGGAGCCGGAATCGCGCCGGGCGCTGTCCTGATCGGCGGCACGGTTGTCGGTCGGGGCGCAGAAGTCGGCGCAGGCGCTCGCCTCGACGGTGCAATTCTCTTCGACGGCGCCGTTGTGGAAGCCGGCGCGGTGGTCGAACGATCGATCCTCGGATTCGGCGTCCGTATCGGACCCCGAGCGCTGGTCCGCGACGCTGTCATCGGCGACGGCGCGGACATCGGTGCGCGGTGCGAATTGTTGCGCGGCGCACGCGTGTGGCCGGGGGTGACGCTGCCGGACGGTGGCGTGCGCTTCAGCACAGATGTGTGATCGTTAGCTGACCTACTGGAATACTGGCGGGTATGACTTCTCTTCCGAGCCGTTACGTTGCCCTCGGTGACTCGTTCACCGAGGGCGTCGGCGACGCCGACGAACGATTCCCCAACGGTCTGCGCGGGTGGGCAGACCGAGTGGCCGAGCAGCTGGCGGTGAACAATCCCGACTTCCGCTACGCCAACCTGGCGATTCGTGGTCGCCTACTCGGACCGATCATCGACGAGCAGTTGGAACCCGCTCTGGCGTTGAAGCCCGATCTGGTGACCATCTACGCCGGCGGAAACGACATGATGCGTCCGAAGCTCGACATCGATGCGATGGTCGCCCGCTACGATTCGGCAATCGGTCAGCTCACTGCATCCGGCGCTCGGGTTCTGATGTTCACCGCGTACGACACCGGATGGTCCGCCTTCTTCGGCAAGCTCCGCGGACGTCTGGCGATCTACAACGAGCTTGTTCGCGAGGTGGCCGACCGCCACGACGCGACCCTCGTCGACTTCTGGCGATTCTCCGAATATCAGGACCTTCGGATGTGGGACTGGGATCGCCTCCACATGTCGCCCTCCGGGCACGAGAACATGGCGACGCGTGTGCTCGACGTGCTCGGCGTCGAACACGGATTGACCCCGCCCGATCTCGGGCCTGCGCCGGTTCTCACGAAAGCCGAAACTCGTCGCGAGGATCGTCAATGGGCGCGAGAGTTCTTGGTGCCGTGGGTAGCTCGGCGCGTGAAGGGAACATCTTCGGGCGACGGCGTGAGCGCCAAGCAGCCCCAGCTTTCTCCGATTCAGTCCTGATTCTTGCGCTGACGGGCGAGCGCGACCAGGTGGTCGATGGTCTCGCGTTCCGCTGTAGGTGGGAGCGCGTCCACCGGCCACCATCTGAGGTCGGTGGACTCTGCGCTGCGGACGATATGTGAATTGTCCGGCGCCACAACAAGAAACCGTAGATCGAGATGGCGAGTCGGTACTCCGAGTGAGCACGTGATCGGATGCGTGTGGGCGGAGAGTAGGTCCGCGTCTATCCGAACGTCGTGAATTCCGGACTCCTCGCGAGCTTCCCGCAATGCCGCATCTACCACCGTCTCGTCGTCGGGCTCGCAGTGGCCGCCGAGCTGAATCCACCTGCCCACCTTGGGATGCAGGGTCAGCAAGACGTGGCAGCCACTCTCGTCGAGAACGAGAGACGACGCGGTGATGTGTCCCGGTGCGTGGCGACGAAGGCAGCCGTCCGGAGCCGAATCGAGGAACGCGAGCATCGTGTGCCGCAATGATTCGTCCGCTTCGGAGGACGTCTCCCAGCCCTCCAGGACGCCCTTGGCGGAGGCGTGCAGCGATTCGGCTGACATGGACCTACAGCTCCACCAACGCGTCCCCGGGGGCGGAGACAGAGCGCGGAGTCAGTGGTTCGAGGGGGTGCCCGATTGCGATGGCACCGAGTGGCTGCCAATCCGCCGGGAGATCGAGTTGTTCGCGTACGAGATCGGCGGCGAAGATCGTCGATCCGATCCAGCAGCTTCCCACGCCGCGGGTGGCCAACGAGACCAGCAGTCCCTGCACTGCCGCGCCGGCGGCGACCGTGAACATCGTCGACTCCGCCGCGGTTCGTCCGGCATCCGGATAACTGTGTGCGCCATCGGGCACGCAGAAGGGAATGACGACCTCGGGGGCGTCGAACAGGATGTTTCCGCGGGCAACCCGGGCCTCGACGGATTCGTCACTGCGACCGTCGGCGCGAAGATCGGCGGCCCACTTCTCGCGCATCTGCTCGAGAAGAGCCGTGCGGACCGACTCCGTGCGTAGCCACACGAATCGAACCGGTCTCGTGTGGTGCGGTGCGGGAGCGGTGAGTGCCTCGGCGATCGAGCTGCGAATGATCTCCGCGTCGACGGGATCACTTGCGAACTGTCGGACCGATCGACGCAACAGCAGCGCCTGGCCACGGCCCATCGCCGTAGCTTCCTCGGTGCCCAGCCAGAACAGATCGTCCGGGCCGCGGCGAATCAGATCCTGGCCACTCGAACCGTCGTCCTCGAACCGAAGCCCACGAACGACGGCGACGGGAACGCCGCCCAGCTTTCCCTTGACCAAGTCGCCCGCAGCGGCGATTTCGTCCGCGATCGCGATCTCGGTGACGATCAGATCGTTGCCCTGACTGTCCTGTGCTCCGAGGTAGCCGTGCAGGACCGGAATGCCGGAGGAACCGATTGCGGCGTCGGTCTGCCCGTTGCGCCACGCACGACCCATCGTGTCGGTGACGACGACGGCGACGGACTTGCCCGTGCTCTCGAGAATTCGGGCGCGCAGACCCGCAGCGCTCGCATCCGGATCCACGGGGAGCAGCGCCAATTCGGCACCGTCGACGTTGGAGCCGTCGATGCCCGATGCGGCCTGCACGATTCCGAGTTTGTTCTCGGTGATCAGAGTGCGGCCCTTGCGTGCCACGACGCGGACGGCTTCCTGATCCACCAGGAGGCGTCGTGCCGCGTCGCGCTCTTCCGGATCGGTCGGTGAGGAAACGATGCGACCCTCGACTTTGGAGAACACCTTGCTCGTGACGACAACGACGTCGCCGCTCTCGAGCCACGGCGTCGCGTCGACGACAGCGGTGGCCAAGTCGTCTCCGGGCCGGAACTCGGGAAGCCCGAGCACGGGAATGACTTCGATTGCGGCGCCGGGGGAGTGATCACCGGGAGAGTGATTTCTGTCGCGGCTTGCTTCGGTTCCGGGCTCGGTCACAGTTCGACTCCGGCGATCTCGAAAGCCGTGCGAACCATTTTCGCGGTCTCTTCGGGGGACGTCATCAAAAGTGGGATGCTTCGCACGTCCACCCCGTCGATGTCGGCCGTGTCACCTTCGTCGACGAGCCAGCCGTCGAGAATGCCGTTGATCGAACGAGCTCCGTAGTGGCGACCGATCGCCTCCGAAGTCGTCTCGACCCCGATCACCTCGAGGCACTCGTCAGCCATGCCGCGCAACGGTTTTCCGCCGATGACGGGGGAGAGGCCGACAACCTTGGCCGCGGTTGTTCGCAGGGCACCGCGAATGCCGGGCACCGCGAGGATCGCGCCGACGCTCACGACGGGATTGGACGGTGCGATCAGCACGATGTCGGCACCGTCGATCGCCTCGACCACCCCTGGCGCGGGCTTGGCCTGCTCGGCGCCGACGTGAGCGAAGCTGTGCGTTTCCACCTGTGCCCGATGGCGTACCCACCACTCCTGGAAATGAATCGCCTTCTGCTCACCGTCTTCCGGATCGGTGATCACGACGTGTGTTTCGCTGCGGTCGTCGCTCACGGGAAGCAGTGCGACACCGGGATTCCAGCGATTGCACAACGCTTCGGTGATCGCGGACAACGGATATCCCGTGCGGAGCATCTGGCTGCGAATCAAATGCGTTGCGATATCGCGATCTCCGAGGCCGAACCAGTCCGGCTTCGCGCCGTATGCGGCGAGTTCTTCTTTCGCATTCCAGGTTTCGCCGGCGTGCCCCCACCCGCGTTCGGTGTCGATACCGCCGCCGAGTGTGTACATACAAGTGTCCAGATCGGGGCAGATGCGCAGACCGTGCATCCACACGTCGTCCCCGACGTTGACGACGGCCGTGATGCGATGTGGGCCTTCGTATTTCTCGAGGGATTCACCACCGGCGATTCCGAGCGCGTTTTGAACACCTTGAAGGAAACGGGCCCCGCCGACGCCGCCAACCAATACAGTCACGTTCACGACAACAGAGCCTAGGCGGTCGGCGCGTCGTCGTGTCTGGCGGGCAGAAGGTCCCGTCAATTGAGGGCCGGAATACTAATGGATTCATCTCGTTTAGCTTGACCGCGACACGCTGGACGTGTGTAATCTCAAATGTGTCATTCCAACCGCTACTTGTGAGTTCACTTGCAGCGGGGCCGGTTTCGAACACAGTTTCGAACGGTCGACGGGGTGGGGTTGAAGATGGAGTGAAAATTCTGCGCTATTACAGGTGAGGAGGCGGAACGATGCCCAATGAAAATGTCGAGATCAGTTCTCTCGCAATGACAGTAAGCGACGAACCGCAGACCGATTCCCGAGCAGGCGCAGCAGAAGGTGCCTGCAGCAGTGAGTTCGACGGTATGAGTACTCGGCCAGTGCTGAGTCTCGTCACCGGCTTCGAAGAATTGTTCGACACCATCGAGGATCAGTGGCAGGAGCGTGCTCTCTGCGCGCAGACCGATCCCGAAGCGTTCTTTCCTGAAAAGGGAGGATCGACGAGGGAAGCAAAACGGATCTGCCTCGGTTGTGAAGTTCGTGACGAGTGCCTCGAGTACGCGCTCGCGAACGACGAACGGTTCGGAATCTGGGGAGGGTTGTCCGAGCGCGAGCGTCGGCGACTCAAGCGGGGGATCATCTGATCTGCTGCTGAATCGGTTCTGTCAGCGTCGGGGCTGACGGGCGGTCTTCGAAAGTCTGACCTGCAACGGGGAATTGCAGGTCAAGCAACGACTGTTTTGTTCTTCGTGTGGATTTACTTCTTCGTGTGACATCAGTTTTTTCGTCTGACAGTGCGTCAGTCCTCGTCGGGCAGTATCAGTCCTCGTCGGGCAGCGTGGGGTCGATGACCTGTGGGTCGACGCCCAGATACGTGCCGACTTGATGGACCAACACGTCGTGCACCAGATCCGTGAGTTCTTCCGGATCCTTCGCTCGCTGCTCCAATGGGCGGCGAAACAGCACAATTCTTGCGCGAGTCGTATTTCCGTGACGGTCGATTCCGGCCGGAATCAGTCGTGACAGTGGAACCGGGCCGTCCGCGATGACCTCCGGCGGCCATGTGACGGACTCCGGATCGTGCGCGTGAATCTTCGGAACTTCGTCCACTGCGATGTCGAGTTTCGTCAGCCGGTCGTGCCATGCGAGGTCGACGGGAGAGAAGGCGTCGAGCACCAGGAGATCGAACTTCTCCGCGCGGGTACGCCTGGCGGGCACCTCCGGGGGAAGTAGCGGTCCGCGCAGGCCACGGCCGTGTCGCTCGATGGAACGAGTGGTGACCGAGCGTCGGCGGCGGGCTTGTGGCATGGCGCCAGATTACGACAGGAGAAACTGCTCGGTGTGTCCGAGTAGGTTCCGGACGTGGGGAGGGCTAGGCTCCGTACCTGTGAGATCTCTGCGTCGCTGCTGCCGCCCCGGGTGCAAGAACCCCGCCGTCGCGACGCTTACGTATGTCTACTCGGACTCCACTGCGGTTGTCGGGCCGCTGGCAACCGTCGCCGAGCCCCATTCATGGGATTTGTGTGACACTCACGGCTCTCGAATCACCGCCCCCAAGGGGTGGGAACTCGTCCGCCACGAAGGCGGATTCGCGTCGAGTACTCCCGACGAAGACGATCTGACCGCTTTGGCTGAAGCTGTACGTGAGGCCGGTCTCGGAGATCGCAGCAAGTCCAACGTCGATGCAGATGAGGACATACGTCCCGCAGCTCCGAGTACTGCCCGTACAGGGCGTCGTGGACACCTACGCGTTCTGCCCGACCCGTCCAACTGACGCGAGATTCGTCGCCGTAGACGCTAGGCTCGACCGAGTACTTCCACACCCGAGTACTGCGAATCTCCGGACGCCATGCGCCCGGACGTTCCCGTCTGTGAGGGTGCATGCACAAGGAGAGTTTTCAGTGGGGCGAACAGCCGAGTCGGTTGCTGCAATCATCAAGGCGTACGACGTACGCGGTGTGGTCGGTGAGCAGATCGACGAAGATTTTGTCCGCGACGTCGGTGCGTCGTTCGCCCGCCTGGTCCGCGACGAGGCCGGCGCCGCCACGACGGTTGTGATCGGCTACGACATGCGCGCATCGTCGCCCACACTGTCTTCGGCTTTCGGTGACGGCGTGCTTGCTCAAGGGCTCGACGTCGTCTACATCGGATTGGCGTCGACCGACGAGCTCTACTTTGCATCCGGTTTGCTGAACTGCCCGGGCGCGATGTTCACGGCGAGCCACAATCCCGCCAAGTACAACGGCATCAAGATGTGTCGGGCCGGCGCCAAGCCGGTCGGTCAGGACACCGGCCTCGCAGTCATCTCCGCCGAGGTCGTCTCGGGTGTTCCCGCGTACGACGGACCGGCAGGCACCGCCAGCACCAAGGACGTCCTCGAGGAATACGCGAGCTACCTCCGCGGATTGGTCGACCTGGCTGCGTTGCGCCCGCTGAAGGTCGCAGTCGATGCAGGCAACGGTATGGGCGGCCATACCGCGCCGGCCGTATTCGGGCCGATGCCCCTCGACGTCCTGCCGCTGTACTTCGAGCTCGACGGCACGTTCCCCAACCACGAAGCCAATCCGCTCGAT
Organism: Rhodococcus sp. MPR-R1B; assembly: GCF_058793255.1. NCBI lineage: Bacteria > Bacillati > Actinomycetota > Actinomycetes > Mycobacteriales > Nocardiaceae > Rhodococcus > Rhodococcus sp. MPR-R1B. The sequence goes on from NZ_JBXAFO010000047.1 coordinate 18,995, forward strand.
CCGGCCAACCTCGTCGACCTGCAGGCCTACGTGCGCGAAACCGGAGCGGACATCGGCTTGGCGTTCGACGGTGACGCGGACCGTTGCTTCGTCGTAGACGAGAAGGGCGACCCGGTCTCGCCGTCCGCGGTGACGGCACTTGTCGCCAAGCGCGAACTCGCGAAGGAACCGGGCGCGTCGATCATCCACAACCTGATCACGTCACGGGCAGTGCCCGAACTGGTCGAAGAACTCGGCGGCGTCGCTATTCGTACCCGAGTCGGCCACTCGTTCATCAAGCAGGAGATGGCCGAGACCGGTGCGGTGTTCGGCGGCGAGCACTCCGCTCACTACTACTTCCGCGACTTCTGGGGCGCCGACTCCGGCATGCTCGCGGCGCTGCACGTACTCGCCGCACTGGGCGAGCAGGATCGTCCGCTCTCCGAGTTGATGGCGGAGTACACCCGCTACGCGGCCTCGGGCGAGATCAACTCCACCGTGGCTGACGCGGCAGATCGTACGGCCGCTGTACTGGCGGCATTTGCCGACCGCACCGAGTCGGTGGATCGCCTCGACGGTGTCACGGTCAGTCTCGAGGGAAATGCCTGGTTCAACTTGCGCGCGTCCAACACCGAACCACTGCTGCGACTCAACGTCGAAGCACCCACGTCCGCCGATGTCGACGCATTGGTGAACGAAATTCTGGCGATCGTCCGGGCTTGAATCCGAGTCTGATCGGTTTGTCGGTGAGCCGAAGCCCTGGGATAGTTGGGGGACTATCTCAGGAACGACGGCCTCGGGAACGAGGGCTTTGCCACCACGGACCGCGTGGAGCTGGAATGCTGGATGGTGCGGGAACTGCTAACGGAGAAGGGGGTGCGGTGAGATGACAGCGCCGATGCCGCTTCTCGACCTCGACGACAGCGAGGGTTTGTCAGCTGCCGATTCGGAAGGGCTACTGCGGTCTGTAGCCATGGGCGGCGCACAGATTCGGGCCACCGCGTCGGCCGTCGGTGAGGGTGTGATCTCCCGATTGGCCGGTCTGCGTCCGCGCAGCGTCGTACTGATCGCCGGCGCGGGTGGCGCCCGGCACGGAGCCAGGATCGCGCTTGCTCTCGTCGGAGATTCGGTCGGTTGCCCGCTCCTCGTTCTCGACCGGACGCCGTCGTGGGCCGGGCCGTTGGACGTGATCGTCGTCGCCGGTGACGATGCCGGTGATCCACGCCTCGTCGAATCCGTTGACAGTGCCGTACGCCGCGGCGCCGAGGTTGTTGTCGCCGTTCCCGACGAGGGGCCCATGCGAGCCGTGGCGGCCGGGCGCACCATGCCCTTGCCACCGCGGCTCTACGCCTCGCCCCGGCACACGATGACGCGGTTCCTCGCCGTCTTCCTCGCGGTTGCCGCCGAAATCGAGGGCAAGGGATCGATCGAGGACCGTTCGGCGGTGCTCGGTCGAATCGCCGACGCAGTTGATGCGGAGGCGCTGCGGGACGGACCGGCCAACGAGGTATTCCACAACCCGGCCAAGTCGTTGGCCACCAGGATGAGCGGCCGGCGAGTCGTTCTGTGTGGAAGTGGTTCCGTGACAACAGCACTCGCAGAGTTCTCGAGCGTTGCGCTGATGAGCTCCGGCCTGAACGCCGCTGCCGCCGAGATGTCCGAGGTGATTCGTTCGGCGCGGGCACTGTTCGCGCCGGACGCAGCTTCACGTGATTCGGTGTTCCACGACCCCTTCTTTCACGATCCGCAACTCGACGGCGCGCTGCCGACCCCGCCGGCGCGGGCGTTCGTCTTCGCGACCGAATCCACGCGCGGGGAGGCGAGGCGCCGGATGGACGCACTGGCCGACGCCGACCTGGTGGTCGCGGCAGACGAAGACCAGACCAACGTGGTCATATCGGAGATGGAGCAGGTATTCGTGTTGGCGTCTCGAGTAGACATGGCCGCGGCGTACGTGCAGTTGACGGGCGGTGCGAAGTAAGTGCGTGAACTCGAAGGTGCACTTCGTTCTTACGCGTGGGGCTCGCGAACGGCAATTGCCGAACTACGCGGTCTTTCGACTCCGTCGAATCATCCCGAAGCGGAATTGTGGTTGGGCGCGCACCCGGGTGACCCGGCGCGCGTGATCACCGAATCCGGAAGCGAGTCGTTGCTCGAGGTCCTGCACCGCGAACCCGAACGCGAACTCGGCCGTGAGAACCTCGAGGCATTCGGTGAGCGACTCCCATTCCTGCTCAAGCTGCTTGCGGCGGAAGAACCGCTGTCACTTCAAGCGCACCCCAGCGCCGTTCAAGCCGACGAGGGTTTTCGTCGTGAGAACGCACTCGGCGTTCCCATGGAATCGCCGATTCGCAACTACAAGGACGGCAGCCACAAGCCCGAACTCGTTGTCGCACTGAGCAGATTCGAAGCGCTTGCCGGATTCCGCGAGCCGACGCGGACTGTCAAACTGCTGCGCGCTCTGGCCGTCGACGAGTTGGAGCCGTACATCGGTCTGCTCGAAGGGCAACCCGATTCCGACGGACTGCGGGCGTTGTTCACGACATGGATCACGCTGCCGTCCACGGTGCTCGGGACCTTGCTCCCTGCCGTACTTGCCGGGTGCATCACCTACGTCGCACACCACGACGCCGAATTCGTGACCGAGATCCGCACCGCGCTGGAATTGAGCGAGGCGTACCCCGGCGACGCCGGTGTTCTGGCGGCACTGCTGCTCAACCGCGTCACCCTCGAGCCCGGCCAAGGACTGTTTCTCGCTGCCGGCAATCTCCACGCGTATCTCCATGGACTCGCGGTCGAGATCATGGCCAACTCCGACAACGTGCTGCGCGGTGGGCTGACACCGAAGCACGTCGACGTGCCCGAATTGCTGAGGGTTCTGGACTTCGTCGGGGCCGATATCGAAGTGCTCGATCCGGCCCCGTCATCTGGATCAGGTCAGTCAGGATCAGGTAGATACGAGTACGTCACGCCGGCGCCCGAATTTCGTTTGACGCGTCTGGAGTTCGACGCGAATTCCACGGACATCGTCGTCGACGCTTCAGGCCCGCGGATTCTGATCTGCACCGACGGCGCGGTCACTGCGACGTGCGGCACTGACACTCTCGACCTCGATCGAGGCCGAGCGGCGTGGATCGCTGCCGACGAGCCCGCGATACACCTGAGCACACGGACCCCGACTGCGCAGGTTTTCAGTGCCGTAGTCGGAAACTAGGAGACATTGTGTCGGCTCATGGTGGCAAGAAGGCAATTCTGGCGGCCCTCGGAGCCAATGCCGGAATTGCCGTAGCCAAGTTCGCCGGATTCTTGATCACCGGATCGTCGTCGATGCTCGCCGAATCGGTGCACTCGGTGGCCGACACGTCCAATCAGGGTTTGCTGCTCCTGGGGCAGAAGAAGGCAGAACGTGACGCGGATCAACTGCACCCGTTCGGCTACGGGCGCAACCGATACTTCTATTCGTTCGTCGTTGCACTGGTGCTCTTCACCCTCGGTTCGCTGTTCGCGATTTACGAGGGTATTCACAAGATTCAACATCCGGAAGAACTCAATTCGGCTTTCGTGGCAATCGCGATTCTTGTCATAGCGATTTGTCTGGAGGGCTACAGCTTCCGGACCGCAGCGAAGGAATCACGACCGCTCAAGGGAAATGCGTCGTGGTGGAACTTCATCCGAACCTCTCGTAGCCCGGAACTCCCGGTTGTGCTGCTCGAGGACACCGGCGCATTGATCGGTCTCGTCCTTGCACTCGGCGGCGTCGGCCTCACGATGGTGACCGGAAATCCGGTCTTCGACGGCATCGGAACTCTGTGCATCGGTGTCCTGCTCGGCATCATCGCGATCATTCTGATCATCGAAATGCAGTCGCTGCTGATCGGTGAGGGCGCAACGGCGGTGGAGACCGAACTGATCCTCAACGCCCTGGTCGACGGAACTCGTATCGAACGCGTCATTCATTGCAAGACGCAGTACCTCGGTCCCGAGGAGATCCTTGTTGCTGCCAAGGTTGCGGTGCCGATCGGATCGACGATCTCGGACGTGGCGACGGCGATCGACGAGGCCGAGTCTCGCGTGCGCGCTGCAGTGCCTGCGGCGCGGGTGATCTACCTCGAGCCGGACCTGGATCGTCTCAGCGCAGGAGATCGCCCTGAAACAGATCTACAGGCTCCCGACAAACCCTGAACAAAGCTGCGCCTGCGGGCTTAGGCTGATGCCATCTCTCTACTTGCCCATGGTGGGACCTGCTGGTCCCCAGCAAGGAGGCGGCAATGGCTGTCAAGGACGAGCAGGCCGGATCTGGACGGTCGAAGCTGTTTCGAACCAAATCGATCGAGCAGTCCATCAAGGACACCGACGAGCCGGAAACCAAACTCCGGAAAGAACTGAACTCGTGGGATCTCACGGTGTTCGGTGTCGCAGTCGTCATCGGTGCGGGCATCTTCACACTCACGGCTCGGACGGCGGGAAATGTCGCCGGGCCGTCGGTCTCGCTCGCGTTCGTCATTGCCGCCATCGCCTGCGGACTGGCAGCGCTGTGTTACGCCGAATTCGCGTCGACGGTCCCGGTTGCCGGTAGCGCGTACACGTTCTCGTACGCGACGTTCGGCGAATTCGTCGCCTGGATCATCGGCTGGGATCTCATCCTCGAATTCGCCTTGGCGTCTTCGGTGGTCGCCAAAGGCTGGTCGCTGTACCTCGGCGAAGTGATGGGCTCACGCAGCCCGATCGTCGAGTTGGGGCCGATATCCTTCGACTGGGGTGCGGTGCTGGTGATCGCTGTCATCACGATCCTGCTCGCGACCGGCACAAAACTCTCGTCGAGGGTGTCACTGGTGATCACGGCGATCAAGGTCGCGGTGGTGTTGCTGGTGATCATCGTCGGTCTGTTCTACATCGACACCGACAACTACTCGCCGTACATTCCGCCGTCGGAGCCGGGCTCGACGGGAGAGGGCATCCACCAGTCGTTGTTCTCGTACGTGACCGGGGCCGGTGGCAGCACGTTCGGGTGGTACGGATTGCTCGCGGCAGCCAGTCTGGTGTTCTTCGCGTTCATCGGCTTCGACGTCGTCGCCACGACGGCGGAGGAGGCGAAGGAGCCGCAGAAGGCGCTGCCACGCGGCATCCTGGGTTCTCTCCTGATCGTCACGGTTCTGTACGTGGCGGTGACACTGGTGCTGACGGGGATGGTGAAATACACCGAGCTCGAGGGCGATACCTCCAACCTGGCAACGGCATTCGCTTTCCACGACATCACGTGGGCGAAAAACGTCATCTCGTTCGGCGCTTTGGCCGGTCTCACGACAGTGGTGATGGTGCTGATGCTCGGGCAGACCAGGGTGCTCTTCGCGATGGCACGCGACGGTCTGATGCCACGACGCCTGGCACCGACCGGCAAGCACGGAACCCCTGTGCGGATCACGATCTTGGTCGGCGTCGTGGTCGCGGTGCTCGCCGGCGTTTTTCCGATCGGCACCCTCGAGGAAATGGTCAACATCGGCACACTGTTCGCTTTTGTTCTCGTCTCGATCGGGGTTCTCGTGCTCCGTCGGACGCGTCCCGACCTACCTCGCGGATTCAGGGTGCCGCTGGTCCCGCTGGTCCCGATTCTGGCCGTCCTCGCGTGTCTGTGGCTGATGTTCAACCTGTCGGTGGAGACCTGGATGAGGTTCGTGGTCTGGATGGCCCTCGGCGTTGTCATCTATTTTGCCTACAGCAGGCAGCATTCGATGATCGGGAAGCGTGAACGCGGCGAAATCGAGTAAATGTACAAAGTTTATGATTTGTCTATCACTTGTACAAAATCAGTAGTACTGTCTACCTCATAGTGAACTGACTCACAGTTTTCGGGTCGGTCCGAATCGAGGAGGTAGACCGTGTCGACGCACGTGGACTCGCAATCCGGCCAGACGCTCCCGCCCGAGCAGTGGCGTGACAAGAAGAGATACCTCTGGCTGCTCGGCCTCGTGCCGCCGACGGCGGTCTTCATCGCCGTCGGATTGGTCGCGTTGTTCAACAGTCTCGGATGGAATGCGGTCTCGCCGGTGTGGTGGTGGATCGGGCCGCTTCTCGTCTACATCCTGCTCCCGATCCTCGACATCTTCTTCGGCCCGGACGGCGAGAATCCGCCGGACGAAGTGATGGAGCGCCTCGAGAACGACAAGTACTACCGGTATTGCACCTACATCTACATACCGTTCCAGTTGGTCAGCCTGGTCCTGGCCTGCTACCTCTGGTCGGCGACCGATCTGTCCTGGCTCGGAATCGACGGGGGACTTGGGCTGATCTCCAAGATCGGTCTGGCGATCAGTATCGGTTGTGTCGCAGGAATCGGGATCAACACCGCACACGAGCTCGGTCACAAGAAGGACGATCTCGAACGCTGGTTGTCGAAGATCACTCTGGCGCAGTCGTTTTACGGCCACTTCTACATCGAGCACAATCGTGGACACCACGTGCGCGTCGCCACGCCCGAGGATCCGGCGTCGTCTCGCTTCGGTGAGAGCTTCTGGACCTTCCTGCCGCGCAGTGTGTGGGGATCTCTGCGCTCGTCGTGGTCCCTGGAAAAGGCCAGACTCGATCGACTGGGTAAGAAGCCGTGGACAATTCGCAACGACGTCCTGCATTCGTGGTTGATGTCCGTCGTACTGTTCGGTGTCCTCGTCGCCGTCTTCGGCCTCTCGGTACTGCCGTTCCTGGTGCTGCAGGCCGTGTTCGGATTCTGTCTGCTCGAAACCGTCAACTACCTCGAACATTACGGACTGAAGCGTCGTCGTCTGGACAGCGGGCGGTACGAGCGTGCAGCACCGGAGCACAGTTGGAACAGTGATCACATCTGCACCAACATCTTCCTGTATCACCTCCAGCGTCACAGCGATCATCACGCGAACCCGACGCGTCGTTATCAGACGCTTCGAAGCATGGACGGTGCGCCCAACCTGCCCAGTGGGTACGCGAGCATGATCATCCTCGCCTACGTTCCACCGCTGTGGCGAAAAGTGATGGATCCCAAAGTCCTTGCGCACTACGGCGGCGACATCACCCGCGTCAACGTTCAGCCGTCCAAGCGTGATCGCATCCTTGCTCGGTACGGAGCAGCGTGATGAGCAGCTATCGATGCCCGGTGTGTGAATACGTCTACGACGAATCGAAGGGTGCACCACGAGAAGGGTTTCCGGCGGGCACGCCGTGGGATGCCGTGCCGGACGACTGGTGCTGTCCGGACTGCGGCGTGAGGGAAAAGCTGGACTTCGAGCCGATGCCGGCAACGGCGGGGAGTGAATCATGAACGACTACAAGCTGTATCAGTGCGCGCAATGCGGCTTCGAGTACGACGAGGCAGTCGGCTGGCCGGAGGACGGTATCGAACCGGGCACTCGCTGGGATGACATTCCCGAAGACTGGAGTTGCCCGGACTGCGGGGCGGCGAAGAGCGACTTCTTCATGGTTGAGGTCGAACGACGGTGAGATGCGTCGGCGACGAACGGACCTAGGTGCGGCGGTAGTGTCGTCACCATGACTTCGACGCCCACTCGTCTGCCGCAGAAAGAAGCGTCGCGCCTGCTGCTGCGTACGTCGGTGCTCGATTCGATGCGTGAGTTGTTGACCGAGCGCGACTGGTCCGAGGTGACGCTGACGGTTCTGGCCAAGCATGCCGGTGTGAGTCGTCAGACGCTCTACAACGAGTTCGGCTCGAGGCAAGGGCTTGCCGAGGCGTACGCGCTTCGCCTTGCTGACGGCTTCGTCGACGCGGTGGACGAGGCCATGGTGGCGAACGACGGACGTGCAGTCGAGGCATTGACGGCGGGTTTCGGATCGTTTTTCGCCTCCAGTGCAACCGACCCGTTGGTGATCTCTCTGCTCACCGGTGAGGCCAAGCCGGACCTGCTTCGCCTGATCACCACCGACAGTGCGGTCATCATCGAGCGCGCGTCGTCGCGGCTTGCGGAGAGTTTCCAGCGAGGGTGGATTCAGGCGTCACCCGCCGACGCCGGAATTCTGGCCAGGGCGATTGCGCGTCTCGGGCTGAGCTACATTTCGATGCCGCCGGAGTCCGAGGCTTCGGTGGCGGAGGATCTGGGCATACTGCTCGGGCCGTTCATCGACGTGGCGCGCGAGGGCCGCGCAGTAGAGGGGCGGGCGGGAG
>NZ_JBXAFO010000048.1:0-24083 GCF_058793255.1 Rhodococcus sp. MPR-R1B
GGAGCCCTAAACACCGCAACCTCGAACACCGGCTCCGGCAACAACTTCCGATCCAACTTCCCCGAAGCATTCAACGGGAACGCATCCAACACCATGATCTGCGACGGCACCATATACGACGGCAACACCGCACCCAACGAATCCACCAGTGCCGCAATATCAACTACCGCACCCGACGCGGGCACCACATACCCCACCAACTGATCACCGGTCTTGGTCGACACCACAGCCACCGACGACACAGACACCGACATATCGGCCACCAACGCCGACTCGATCTCCCCCAACTCGATCCGCTGACCACGGAACTTCACCTGAAAATCGGTACGACCGATGTACTCGAGCTCCCCCGAAACGCCCCACCGCACCAAGTCCCCAGTGCGATACATCCGCGAACCCACGCCGCCATACGGATTGGCAACGAACCGATCCGCCGACAAATCCGGACGAGAAACATACCCACGAGCCAACTGATCACCCGCAAGATAGAACTCACCCGCAACACCCACCGGCACCGGACGCAAACGAGAATCCAACACGAAAACCTGCGAATTCCACTGCGGCACACCAATAGACACCACACCACCATCGACGGCGCACGTCACATCCGCGAACGTGATCGACACCGCGGCCTCGGTCGGACCATACAAGTTGTGAACCCGCGCACCCGACACCACACCGAAATCACGCACCGTCTGCGCCGGCAACGCCTCACCGATAACGAACACATCACGCAACGAAACCAACTGGCCCGCCGAAACTTCCCCCGCGAACACCGACAACATCGTCGGCACGAAGTCCGTCACCGTCACACCCTGATCAGCGATCACCGACGCCAAATACCCCGGATCCCGATGACCATCATGCGTGGCCACCACCAACCGCGCACCCACCGCCAACGGCAAGAAGAAGCCCCACAACGACACGTCGAACGTCGTCGCAGTCTTCTGCAGATACACATCCGCCCCGGTCAGAAGATATCGACCCTGCATCCACGCCATCTGATTGACGATCGCCGCATGCGAAACCGCCACACCCTTCGGCTTCCCCGTCGACCCCGACGTGAAGATCACATACGCAGCATTCGAACCACGCAGCGGCGCAACACGATCTGCATCGGAAACAGGCACATCCGAGAACCCGGACACATCCAACTCGTCGATCAACACCACATCGAACTCACCCGGCAACACCACACCGTCATCAGCAGTGGACAACACACACACCGGTGACGCAGTCCCGAGAATATGACCATTGCGCTCGACCGGATGATCCGGATCCAACGGCACATACGCCCCACCCGCAGCAACCACCGCATACATACCCACCACAAGGTCAACCGACCGGCGCATCGCCAACGCCACCAACGACTCCGGCCCCACACCCACCGAAATCAAATACCGCGCAAGGCGATTCACCCGAGACGCAAACTCCACATACGTCAGAGACTGCCCCTCGAACACCAACGCCACCGCACCCGGCGTCGCCGCCACCTGCGCAACAAACCCGTCGAGCAACAAAGCACCAGCAGTCAACTCGTGAACAGTGTCATTGACCGCCACCAACACCTGCGAACGCTCGTCCTCACCGAGCAACTCCACATCCCCGACAACCGAATCAGGCTCCGCCACCATCGCTTCCAGAACCCGAACCAACCGCTCCGCAAACGAAACAACCGTCGACTCGTCGAACAAATCCGTCGCATACGTCAACGACATCGGCATCCCCACACCGACGCCGTCCTCCTCCACCGGCGTCACCGTCAACTGCAGATCGAACTTCGCGATTTCCACACCGGCGTCGAAACCGGCAATCGACAGCCCCGGCAATTCCACGACACCCTGCGCCATGTTCTGGAAGAACAACGCAACCTGGAACAACGGATGATGAGCCTGCGACCGCGCCGGATCAAGCACCTCCACCAACCGCTCGAACGGAACATCCTCGTTGCCGAACGCCCCCAGATCGACGTCACGAACCCGACCCAACAACTCCGAGAACGACTCCGAGGAATCCACCTCCGTCCGCAACACCAACGTGTTGACGAACATCCCGATCAGATCATCGAGCTCCTGCTCACCCCGTCCAGCGATCGGCGAGCCCACGACAACATCATCACTACCACTCAGTCGCGCCAGCAACACCGCCAACGCCGCATGCACCACCATGAACAACGACACACTGCGATCAAGCGCCAACTGCTCGAGCGCCCGATGCAACCGCTCGTCTACCGAAAACTGGTAACTCGCACCATGATTGGATGCCACCAACGGCCGCTGGCGATCCGCCGGCAAGTCGATCCGCTCCGGCAACCCCGCCAGCACCGACGTCCAATACCCCAACTGCTCGGACATCAACGACGACGGGTCACCCTCGGACCCCAACACCTCACGCTGCCACAACGCGAAGTCCGCATACTGCACCGCCAACGGCGCCCACTGCGGAACCTGCCCACCCGCACGCGCCACATACGCCACCGACACATCACGCACCAACGGACCCAAGGAAACGCCGTCAGCGGCAATGTGGTGAATCACCAACGCCAACACGAACTCCGACGGTCCCGTCTGGAACAAACGAACCCGCAACGGCACCTCGGAAGTGACATCGAAACCCTCAGTCACTACCGGCGCCAACACCTTCAACAAATCGGCCTCACTGACAAGCTCCGGCGATACTTCCACCTCGAACTCATCCGCCGAAAGAACCCGCTGGAACCCCACACCCTCGAACTCTGGATACACCGTCCGCAAAACTTCGTGCCGCGCAACAACATCCGACACCGCAGCACCCAACGCTGCAATATCCACCGTGCCAGACAAACGCAGCACGATCGGAATATTGTTGACACCTGACACAGCATCGAACCGCGACAAGAACCACATCCGCTGCTGCGCCAACGACAACGGCACCCGCTCCGGACGCGTCTGCGCCGACAACGGCACCCGCACACGCCCCGCCGAAGACCCCAGCACAGAAGCCAACGACGCCACCGTCGAAGACTCGAACAATGTCTTGACCTGAACCCGCACATCGAAAGCCGCACTCAAACGACCCGCCAACTTCGCTGCAATCAGCGAATTACCACCCAGCTCGAAGAAGTCATCATCAGCCCCCACCTGCTCGAGACCCAGCAACTCACCGAACACACCCGCAACCAACATCTCAGACTCAGATGAAGGCTCACGGAACGCACGCGACTCGAAAACCGGATCCGGCAACGCCGCCACATCCAACTTACCTACGGGCGTCAACGGAATCTCGTCAATTGCCATCACCGACGCTGGAACCATGTGACGCGGAAGTTCACGCCTGCAGTTGTCGATCAGCTCCGATACGTCGAACTCGGAACCCGTCAGTGGAAGTACATACGCCACCAATGCGTGCTCACCGTTGTCGAGCTTTCGGCCGATTGTCGCGACGAACTCCACCGATGGGTGCTTTGCCAACACTGCGTCGATCTCGCCGAGTTCGACGCGGAAGCCGCGGATCTTCAGCTGCGAATCCGAGCGCCCCACGTATTCGAGGTCACGCGCACCGGCGTCAGCTACCCACCGCACCAGGTCACCCGTGCGATACATTCGATCGCCTTGAGCTCCAAAAGGATTCGCAACGAAGCGATCGGCCGTCATACCTCTGAGGTTGTGGTATCCACGCGCCACCTGCGGCCCCGCGAGATACAACTCTCCCGTCGACCCGACAGGTACTGGCAGGAGGCGTGAGTCCAGAACCAATGATGAAACGCCCTGGATCGGCCCACCGATGCTCACCCGATCACCGGGTGCCAAATTCGGGCTTATGTTCGTGATGATCGTGGTTTCGGTAGGTCCGTACGCGTTGAAGAAGGCTCTGCCCCGACCCCATTTTGCGACCAGTTCGGGCGGGCAGACCTCACCACCGACGATTGCCGCCTCGACAGAATTCAGGTTCGTCGGATCGACGGAAGCCAGCATCGAGGGCGTACCCACCACGTGGGTCACCCGCTCCGCTTCGAGCAGCTCCGCCAGTTCCTCGCCACCGTAAATGCTCGGCGGGACGATGACCATTGTCGAGCCGGACCCGATGGTGAGCAACAATTCGAACAGCGACGTATCGAAGCTGGGTGTTGCGAAGTGCAGAACCCTCGACTGTGCCTTAGCGCCGAGTTTGTCGACCTGCTCACTGAGCAAATTGCCGAGCCCACCGTGCGTGACTACTACACCCTTGGGTCGACCCGTCGAGCCCGAGGTATAGATCACATATGCCGGATGCTCCACCCGTAGCGTCGAAACACGATCCGAATAGGCCACCGGATCCCGCGACACCTCGGACAGCGATTGTTTGACCTTCGGCGAATCAATCGATTTCCAATCGACCGACGAAGGAAGGTCGGAAACGACCTCTTCTACGGTCAACCCCACCGAAACACCAGAATCCTCGATCATGTACGCCACACGATCAGCCGGATAATTCGGATCCACCGGAACAAAAGCCGCACCCGACTTCGCCACCGCCCACAACGCCAACACGGACTCGATGGACCGCGGAACCGAGACGGCAACCCGATCTTCCGGCCCCACACCGTCCGCAATCAACACCCGAGCCAAACGAGACGACCACTCGTCCAACTCGGAGTAAGACAAAGACCTGCCCTCGAACCGCAGAGCCTCCTGCGAAGGGTTCATCTCCACGGCTGCCGCAAGCAACTGAGGCAGCAACGGGGTTCGGTCCCTGCGGCCTCGTGCTGGGCGTTGGCGGCGGGGCCTGCGAGCCGCTGATGTCTCGGGCGTCACTCCGTCGGTGCTCATCCGGCCACGACCTGCGATCGAACGGCATGTTGGAAGAGCTCGTGCTGCGTCAAGACAATTCACCTTCGTTTTGGTACTGCAGTTTCGATCGCTGTTCAAGCGGCTGATCTGTCCAAGGCTCCGGCCGTGACCAGGGATTACCCGCTCCGGACGTCCCTGTAGTTGATCGGACACACCGAACCATTGTTACAGCTATAGGGGTAGGAACCACATCGGACCGTAGGTAAATCCCAACCGGTCCGGTTCAAAATGGGTTCGCGCTCAGTTCAAGGACCATTTTCCCGGGCTGCACGTCAGCTTCAGGTCCGGAAGAGCTTCTGCGTCGACTTCCGCGGCAAGCTCCGGCGGAGCGATGACATGGGTAATCCAGTCCTCCTCCAAGACGCCATGCAGATTCGGCACCCGGACCTCTTCACTGGTCATGACAACTGCCGCCCCAACTGACCCCGCAAGCAATATCGTCCGAATAGAGGTTTCGTCATCGTCAGGACCTATGTACATCAGTCTTGCGTCGTAGTCGACGTCATGCTCGTTCGCCATCGCACGCAGGCTGTCAGCGAACTCTCCATGATTCACGTCACTCCGACTCGTGTCATCTACAACGAGTGCGGGTGATTCGGGTGTCAAGAGACGAACTCGATCCGAGTACCCAACGGGTCGCGCCGACTGCGAGGCAACTTCCGCGGCTACCTCTGTGTTTCGCAGGTCGACTGGGTTGTCATCCCTTGCTCCCGTCGCGACTCCAGCACCCGATTTGAATACAGCCCATACCGCCACGACCAGATCCAAACCCGTGAGCCCGCTGATGCTGACCTGGTCACCAGGTCCAAGCCCACAATTGATCAAATGGCGAGCCAGACGGGACGAGCGGGCATCGACGTCTTGATACGTGAAGTCCACTCCGTCGACCACAACGGCGACGGCCTCCGGATCGTCCTCGACTGCAGCTGCCAGACGCTGTGGGACCAATTGATTCGATCCGCGCAATGCCGTGGAATCAGATGCACTGACCGAGACCAGTAGCTCGGCACGCTCAGCGTCACTGAGCAGTTCAACGTCGCCGATAGGGCGCGACGGATCTGCGACCACCTGCTCGATGGCGCGTACAAAGCGCTGGGCATACCCGTCGACCGTGTGCTGATCGAACAAATCCGCAGCGTAGACCAAGTGCCCGACCATCCCCTGTGTTTGAGGATCCGTTGTGAGTGTCAGTTGCAGGTCGAATTTCGCTGTTGCTTCGACACCCTCGACGGCAGTGATCGTCAACCCGCCCAGGCTGAATTCGGCTCCGGCCATCGGTTCGACCGACAGTGCAATCTGGAACAGGTCGTTCGCTGAAACACCCAGCGCACCAGTCACCTCCTCGAACGGCACGTCTCCGTTCGCGAACGCTTCGAGATCAGTGTCGCGCACCAACGAAACAAGCTCACCGAAGCCTGCATCGAGATCGGGCGCGGTTCGAAGAGTCAGAGTGTTGACGAACATGCCGACGACGTCGTCGAGATGCTTTTCGCCCCGACCTGCCACAACGGTGCCGATCGCAAAATCTCGACTGCCACCCATCCTCGTGATCAGGACACCGAGGGCTGCGTGCGCCACCATGAACAGCGTCGCGTTGTGTTCGCGAGCGATCTCGTTGAGACGGGCCGAAGTCGCAGCATCGACGGTGAACTCCGCAACGCCCGCCTTGGTCGACATGTGCTCCGGGCGCTGTCTGTCAGCCCGTAATCCGCCGATCGCGGTGAGTCCACTCAAGTTTCGGCGCCAGAACTCGAGTTGCTTCGCGGCCGGAGAGCCAACCTGGTCGGTCGAACCGACCACCTCACGCTGCCACAGAGCGAAGTCCGCGTACTGCACAGGCAAGGCGGCCCACGTCGGAGCGGCACCTCGTGAACGCGACTCGTACGCCACCATCATGTCTCTCGCGAGCGGTGCCATGGATTCGCCGTCTGCAGCGATGTGATGCGCGACGAGCACGAAGACGAAATCACCGGGCGCGAGCTGCAGCAACTCAGCTCGCACTGGGATCTCCCGAGCTACGTCGAAACCGCGCGACACGAACTGCGCCACTCGTTCATACGCTGCTCCGCCATCTTCGAGCTGGACGACTTCGAAAGCCGGCGCGATGTCGTCGACAGTGACGATCACCTGTGTCGGACCATCGACATCGCTCGGGTACTTGGTGCGAAGAGATTCGTGCCGCACCAGAACATCTCGAAGCGACGCCCGGAGCGCCTCCACATCCAACTCACCACTCAATCGCAGCGCCAACGGGATGTTGTACGCCGGCGATGCCGAATCCATCTGGTTGACCAACCACATACGCTGTTGAGCCAGCGACAGCGGGATGCGCTCCGGACGGTCGCGGGCCTCCAACACCTTCCGCGCTCCGGATCCGGCCAGCGCCGAAACCGATCGCGCCAGACTCGCGACAGTCGAGTTCTCGAACAAGATCCGCACGGCCACCTGCGTATTCAGCGCTTGCCCCAACCTGGCAGCCAATCTGGTGGCTACCAGCGAATTGCCCCCGAGGGCAAAGAAATCGTCATCGAGGCCGACTCGTTCCACACCTAGCACATCCGCGAACACTGCCGCTACGACAGTTTCGACTGGGGTAGCCGGCGCCCGGAACTCACGCAATTGAACGATCGGATCAGGCAGCGCCTTTCGGTCCAGCTTCCCGTTCACGGTCAATGGAAGTTCGTCGAGCACAACCAGCGAATCCGGAACCATGTATCCGGTCAGGAACTGCGACACGGAAGCCAGAACATCGGACACCTCGAGCTCCGAGCCGGCCGCGGGCACAACGTATCCCACCAACCGCTCACCGAGCGCATCGTCCGCACGGACCATCGCCACGGCGTGGGCAACACCTTCTACACGAAGAAGGGCCGCCTCGATCTCACCGATCTCGATACGGAAACCACGCAGTTGGACCTGTGAGTCGCTGCGTCCGGCATATTCGAGCATTCCGTCCACGTTCCAACGCGCGACATCTCCAGTCCGGTACATAAGCCCACCAGAACCGTTACGGGCAAAAGGATTGGCCACGAAACGTCCTGCCGTCAATCCGGGCTGCCCCACGTAACCACGTGAGAGTTGCGCCCCGGCAACGTACATCTCACCGCGCACTCCGACAGGGACAGGGCGCAATCTGTCGTCGAGCACGAACACCGAGAACCCACCCAACCCACGGCCGATCACGGAGGCCGACGCTCCACGGACCATCTCCGCATCCAAGCCCAGGAAGGAGACGTGAACCGTCGTCTCGGTGATGCCGTACATGTTCACCAACCGGGGCGACGAATCGCCGTGCCGGTCGTACCAGCGCGTCAGTTGAGACAGATCCAGCGCTTCGCCACCGAAAATCACATGCTTCAAGGACAGTGAGCCCGCAGAATCACCGACGGCACGATCAGCTTCGGCAAATTGATAGAACGCAGACGGAGTCTGGTTGAGCACGGTTACCTTCTCGCGAACAACCAACTCGCGGAACTGCTCCGGAGATCGCGAGGTCAAATAGTCGACGACCACAACGGTACCGCCGTACAACAACGGGCCCCACAACTCCCACACAGAGAAGTCGAATGCGTAGCTGTGGAACAGCGTCCACACATCTGACGAGTCGAATTCGAAATTCGGTTGAGAGTTCGCGAACAACTCCACGACATTTCGGTGGGTAACCGCGACGCCCTTCGGACGACCGGTCGAACCGGATGTGTAAATCACGTATGCAACGTCATCGGCGCGCAGTCGTCCGCAACGGTCTGCGTCGGTGAGAGCGGCCGCGTCGTAGCTGGACAGATCTTCGCTGGTGACGTCCAAAACCGGCACCTCGATATCGATCGCGACATCTGCCGATCCGAGCACAACCAAAGGCCGCGCATCAGCGAGCGTGTACGCAATACGCTCCGCCGGATACGACGGATCCACCGGTAGGTATCCGCCTCCAGCTTTGACCACTGCCAGGAGTGCAACCACCAACTCGACCGAACGCGGCAACAAGACGGCCACCAGCGATTCCGGACCAACGCCAAACTCAACGAGCTTGCGCGCCAGCCGGTTCGCCAAGGAATCCAGCTCACTGTATGTGAGGCGCCGACCCTCGAAAACCACGGCAATCGCATCTGGCGTATCGCGAACCTGCGATTCGAACATCGCCGCGAGAGTCGCATCCGCGTTCACGTTGACACCTGGAACGGCCCACTCGCCCAACACATCCGCACGCTCGGAGGGCGCCAGCAATTCGATGTCGCCAACCACAACACCCGAATTGTCAGCCACGGCCTCGAGCACTCGAACGAGGCGCGATGCCATAGACGCCACGGTCGATTCGTCGAAAAGATCTGTCGCATAAGTGAACTTCGCTGCCAATCCAGCAGCGGCTCCGGATTCGTCGAACTGCTCAGCCAACGTCAACTGCAAGTCGAACTTCGCGAACTCCGTGTCCGGGTCCACGCCCGAAACTGACAGCCCAGGCAACTCGAAGACCCTCGGGGCCATGTTCTGGAACGTCAGAACAACCTGCACAAGTGGATGTCGCGCCTGCGAACGCTCCGGGTCGAGTACGTCTACCAGCTGCTCGAACGGTATGTCACTGTGCGCAAATGCGCCCAGATCTGCCGTGCGGACTCGATCCAGTAGCGCTTCAAACGAGTCGTCCGAAGGAACATCTGCGCGAAGCACCAGGGTATTGACGAACATTCCGATCATGTCGTCAAGTGCTCGATCACCACGCCCCGCAACGGGTGTACCAATCGCAATGTCCGATGTCCCCGATAGCCTCGCGCAGAGAACTGCCAGTGCCGCGTGCGCCACCATGAACAACGACGCCCGATGTTCCCGGGCAATCACATTCATGGCTTCGTTGATCCGTCGGTCGATCCGGAATGCGAAGTCGGCTCCCCGATTCGATGCAACCTTCGGCCGAACTCGGTCTGCAGGCAGATCGAGAACATCAGGAGCGCCGGCCAACGTCTGCGTCCAGTAGTGCAACTGCCGTGACAGGACGCTGGAGGGGTCGTCCGCTGCACCCAATACCTGTCGCTGCCACAGAGAGTAGTCGGCATACTGCACTGCCAAGGGTTCCCAATTCGGGGCGTCGTCCGACAGCCTCGCTGCGTACGCGGCCATCACGTCGCGCGACAGCGGCCCGAAGGAGAATCCGTCGCCCGCAATATGATGAATCACGAAAACAAGTACGTGCTCGTGATCATCTACGCGAAACAGTCGTGCGCGGACGGGCACCTCACTGGTGACATCGAAACCCACCGATACGAACTCGGTCACAACCTTCACGACGTCGTCCGTGGCGATTTCAACTGGAACCGCAAGCGACACAGACTCGGTTGCAGAAAGAACTTGCTGGTATCCCTCGCCATCGAATTCCGGATACACGGTCCGCAGAATTTCGTGCCGTGCAACAAGATCAGCGACAGCAACTTGCAGGGCAGCAACATTCAAGCTGCCCGTCAATCGAATGGCCAGGGGGAGGTTGTTCACTGCAGATCCAGGTTCGAAACGGTTCAGGAACCACATTCGCTGTTGCGCCAACGACAACGGAACTCGCTCCGGCCGGACCTGAGCAACCAAAGCCACCCGGTCACCTGAGCCGACTTCTGACTCCACCCGCGCTGCCAACGACTCGACCGACGACGCCTCGAACAACAGCCGAACCGCCACCCTCGAATCCAGAGCCTCACCCAACCGCGCCGCTACCTGCGTGGCGATCAGAGAATTCCCACCCAGGGCAAAGAAATCATCATCGAGGCCCACCCTCGGAACACCTAAGACCTCGCCGAATACCGACGCCACGATCTCCTGCACAGGGGTCGCCGGAGCTCGGAACACCGCGACCTCGAACTTCGGCTCAGGCAACAACTTCCGGTCGAGCTTTCCCGAAGAGTTGAGCGGCAATTCTTCCAGCACAACGATTGCCGTCGGAATCATGTACGCCGGCAGAACTTTCGGAAGCGATGCCCGCAAAACGGCCACGTCGATGACCGAACTCGGTGATGCGACGACGTACGCAGCGAGCTGGTCGCCGGTGTCCGTGTGCACCACTGCGACCACGCACTGAGCCACCATAGGGTGTGCCAACAGAGCTGACTCGATCTCACCGAGTTCGATCCTCTGACCACGGAATTTGACCTGAAAATCGGTACGCCCGACATACTCGAGTTCGCCTGCGGTGTTCCACCACACAAGGTCCCCGGTGCGATACATCCGACTGCCACCGGGATTGATTTCACCGTTCGTGTCGCTCACCTTCGCAAATGGATTCGCGATAAAGCGATCACTGGTGAGATCGGGTCGCGCGACGTAACCGCGCGCCAGTTGATCACCGGCCAGATACAGCTCACCCGCAACGCCTACCGGCACCGGCTGCAACCGACTGTCCAACACGTAGACCTGCGAGTTCCACTCGGGCACCCCGATCGGAATCCCTGTTGATTCCGATCCATCGACCTCGTAGTAGGTGATCGAGACCGCAGCCTCGGTTGGGCCGTACACATTGTGCAGGCCTGCAGACGACACCTGAGCGAATGCACGCACCGTCTCGACCGGCAATGCCTCACCGATCACGAATACGTCCCTCAGTGACACCAATGCGTGTTCCGGAACCGAAGTCGCGAAGACGGTCAACATCGATGGAACGAAGTCCGTCAGCGTCACCCGATGATCTTCGATCAGACGAGCCAGATACGCGGGATCTCGATGGCCGTCGTGAGATGCCAGCACCACTCTCGTACCGGACAAAAGCGCAGTGAAGTATCCCCACAACGAGACGTCGAATGTCGTAGCAGTCTTCTGCAAATAGACGTCTTCTGGGCCGATGGCGTACTGATCCTGCATCCACAGGACCTGGTTCACGATGGCGTGATGCGACACCGCAACGCCTTTGGGCTTGCCCGTGGAACCCGAGGTGAAGATCACGTAGGCGGCATTCACATCATGCAGACGACCGCGACGATCAGCATCGGAAATGACTGAAGCCGAGTAGCTCGAAAGATCGACATTGTCGATCAACAGCACGTCGGCGCCGTTCGGCGCTACGAAAGCGTCCCTCGTCGTCGACAGCACACAGACTGGATCGGCCGTCGTGAGGATGTGCCCGATTCGCTCGGCGGGGTGATCGGGATCCAAGGGCACGTAGGCTCCGCCCGCGGCGATCACCGCGTACATACCTACTACCAGATCGAGCGATCGACGCATCGCCAAGGCCACCAACGATTCGGGCCCGACACCATCTTCGATCAGCTTGCGTGCCAATTTGTTCACACGTTCCGACAACTCGCCATAGGTCAGCGACTGGCCGTCGAACACCACGGCAACAGCATCGGGTGCCAACGCAACGCGAGTGTCGAACAGCGAAGCCAATGTCTCACTGTTCCCGACGTCATGTGCGGTGGAGTTGCGCGCAGTCAACAGCGACTCGCGCTCGGCCTCGTCCAACAGCTCGATGTCACCCACGGTGATCGACGGATCCACGACCACCTGTTCGAGGATCCTGGTGAACCGATCGGCGAATCCACGAATCGTCGACTCGTCGAACAGATCTGTGGCGTATGCGAACTCGGCGAACATGCCGTCTTCGAGCGCATCTTCGACGCGGGGAGCGAGAGTAAGTTGAAGATCGAATTTCGCGATACCGGCATCGAACTCGACGCCTGAGACCTCCAATCCCGAAAGCTCCAAAGCATCCTGCGACATGTTCTGGAAGAACAACGCGACCTGGAACAGCGGGTGATGTGCCTGCGATCGGGTGGGATCGAGCACCTCGACCAGCCGCTCGAACGGAACATCGCCGTTGCCGAGCGCCTGAAGGTCCGTCCTCCGCGTTGCCGAGACGAGCGCACTGAACGAACTGGCGAGGTCAACAGGAGTCCGCAGGACCAGTGTATTCACGAACATACCGATCACATCGTCGAGCGCCTTTTCGCCTCGCCCTGCAACCGGAGTACCGATCACGATGTCACTGGTACCGGACAACCTTGCGAGAAGCACGGCGAGGGCCGAATGCACCACCATGAACAGCGATGCGTTCCGCTCGCGTGCGAGTGAGTCCAAGCTCGACCGAATCTCTTCGCTGACGGAGAAGCGATACGTAGCGCCACGATTCGAGGCGACGACCGGGCGGGATCGGTCAGCCGGTAACGCAAGCACTTCCGGAGAATCACGGAGGACGGAGCGCCAGTGGTCCAGCTGAGCCGAGATCAACGAATCCGGGTCGTCCTCGTCGCCGAGGACCTCCCGCTGCCAGAGTGCATAATCGGCGTACTGCACCTCGAGCGGAGTCCAATTCGAAACGCCGTTCGAAACCCGAGCGGTGTAGGCAACCATGACATCCCTAGTCAACGGGCGCATCGAGAAGCCGTCCGCTGCGATGTGGTGCACAACGAAGGCCAGAACGTACGAATCCTCTGCAAGTTCGAACAACCCGACTCGAACCGGAACGGTTGACGTCACGTCGAAACCCTGGAGCGCGAAACTCAGAAGTTCGTTGTGAATATGCGAGGCGTCGATGACCTTCGGTGTCAGTTCAACCGGCACCTCGGACGACGGGAGGACTACCTGGTGTCCTTGTCCACCTTGCTCCGGATAGACGGTCCGGAGCGACTCGTGGCGTTCGATTACATCAGAAATCGCATGCCTCAGCGCCGAAACATTCAGGACGCCTTTGATATTCAATGCGATTGGAATGTTGTTGACGGCAGAATCAGGATCGAAGCGGCTGAGGAACCACATTCGCTGCTGAGCTAGTGAGAGTGGGATCAACGCCGGCCGTGGGCGGGCCACGAGCGCGGTCCTCCCTCCTGCCCCTGCGATCAACTCAACCTGCGCTGCCAAACCTTCGACAGTCGAAGCATCGAACAACACCCTCACCGGAACCTGAGTGTCGAGCGCTTGACCTACGCGAGCCACCAACTGCGTTGCGACCAAAGAGTTTCCGCCGAGCTCGAAGAAGTCGTCATCCAGACCGACCTGTTCCAACCGGAGAACATCTCCGAAGACGCCGGCCACAGCGATTTCGGCGACACTCGACGGTGCCCGAAACTCGCGCGCCACGAACACCGGATCCGGAAGAAGCTTCCGATCCAACTTCCCCGACACACCCAACGGCAACTCTTCCAGCACCATCACCACCGCCGGCACCATGTAACCCGGCAGACGACCCGCAACAACTCTCTTCAACTCGTCAACGTCCACCACACCACCAGCGGCCGTAACGTACGCAACCAACACATCCTCACGCACAACCACAACTACCGACGACACCGACTCGTGCTCACGAATCACCGACTCGATCTCACCGAGCTCGATCCGCAAACCGTGCAACTTCACCTGAAAGTCACTACGCCCGATGTACTCCAACTCGCCCGACGCAGTCCACCGCACCACATCACCGGAGCGATACATCCGCCCACCATCACCCGAGAACGGATTCGCCACAAATCGATCCGACGACAAATCCGGCCGACCCACATACCCACGAGCCAGCTGAACACCCGCCAGATACAGCTCACCCGCAACACCTACCGGCACCGGACTCAATCGAGAGTCCAGAACAAACACCTGCGTATTCCATACCGGAGCACCGATCGGCACCCCCAGAACATCCGCCGGCACCACCTCGTGGAACGTCACATCCACCGCCGCCTCGGTCGGACCATACAAATTGTGCACCCCGACACCCGGCAACACAGCCCACACATCGGCAACAACACTCGCCGGCAACGCCTCACCTGACGCGAACACCCGAGTCAGCGAAACACACGCAGCCACAGACGAATCCGTCACGAAAACCTCGAGCATCGACGGCACGAAATGCACCGTCGTCACACCCTCCCCCACAATGACCGACGTCAAATACCGCGGGTCACGATGCCCATCCGGCACAGCCACCACCAACCGAGCACCAACCTGCAACGGCCAGAAAAGCTCCCACACCGACACATCGAACGTGAACGGCGTCTTCTGCAACACCACATCCGACGAATCCAACCCGTACTCGTCCTGCATCCACGCCAACCGATTCACAATCGCCGCATGCGAAACCGACACACCCTTCGGACGCCCCGTCGACCCCGACGTGAAAATCACATACGCCGCATTGCCCGACCGCAAAGGCGAGACCCGATCGATATCCGAAACAGAGTTATCCGAAAAACCAGACACATCAACAACATCAACCTCGACCACCGGTACCACACCGGCATCGAATCCAACGTCAGAGGTACTGATCACGCATACCGGCGACGCCGACTCCAACACGTACGCATTGCGCTCCGCAGGCTGATCTGGATCCACCGGAACATACCCACCGCCAGCCTTGAGCACGCCGTAAACCGCAACCAACAAATCAACCGACCGACGTACCGCCACACCCACCAACGACTCCGGTCCCACACCCACCGAAACCAGGTACCGGGCAAGACGATTCACCCGCGAATCGAACTCCGCATATGACAGCGAAACACCCTCGAACGACACAGCTACCGAATCCGGCGACGCCGCAACCTGAGCATCGAACACGTCCACCAACGACACATCCGCAACCTCATGCGCAGTGCCATTCCACGACTCGAGCACCAAAGATCGCTCACCCGAATCGAACATATCCACATCACCAACCCGAACCGAGGGATCGGCAACCACTGCTTCGAGAACTGAAATCAACCGCTTTCCGATTGATTTGGCAGACGACTCGTCGAACAGGTCGGTCGCATAGACCAGTGCGACGGTCAAACCACCGACCTTGTCCGCGGTATCAGATTCCCACACAGTGAATTGGAGGTCGAACTTCGCGGCCGACGACTCTACGTCCAGTCCGGAAATGCGCAGTCCCGGAACCTCCAGACTTTGCTGCATGCTCTGTCCCAAGTTCTGCAGCGAGAGCATCACCTGGAACAACGGGTTCCGTGCCTGAGACCGGGCGGGGTTGAGTACCTCCACCAGTCGTTCGAATGGCACATCGGCGTGCCCGAAGCCGCTGAGGTCGGATTCGCGCGCCCGCGAAATCATATCCCGTGCCGAAGCTTCGAGATCAACCTCCGTGCGGAGGACGAGTGTGTTGACGAACATTCCGATCAGGTCGTCGAGAGCTTGATCGCCTCGACCGGCGACCGGAGTGCCGATCACGATGTC
Organism: Rhodococcus sp. MPR-R1B; assembly: GCF_058793255.1. Classification (NCBI taxonomy): domain Bacteria; kingdom Bacillati; phylum Actinomycetota; class Actinomycetes; order Mycobacteriales; family Nocardiaceae; genus Rhodococcus; species Rhodococcus sp. MPR-R1B. Next base: position 15,936 of record NZ_JBXAFO010000048.1, read on the forward strand.
CGAAGTCCCCGACAACCGCGCCAGCAGAATCGCCACGGCACTGTGCAACACCATGAACAGAGATGCGTTGTTGTCGAGCGCAATTCGATTGAGAGCCTGGTGGAGATCCGGCTCGATCGTGAATGTGTGCCCGGCTCCCCGGTTCGACGCGACGCGCGGGCGCGGGCGGTCCGACGGAAGATCGAGCTGATCGGGGATACCGGCCAATGCGTGGCGCCAGTAGTCGACCTGGCGAGTGATCAGAGAATCCGGGTCGTCCTCACTGCCGAGAACCTCGCGCTGCCACAGTGCAAAGTCGGCGAACTGTACGGGCAGCGGAGCAAGATCGTGCGAAATTCCCTGTGTCCGAGACACATAAGACGAAACGATGTCCTTGGTCAACGGTCCCATGGAGAACCCGTCACCGCTGATGTGATGGACGACGAACACGAGGACGAATTCGTCGGCGGCGAATTGGAAGAGTGCCGCCCGAATCGGAACCTCGGTGGTCACGTCGAATCCCGGAGTCACGAAGTCGGTCACGCGCTCGACGATCGCCGACTCGTCCACCCGTATGGGAGTCAGGTTCGGTACCACGGCTGCAATGTCGACCAGGCGCTGATATCCGACGCCGTCGACCTCCGGGTACACAGTCCGAAGGATCTCGTGCCGCTCGATCAAATCCTCGAGTGCGCCTTGCAACGCATCGACATCGAGCGCTCCGCTGAGCCGCAGCGCGACCGGAATATGGTCGACTGCCGATTCTGGTTCGAATCGATTGAGGAACCACATGCGCTGCTGTGCCAAAGACAGCGGAACCAACTCGGGGCGCTCGCGAGGGATCAGGGGAACGTGAGCCTTGCGGTCTTCTGAGATTTTCGCTTCGTCGATGAAGACGGCAAGTTCTGCGGCGGTGGGTGCGTCGAAGAAGTTGCGCATGTCGATGGCGATGCCGTGTTCGGCATTGATCCGCGCAACCACGCGAGTGGCGAGCAACGAGTTGCCGCCCAGTTCGAAGAAGCCGTCATCTGCCCCTACCCGATCCTGCCCGAGTAGATCGGCAAAGATCGCGACCACACCGGCTTCGGTGGGTGTCGCGGGCTCGCGGTACTCAACCGTCTTCGACACGAATTCGGGTGTGGGCAAAGCCTTTCGATCCAGTTTGCCGCTGGCGTTGAGCGGAAACTCGTCCAGTTCGACGAACATGGCAGGGATCATGTAGTCGGGTAGCCGTTCGCCAAGCGACGACGTCAGATTCTCAGAATCGATACCCTCGGCGACGATGTAGGCCACCAAGTTGTCACCGATCGTTTCGTCCGAATGGACGATCACCACGGCTTGGGAAACACCTTCGCAATCGAGCAGTGCCGCCTCGATCTCACCGAGCTCGATGCGCAGACCGCGGAGCTTGACCTGAAAGTCGGTGCGACCGATGTATTCGAGCTGACGGTTCGCTCCGGCACCGCGCCAGCGCACCAGGTCTCCGGTTCGGTACATCCGGGATCCGTCAGTAGCGCCGGGCCGCGCCACGAAGCGGTCTGCCGTGAGATCGGGACGCGACACGTATCCCCTGGCCAGCTGAATCCCGGCAAGATAGAGCTCTCCTGCTACACCCGACGGCGAGGGCCGCAGCGCATCGTCGAGCACCAGGAGCTCGGTGTCCGCAACTGCTGCACCGATCGGCACCGACACCTGATCCTGCTCGCCGGTTTCGTAATAAGTCACGTCGACGGCGGCTTCGGTCGGGCCGTACAGGTTGTGGAGTCCAGCGCTGCTGACCTCGCGCAGACGTGCCGCCGTTCGAGCCGGCAACGCCTCACCGGAAGCGAACACGTAGCGAAGGGTTTTGACCTGCGCAACAAGGGGTTCGGCGACGAACACGGCGAGCATCGACGGCACGAAGTGCACCGCCGTCACTCCGCGCTCGATCATCGTGCGAGCCACGTACACCGGATCACGATGTCCGTCGGGTTCCGCGATCACCAGCGATGCACCGACCTGCAGCGGCCAGAAGAACTCCCACACGGACACATCGAAAGTGAAGGGTGTCTTCTGCAAGATCACGTCGTCGGCAGTGAATCCGTACTCGGTCTGACGCCATTGCAGGTTCGCGACGATGGCACGGTGAGAGACTGCAACGCCTTTGGGGCGTCCGGTCGATCCGGACGTGAAGATGACATACGCAGTGTTGTCCGCGCGCAGCGGCGCCAACCGGTCGGCGTCGGTGACAGTTGTCTCGGCACGACCCGACAAGTCGAGGGTGTCGACGTCGAGCGTGGGCGTACCGTGCGGCAGCACCACGGCATCGGACGTTCGTGTGAGCACAGCCGTGGGCTTCGCGATCTCGAGTACGTAAGCGAGACGGTCGGCAGGATGATCCGGGTCGAGTGGAACGTACGCGCCGCCGGCCTTGACGATCGCGTACATCGAGACGAGGAGATCGATCGATCGACGCATCGCGAGACCGACGAGGCTGTCCGGTCCGACACCTGCCGCGACGAGTTCACGGGCCAGGCGGTTCGCCCGCGCGTCGAACTGCGCGTAAGTGAGCTGCGTTCCGGCGTAATCAAGCGCGAGCGCATCCGGCGTCCGCTCGACCTGCTCGTCGAAGAGTCCTGCGAGGGTCACGTGTGCATCGGACTCCGACGCGACCTCCACGATCGAAGTGCCGTCGGTGATGAGACGGTCGACCACCGCGCCGAGACCGTCGGCCTCGCTGCCGATCAGCTCTGGCAGCACCGTGGAAACGACAACAGGAACCAGGGCATCCGCCCCCAATGCCCCACCCATCGCGGTGTCGAGAGTGACCAACTCGTCATTGAGTCGTCCGTAGCTGATTTCGGTTCCACCGTGGCTCAGAGCCACACGATCAGGATCTACCGCCGCAACTGCAGCCACCAACTTCGGCAGATCTTCGATCGTCAGCGACTGCGGTCCCGGAATACCGACGGACATCTACACTTCCTCCAACTGACTTTCGTGAAGTGCGCCCCGGTCGAGCACAGCGTTCTGCTCGGCCGGAGGCGTTCACTGGGCAAATACTGAATGTTACCCGGCCGTACCCCCACGGCCCGCTGACACCGACTGTGCGTCAGCTATCACCGAGCTCACAAGTGTGGCGAGACCGTCGACACCAAGTGCCGGCAGGATGCCCGGAACAAGTCCGGCGAGCGACACAGAAACCAGAGCATCGGGGGCGAGAGCAGCCCCCATGGCGGTACGCATGGCAACGAGCTTGGTCGACAACTCACCGAAGGTGACAGCCTGATCACCGTGGGTGAACGCAATTGCCTCAGGATCGGCGGCCGCCGCTGCGGCTGCCAGTTCGGGTAGGTCTGCCGCGGACTTCGGCTCGGCAGCGCTCGCTTCCTCGCGTTCCTGCTCGGTCACGATGTCGATCGTGCGAATCACGACCCCGGGATCGGTCACCAGTTCTTCGAGCACCCGCCCGAATCGCGCCGCAAAAAGCGCGATGGTCGATTCGTCGAACAGGTCGGTCGCATAGGTGAAACGCATCCTCAGCCCGGACAGCACCCCGGCATCGTCGAATTGCTCGATACCGGTGAGCTGCAGATCGAACATCGCCTGGTCGAAACCGTTGTCGACCGCAGAGAGCTCGAGGCCCGGGAGCTGGAACGTACCGAGAGCCATGTTCTGGAAGGTGAGCATGACCTGGAAGAGCGGCGAGTATGCGTGAGAGCGCTCTCGCCCCAGTTCGTCGACCAACCGCTCGAACGGTACGTCGGCATTGGCGAATGCCGACAAGTCCTTGTCCTTCACGTGTGCCAGAACGTCGACGAACGTCGAAGCAGGCGCGATCTCCGTTCGCAAGACCAACGTGTTGACGAACATCCCGACAAGATCGTCGAGCGCCCGCTCACCTCGACCCGCGATCGGCGTCCCGATTGCGATGTCGTTCGATCCACTCATCTTCGCCAGCAGCACGGCCAGGGCAGTGTGAACCACCATGAAGACTGTCGAGTTCTGCTCCCGTGCGATCGTCGCGAGCCGGTTGGTGGTCTCGGAATCGACGGCAAACTCGAATTCCGCACCGCGCATGCTGGCCCGCGCCGGCCGCGGCCGGTCGGTCGGCAGTTCCAGAAGCTCCGGAGTGCCCTTGAGCTCGTTCACCCAGTACGCGAGTTGACGGCCCAGCTGACTGTCCGCGTCCTCCGGCGATCCGAGGACATCACGCTGCCACAGCGTGTAGTCGGCGTACTGCACCTCGAGCGGAGCCCACTCCGGCGTCTCCCCGCCGGTACGTGCGGTGTACGCAACCATGGTGTCTCTGATCAACGGAGCCATCGAGAAGCCGTCACCGCTGATGTGGTGAATGACAACGACGAGGACCCGCTCGGATTCGTCGACCTCGAAGAGACGGATTCGCAACGGAACGGCTGTCGTGACATCGAAGCCCTCGCGAACTGTGTCAGCCACCTGCTCGGCGACCGACGCTTCGTCGGTTGCGATCACCTCCAGTCCCACCGCCGCTGCGGAGCGAGGCAGGATCATCTGAACCGGTCCGTTGCCCCGGTCCGGGTATACCGTCCGGAGCACTTCGTGACGCTCGATCAGATCCGACACCGCTGAGTGAAGTGCGTCGACATCGAGTGCGCCGGACAGCCGGATCGCGACCGGGATGTTGTACGCACCCGAGGTCTTGTCGAACTGATTGAGCACCCACATACGTTGCTGCGCCAACGACAACGGAATCTCGTGCGGACGCACCTGAGCCACCAACGGTGGGCGGCCACCAGATCCCGCGTGTTCGAGAACCCTCGACGCCAATGCCCCGACAGTCGACGCCTCGAAGATCACGCGGACCGGAATCTGCGCGTCCAACGCCTCACCCAGCCTCGACACGACCTGCGTCGCGACGAGAGAGTTTCCGCCGAGCTCGAAGAAGTCGTCGTCGAGTCCGACCCTCGCCACACCGAGTACGTCAGCGAACACACCCGCCACGATCTCTTCGACGGGGTTGGTCGGCGCACGGAATTCGGTCGCCTCGAATTCGGGGTCGGGCAGGGCTTTGCGATCGACCTTGCCGTTGATGTTGAGCGGTAGTTCGTCCAAGACCATCAATGCCGCCGGCACCATGTAACTCGGCAACTCAGCCACAAGAGTCCGCTTCAAGGTTTCGACATCGATGCTTTCCCCGCTTTGAGGAACGACGTAGCCGACAAGTCGATCACCGGTACGCGCATCCGACTTGGCCACCACCACCGCGGAGTCCACGCTGGCCTGCTTGCGAAGAAGCGCTTCGATCTCACCGAGTTCGATGCGGTAGCCACGGATCTTGACCTGGAAGTCGGCGCGCTCCACGTAGTCGAGTTCGCCGTTCTCCGTCCACCGGACGAGGTCGCCCGTGCGGTACAACCGCGAACCCGCGTCACCGAAGACGTTGGCCACAAATCGTTCCGACGTCAGATCCGCGCGCCCGTGATAGCCGCGAGCAAGCTGGGCACCGGCGAGGTAAAGCTCCCCGGTGACTCCGACGGGGACCGGATGCAAACGTGTGTCGAGCACGAACACCTGCGTGTTCCATTCGGGGGCACCGATCGGCACCGAGGTCGTATCGTCCGAGCCGACGACGTGCGCTGTCACCGAGACTGCGGCCTCGGTCGGACCGTACAGATTCACCAACTGGGCGTCGCTGAGTTCTGCGAACTCGGTCGCGGTCGCGGCCGGCAACGCTTCACCGATCGCGAGCACCTGACGGAGGGATTCCGGAAGGCGATTTTCGGACGCCGACTGCAACATCGCGAGCATCGACGGCACCACGTGGAGCGTCGTGACCTTCTCCCGAGTCATCAGGTCGAGCAGGTAGCTCGGGTCCTTGTGACCTTCGGGTTCGGCGATGACCAGTCGTGCACCGGAAGTCAGTGCCGACCAGAACTCCCAGACCGAGAGGTCGAACGTTGCCGCGGTCTTGAGCACCATCGCATCGGATCGGTCCAGGCTGTACTGATCGCGCTTCCAGAGAATCTGGTTGACCACCGCCTGATGCGAGATCGCGACGCCCTTCGGTCGCCCCGTCGATCCCGACGTGAAGATCACGTAGGCGGTGTTGCCCACTCGCAGTGGAGCAATACGATCCGCATCGGTAACCGTCGCTCCCGGGTAGGACGCGAGATCGATCGTGTCCACCTCGATCACGGAATCACCGAACGCCGGATTCTTCGCAGTGGTCGAGGCAGTGAGGACGCAGACCGGATCTGCCATGGTCAACACGTACTCGATGCGGTCCGCCGGGTGGTTCGGATCGATCGGTACGTATCCACCACCTGCTTTCACCACCGCGTACATGGCGACCAGCAGTTCGACCGATCGCTCGATTGCCAACGCGACCAACGACTCCGGACCGACACCGGTTGCAATCAGATGGCGTGCGAGACGGTTGACACGTGCATCGAACTCGGCGTAGGTCAGCGACGTGTTCCCTGCGATCACTGCCACCGCACCCGGGTTCGAACCGACCTGCTCGTCGAACAGTTCGACCAGAGTGACTCCCGGGACGGAGTGATCGGTCTCGTTCCAGCGGTTCAGGATCCGGTCGCTCTCGGACGAATCCAGCAGCGCGAAGTCGCCGACGGTCAACGACGGATCGGACGCGATCTCCGCGAGCAATCGCACGAATCGATCGGCGAAGTCCTGCACGGTCGACTCGTCGAACAGATCATGCGCGTAGCTGAACATCGACGTGATGCCGGCTGCAGATCCGTTCGCGTCGTACCGATCACTGACGATCAACTGAAGATCGAACTGCGCGACCCCGTTGTCGATATCGACGCCCTTGACGGTGAGCCCCGGAAGCTCGAGCCCTCCGGTTTCCATGTTCTGGAAGAGGAAGCCGACCTGATAGAGCGGATGACGAGCGGTCGAACGCGGTGGGTTGAGCACCTCCACGAGTCGCTCGAAAGGAACGTCCGAATGTGCAAATGCTTGAAGGTCGGTCTCCCTGACACGTCCGAGCAGGTCGAGGAACGGCGCGCCGCTGTCGATCTGCGTACGGAACACCAAGGTGTTCACGAACATGCCGATGAGATCGTCGAGTGCCCGCTCACCACGTCCTGCAATGGGTGTACCCACCGCGATGTCCTCGGTTCCGGACAGTCGAGCCAACAACATCGCGAACGCAGTGTGCGTGAGCATGAACAGCGTCGAATTATTTGCCCTGGCAAGACCGCTCAACCGAGCATGCAACTCTGCATCGATATCGAAGTGCAGGTAACCGCCGCGGAAGGACTGCGTCGCGGGGCGCGGCCGGTCGGCGGGAAGTGCAAGCTGATCAGGCAGCCCGGCAAGAGCATTGCTCCAGTACGCAATCTGCTGCGAAGCAATAGATCCCGCGTCTTCCTCACTGCCCAGCACCTCTCGCTGCCACAGGCTGTAGTCGGCGTACTGAACGTCGAGAGGAGCCCAGGACGGTGTGTACCCGGCAACCCGCGAGGCGTATGCGGTCACGACATCCCGAGCGAACGGTGCCATCGAGGAACCGTCGGCGGAAATATGATGAATCGCGACACCGAGTACGTATTCGTCGGAAGCCAACTGGAACAACCGGATACGAATCGGAATCTCGCGTGTGACGTCGAAGCGCGTCGACGCCAGCGCGACCAACTCACCTTCGAGTTCGTCCACGCCAGTCGGTTCTGCGACGATTTCGTCCGACCAACTCGACACGGGCTTGACGACCTGCACCGGACCGTCTCCGATTTCCGGGTAGACGGTTCGAAGTGATTCGTGCCGCCCGATCACATCAGAAATCGCCGCGCTCAGCGCCGAGACGTCAAGATCGCCCTGAAGGCGCAGCGCCATCGGGATATTGTATGCCGCTGCACTCCCGTCGAATCGGTTGAGGAACCACATACGCTGCTGCGCCAACGAAAGCGGAATCCGCTCTGGCCGCTCGACCGCGGTCAGCGCGACTCGCCCACCCGACCCGGTCCGGCTTTCGGCGTGCGCTGCGAGATCCTGCACCGTGGATGCTTCGAACAGAACTCGAACCGAAAGTTCGGTGTCGAGAGCATCGGCGATTCGTTTGATCGTGCGAGTGGCATTGAGAGAGTTGCCGCCGAGCTCGAAGAAATCGTCATCGAGACCCACACGATCAACACCCAACACCTCGGCAAACACCGACGCAACGATCTCCTCCACCGCCGTCACCGG
>NZ_JBXAFO010000049.1:0-23212 GCF_058793255.1 Rhodococcus sp. MPR-R1B
AACCCGGAAGCTAAGCCCTTCAGCGCCGATGGTACTGCACTCGACAGGGTGTGGGAGAGTAGGACACCGCCGAACACCCGTTAACCGAAAGGGGACCCAACATATTGGGTCCCCTTTCGTGCGTTGTATGAGAGGAATGACTGTGTCGGAGAATGGCGACGAGCGTCGGTCCTTCCGTGGGGGAGGAGCGCCTCGATCAGGTGGCCCCCGTCGTGACAACGACGGGCGTGGATCACGCGGCGCTGCAGGCGGAGACCGCCGCGGTGGTGCCGGAGACAACAACCGTGGCGGTGCTGGAAACAGTAACCGCGGCGGCGGATTCAACGGCGGACAGCGTCGCGGCGGCGAGGGTGGGTTCACCCCTCGTGGACGCGATGGCGACCGCAACCGTCAGCAAGCACGACCTGACGAACCGGATTTGCCCGACAACGTAGAGCCCACGGAGTTGGACCCGGCCGTTCGTCGGGATCTGCTCAGCCTCGACAAGGACAACGCCAACACGGTTGCGCGTCACCTCGTCATGGCGGGCAAGCTCGTCGACGAAGATCCGGAACTCGCACTGCTCCACGCTCGCGCTGCCCGTCAGCGCGCCGGCCGAATTGCGGTCGTTCGTGAAGCTGCCGGAATCACCGCGTACCACGCCGGTGAATGGGCTGAAGCTCTCTCCGAGCTTCGTGCTGCCCGTCGAATGGCTGGCGGACCGGGTCTGATCGCTGTCATGGCCGACTGCGAACGCGGTTTGGGTCGACCCGAACGCGCGATCGAGCTCGGCCGTAGCGACGAGGCTGCCCTGCTTTCGGGCGACGAGGCGTCTGAGTTGAGGATCGTCGTCGCGGGCGCCCGCATGGATCTCGGTCAGTTCGACCAGGCAGTTGTCACACTGCAGACCAAGGATCTGGACGCAGCGCGTACCGGTGAAGCTGCGGCTCGGCTGTTCTACGCCTACGCCGATGCCCTCGTTTCAGCTGGTCGTGTCGAAGACGGACTGAAGTGGTTCCTCAACGCTGCAGCTGCTGACCTCGAGGGTGACACGGATGCTGAAGAACGGGTGGCCGAGTTGACCGGAGAAGATCAGTGACCGTGCTTCGTACTCAGTACGACGTACTTTTGCTCGATCTCGACGGCACGCTGTACGCCGGAGCTCATGCGATTCCCGGCACCCAGGCAGCTCTCGGTCAGGGCACGCAGGCCTTGTACTACGTGACCAACAATGCGAGTCGCTCGCCTTCGGCAGTGTCGGCGCATCTGACCGAACTCGGTTTCGATTCCGAAGACGATCGTGTCGTCACCAGTTCTCAGACGGCAGTGCGTCTGCTGTCGGAGCGTCTCGAACCCGGTGCCGCTGTGCTCGTCGTCGGTACCGACGCATTGGCCGACGAGGTGACGCGCGTCGGGTTGCTTCCGGTGCGCGAATTCGCGGATTCTCCGGTTGCTGTCGTTCAAGGACATTCGACGGAGACCAACTGGTCGATCCTTGCCGAGGCGTGCTTGGCGATCCGGGCCGGTGCGCTGTGGGTAGCGGCAAACCTGGACACAACACTGCCGTCGGAGCGGGGTTTGGTGCTGGGCAACGGCTCGATGGTGGCAGCTCTACGCGCTGCGACCAAGCAGGAACCGTTGGTGGCAGGTAAGCCTGCTGCACCGCTGATGGAGGACGCGCTCGCTCGCAGCGGGTGCTCGCGTCCACTGGTGGTCGGTGATCGTTTGGACACCGATATCGAAGGCGCACAAGCTGTTTCGATCGACTCGTTGTTGGTTCTCACCGGTGTGAGCACGCCGGGTGACGTACTGCGGGCTCCGGTTGAGCAGCGCCCCACCTACATTGCAGCAACTCTGGATTCGCTCAATCAGCCGGCCGTCGAATCGCTGGTCGGTGCGGACTCCAAGTGGTCTGTCTCCGTGAACGGGTCGGCGCTGGTTGTCGACGGCCCGGTTGTCGGGGACGAGATGTCGCTTCTACGCGCGGTTGCGCCTGTCGCATGGGCTAATCCGTCGTTCCGGACCCTGGAAGCGTCGGATGCCGGCGTGGCGGATCTGTTTGCATCCTGGCTCGTCTGATCTCTCGCAAATGTGTTCGACTCGCGGGGGTGCGGGTGTATGCGTAACCGAGAGTCATGCACTAACGTTGTGCCCGATGAGCACGCCGACACCGCACCCCGGAAACACGAGTAACGGATCTCCGTTGCCCGGGCCACGCCCTTCCGTCGATCCGGAACGCATACGTTCTGACGTCGACGGTTTGCTGGCGCGCCTCGGTGGCATCGAACGGGATCCGAACGATCAGCACGGAGCAGGTGTGATTCCGCAGAAGGCACATATTTTGGAACAGGCACACGAGGTGCTCGTCCAGGCACTCGCCTCTGTGGACAGGGCTTGACGTGGCACGTAGAGCACGGGTGGACGCCGAACTTGTCCGTCGCGGACTCGCACGGTCACGAGATCATGCGCAAGAACTGATTTCCGCCGGCCGAGTTCTCATCTCGGGAGCCGTTGCGACCAAGCCTGCGACGGCGATCGAAGCCGGAACGCCACTTCGGGTCGTCGAGGTGGAGCAGGAAGTTTCGTGGGCGTCGCGAGGTGCTCACAAACTGATCGGCGCACTCGACGCCTTCGGTGCCGAAGGATTGACGGTCGAAGGTCGCCGTTGCCTCGACGCCGGCGCATCCACCGGTGGGTTCACCGATGTTCTGCTGACGCGTGGTGCGAAGGAAGTTGTCGCAGTCGACGTCGGTTACGGACAACTGGTGTGGCGCCTGCAGTCCGATGACCGGGTGCACGTCATCGACCGAACCAATGTTCGTGCAATTGATGCGGAGACCATCGGCGGAACTGTCGATCTCGTTGTCGCGGACTTGTCGTTCATTTCTCTCAAACTTGTACTCGGGGCGTTTGTCGCCTGTACTGCTGACGGCGCGGACCTGGTTCCGATGGTCAAGCCTCAGTTCGAGGTGGGCAAGGACCGCGTCGGTGCCGGTGGCGTCGTACGAGATCCGGAATTGCGAATCTCGGCTGTGCTCGACGTGTCGGAGGCTGCTGCAAAGGTAGGTCTGCGGACGTTAGGTGTCGTGGCCAGCCCATTGCCCGGTCCGTCGGGAAATGTCGAGTATTTCCTGTGGCTTCGAAAGACAGGTTCGCCCGGTGATCACGAGCCGGAGACCGAGGGAATTCCTTCGGTGGAGGACATGATTCGCAAGGCTGTAGAGGAAGGGCCCCAGTGAACGCGGTCACGAACGGCGAGTCGCGCGAGATCCTTCTTGTCGCACACCCTGGTCGACGTGACATCACGGAAACCGCCAAGCGAGTCGGGAAGATTTTCGAACGGGCGGGAATCGGGCTGCGAGTCCTCGTCGACGAAGCAGACAGCTCGCGCATCGAAGCAATGACGGAACCCGCGGGCTTCTCTGCGCCGGGTCTCGACGTCACGGTTGTTCATCCCGGCCCTGATGCTGCCGTCGGATGCGAGTTGGTTCTTGTTCTCGGTGGTGACGGCACATTTCTGCGCGCCGCCGAACTCGCTCAAGAAGCGTCCATTCCGGTACTGGGCATCAACCTCGGACGGATCGGATTTCTGGCAGAGACCGAGGCCGAGCATCTCGACGAGGCTCTCGCACAGGTAGTTCGCAAGGAATATCGCGTCGAGTCCCGTATGACACTCGACGTCGTGATTCGGGTGGACGACGAGATCATCGATCGCGGGTGGGCGCTCAACGAGGCCAGCATCGAGAACCGTTCGCGTTTGGGAGTTCTCGAAGTTGTCCTCGAGGTCGACGGCAGACCGGTATCTGCCTTCGGTTGCGATGGTGTTCTCGTGTCCACTCCCACCGGCTCGACCGCTTATGCATTTTCCGCAGGCGGCCCCGTCGTGTGGCCCGAACTCGAAGCATTGCTCGTCGTACCCAGCAACGCGCATGCGCTGTTCGCGCGGCCGTTGGTCACCAGCCCGAATTCGATCATCGCGGTGGAGACCGTCGCCGGTAGCCACGACGGCCTGGTCTTCTGCGACGGTCGTCGTACGTTGGACCTGCCTGCCGGCGCTCGCGTCGAGATCGTTCGCGGCGCCACTCCCGTCAAGTGGGTCCGGTTGGACTCTGCGCCCTTCGCTGATCGGATGGTTCGCAAGTTCGAGCTTCCGGTTACCGGATGGCGAGGAAGGAAGCCTTAATCGTGCTCGCAGAGATCCGTATCGACAGTCTTGGTGTGATCTCCGAGGCCAGCGCCCAGTTCCACGAGGGCCTGACCGTCCTGACCGGTGAAACCGGCGCAGGTAAAACGATGGTCGTCACCAGCTTGCACCTCCTCAGCGGAGCGCGAGCCGATGCCGGGCGGGTGCGGTTGGGCGCGTCGCGAGCCGTCGTCGAAGGACGATTCATCGCCGACGACGTCTCACCGGCCACCGAGCGTGAGATCGTCCGAATCCTGGAATCGTCCGGCGCCGAGCGCGACGAGGACGGGACCATCATCGCCGTCCGGACAGTCGGCAGCGACGGCCGCTCACGGGCTCATCTCGGCGGACGAAGCGTGCCGGCGGGAGTTCTCTCCGAATTCACGGACCCACTTCTGACTGTCCACGGGCAGAACGATCAGCTGCGATTGCTTCGTCCCGACCAGCAACGCAATGCGCTGGACCGCTTCGGGGACAAGGCAATCGGAACGCTGCTGACGAGGTACCGCAAACACCGTCGTGAATGGCTCGATGCTCGTTCGGAGTTGATCGAACGCACGTCGAAGGCTCGTGAACTGGCGCAAGAAGCAGATCAGTTGACCTTCGCGCTCAACGAAATCGACGGCGTGGCACCCGAGCCAGGCGAGGACACGGCGATAGTTGCCGAAGTTCGACGACTCAGTGAACTCGATTCGCTCCGCTCGGCTGCGGAAGAGGCGCACGCTGCGCTCGCCGGTAGTGACGACATGGCAAGCGGCGACGTCGGGGTCATGCCGGCGCTAGACCTGATGTCCGAAGCGCGGGCGCGTATCGAGTCGGTCACCGACGCAGATCTGGACGGCCTCGGTTCCCGGTTGGCCGACGCTATTGCCGTCGTCACCGATGTTGCCGGTGATCTGAACACCTATCTGTCCGGGCTGCCCGCAGACCCGGGTGCTCTGGACTCGCTGCTGTCGCGGCAATCGGAACTGAAGACTCTGACTCGCAAGTACGCCGCCGATGTCGACGGTGTTCTCGAATGGGCAGATACCGCTCGCGCTCGTCTGTCCAAACTCGACGTGTCGTCGGATGCGTTGTCGCTGTTGGCCAAGCAGGTCGAGGAGACGGCTGGCCTCACCGCGGAAGCCGCCACAAAGCTGAGCGCCGCCAGAGTCAAGGCAGCGGCAAAGCTCGCCAAAGCCGTCAGCGCGGAACTCGCCGGTCTGGCGATGGGACGTGCGGGTCTCGAGGTGACTGTGCGCTCGCAGCCTGCCGGCCCGCAGGACTCGGCGCCGCTCAGCGTCGGGGGAGTAGACCTTCATGCCGGGTCTGCCGGCGTCGACGAGGTGGAATTCCGTCTGTCCGCGCACAGCGGGGCACCGTCACTTCCGATCAGCAAGAGCGCTTCCGGTGGCGAGCTGTCACGCGTCATGCTGGCGCTCGAGGTTGTTCTCGCTGGTAGCGACACCGGTGCGACGATGGTTTTCGACGAAGTGGACGCGGGGGTCGGTGGTCGCGCTGCTGTCGAGATCGGCCGCCGATTGGCGAAACTTGCTCGTACGCATCAGGTTATCGTCGTCACCCACCTTCCGCAGGTTGCTGCGTTTGCCGACACCCACCTCGTGGTGGACAAGGTCGACGACAAAGGCGGAGTGGTGAGCAGTGGCGTGCGGACCTTGTCGGATTCGGATCGGGTGGTCGAATTGGCCCGTATGTTGGCAGGGCTGGACGACACCGAGACCGGTCGTGCGCACGCCGAAGAACTGCTCGAGATCGCGAATGCGGCCCGCGTCACAGATTGAAGGTTCTGTGGTGTTGGTGTGACTGATGTGGTAGTTGTCGGCGCGCCTCCACCGGTCAACGCGGTTTCAGGTTCATCATCGAAGTCATGAAGATGCCCGGATTGCTCTCACGTAACACCGAATCCTTGCCTGGGATCAGTGGCATCGCCAGGGCCGATCGGAACACGGCGAAGCTTCTACGCCGCGTCGGTCCTGGAGACATCGTGATCCTCGACGAAGTCGACATCGATCGCCGGACCGCCGATGCTCTGGTGAAAGCCGGAGTCATGGCCGTGGTCAACGCGTCGCCGTCGATTTCGGGGCGGTACCCCAACCTCGGACCGGAAGTGATCGTCGCCAACGACATCGTTCTGATCGATGCCGTAGACGGTGACGTCTTCAAGAACGTCAAGGACGGCAGCAAGATCCGCCTGCACGAGGGCGAGATCTTCAACGGCGAGAAGAGCCTCGTCAAGGGCGAAGAGCAGACCGAGGCCGAGATCTCCGATCGGATGATCGAGGCCAAGACCGGCCTGGTCGATCACCTGGAAGCGTTCTCGGGTAACACCATCGAGTTCATCCGCACCGAAAGTCCTTTGCTGATCGACGGAATCGGTGTTCCGGACATCGACATCGACTTGAAGGATCGCCACGTCGTGGTCGTCTCCGACGGACCCGAACACGAGGCCGATCTGAAGAACCTCAAGCCCTTCATCAAGGAGTATTCGCCGATCCTGATCGGTGTCGGCGCAGGTGCGGACGTGTTGAGCAAGGCCGGATACCGCCCCGATCTGATCGTGGGCGACCCGGAAGAGATCACCAGTTCCACCCTCAAGTCCGGCGCGGAAGTTGTTCTGCCCGCAGACCAGGACGGTCATGCGGCGGGGCTTTCCCGAATCCAGGATCTCGGCATCGGGGCGATGACGTTCCCGGCGACCTGCTCACCGACCGACCTTGCGTTGCTGCTCGCCGATCACCACGGCGCTTCACTGATCGTGACGGTCGGCAACGTGGTGTCCTTGGACGAGTTCTTCGACCGTGGGCGTCGTGAAAGCAATCCGTCGGCGTTCATGACACGGCTCAAGGTTGGGCCGAAACTGGTCGACGCCAAGGCTGTGGCAACGCTGTATCGAAGTCGAGTGTCCGGCGGCGCGATCGCGCTCCTGGTGCTCGCCGCCCTGGTGGCAGTGATCGTCGCCCTGGTCGTGTCCAATGCCGGTAGTGAAGTTCTCGACTGGGCAATCGCAACGTGGAACAGCTTCGCGCTGTGGGTTCAGGGGCTCTTCAAGTGATTTCGATGCGTCAACATGCAATTTCCATAGCGGCAATCTTCCTGGCACTCGCGATCGGCGTGGTGCTCGGTTCCGGAATGCTGTCCAGTGGATTGCTTTCCGGTCTGCGCGACGACAAGGCGGACCTGCAGAACGAGATCGAAGACCTCAATCAACAGTCCAATCAGCTTCAGCAGCAACTCAATTCCGCGGACGGCTTCGATGCCGCTGTCGGCGGTCGCGTCGTGCGTGACAGTCTCGCTGGTCGCACCGTCGTCGTCATCACGGCACCGGACGCCGATCCCGGTGATCTCGACGGTGTCAACCGACTCGTCACTGCCGCCGGCGGTGCCGTGACCGGACGCGTCTCGCTCACCGATTCGTTTGTCGACGCCACCGGTGGTGACCGCTTGCGGACCGTCGTCACCAATGTCATCCCTGCGGGGATCACCCTCAAGACCGGTGCGGTCGATCAGGGCAGTCTCGCGGGTGATCTGCTCGGTTCGGTTCTGCTTCTCAACGGGCAGAACAGCGAACCGCAGAGCACTCCGGACGAGATGAATCTCGCGCTCGACTCGCTGCGTAGCGCCGGTTTCATCAGCTACGACGACGGAGCGGTCAAGCCGGCTCAACTCGCCGTGGTTCTCACCGGCGACAACAAGAGTGAATCCGACGCAGCCACGGGTAACCGCGGCGCCGTCATCGCCCGGTTCGCCGGTGCTCTCGACGGACGCGGCGCAGGAACGATTCTCGCGGGCCGGCCTGGCTCGGCCGAGGGCAGTGGTCCGGTTGCCGTCGCTCGTGCGGACGCGGCGCTCTCAGCGGGCTTGACGACCATCGACAACATCGATCGGGAGTCGGGCAAGATCACCACGCCGTTGGCGCTGCAGGAACAGTTGAACGGCGGCGCCGGCCGCTACGGCACGGGACCGGGAGCGGCGGCGGTCACCGTCGGCGCACCCACCAACTGAACACCCCGGTATTGATACGCCGGTCACATCGGGGGCGGAAAGTCGGCGCGTTGTAGGCACCGACCCCCGATAGGTGTTACCGTGAAATCCCGTGGGTCGGCAGGCCCCAGCATGCTTCATCAGACCAAGCCCTGCACAGTCGTCACGGGAGCCCCTTTGCCACAGTCACGCACTAACACGCGTACCGCCACCAAGCACATCTTCGTCAGCGGAGGTGTAGCTTCCTCGCTCGGCAAAGGTTTGACCGCCTCGAGCCTGGGACAGTTGTTGACCGCGCGGGGAATGCGCGTGACCATGCAGAAGCTCGATCCCTATCTCAATGTGGATCCGGGCACCATGAACCCCTTCCAGCACGGCGAGGTCTTCGTTACCGAAGACGGTGCCGAGACCGACCTCGACGTCGGACACTACGAGCGGTTCCTCGACCGTGACCTCTCCGGCCAGGCGAACGTCACCACCGGCCAGGTTTACTCGACGGTCATCGCCAAGGAACGCCGCGGCGAGTACCTCGGCGACACCGTTCAGGTCATCCCGCACATCACCGACGAGATCAAGCGTCGCATCCTCGAGATGAGCGGTCCGGATCTGCAGGGACACCGCCCGGACGTCGTGATCACCGAAATCGGTGGCACCGTCGGCGACATCGAATCGCAGCCCTTCCTCGAAGCCGCTCGCCAGGTCCGCCACGACGTCGGCCGCGACAACGTCTTCTTCCTGCACGTCTCCCTCGTGCCGTACCTCGGCCCCTCCGGAGAGCTCAAGACCAAGCCCACGCAGCACTCGGTTGCGTCGTTGCGCAGCATCGGCATTCAGCCCGACGCGCTGATCCTTCGTTGCGATCGTGACGTTCCGCAGGGCCTCAAGAACAAGATCGCCCTGATGTGCGACGTGGACGTCGACGCCTGCATCTCGACGCCCGACGCTCCCTCGATCTACGACATCCCGAAGGTTCTGCACCGTGAGGGCCTCGACGCTTACGTCGTTCGCCAGCTCGGACTCCCGTTCCGCGACGTCGACTGGACCGTGTGGGGCAACCTCCTCGATCGTGTTCACCAGCCGCGTGAGACGGTGCGCGTCGCATTGGTCGGCAAGTACGTCGACCTGCCCGACGCATACCTCTCCGTCACCGAGGCACTGCGCGCCGGTGGATTCGCGAACCGGTCCAAGGTAGAGATCTCCTGGGTCCCGTCGGACGCCTGTGAGACCGAAGCCGGAGCGCAGGCTGCTCTCGGTGACGTCGACGGTGTTCTGATCCCCGGCGGCTTCGGCATCCGCGGCATCGAAGGCAAGCTCGGCGCGATCCGTTTCGCACGTTCGCGCAAGCTGCCGCTGCTGGGTCTGTGCCTGGGTCTGCAGTGCGTCGTCATCGAAGCTGCTCGTAGCGTCGGCCTCGACGATGCCAACTCGGCCGAGTTCGAGCCGGACACCAAGCATCCGGTCATCTCGACGATGGCTGATCAGGAAGACGTCATCGCCGGTGACGCCGACCTCGGTGGCACCATGCGTCTGGGTGCTTACCCGGCCGTGCTGACCAAGGGTTCCGTCGTCGCTCAGGCCTACGGAACCGAGGACGTTTCCGAGCGTCACCGTCACCGCTACGAGGTCAACAACACCTACCGCGATCGGATTGCCAAGTCCGGCTTGCAGTTCAGCGGAACCTCACCGGACGGTCATCTGGTCGAGTTCGTCGAGTACCCGCGTGAGCAGCATCCGTTCTTCGTTGCCACCCAGGCACACCCGGAGCTCAAGAGCCGCCCGACTCGCCCGCATCCGCTGTTCGCCGCCTTCGTCGAAGCAGCGTTGACGTACAAGCTCGAAGAGCGCCTGCCCGTCGACGTCCACGGTGACGAGAAGATCGACACCGCTGCCACCGAGACGGCGCTCGACGCTGCAGTCGAGAACGTGGAAAAGGTCTAGCCACAGATGAGCGATCCCGGTCGGCACGAATTCGACACCCTCGGCTCCAAGACTGTCTACACCGGCGCGATCATCGCGTTGCGCGTCGACACCGTTGCGATGCCTGGTGGTCAGCGTGCCGATCGGGAAGTCGTCGAACACCACGGCGCCGTTGCCGTCGTGGCACTGGACGAGCACGACAACCTGGTGCTGATTCACCAGTACCGTCACCCGCTCGGGCACCGGTTGTGGGAAATCCCTGCCGGTTTGCTCGACGCTCCGGGGGAGAGCCCGGTCGAGGCGGCAGCGCGCGAGCTGGGCGAAGAAACCGGACTCGGCGCCGATCGGTGGTCGGTGCTGGTCGATGTCGCTCTCTCACCCGGGTTCACGGACGAGGCAGTTCGCGTCTTCCTCGCCGAGGGGCTGCACGAGGTGGAGCGCGACGATCCCGAACACGAAGAAGCCGATCTCGAGATTTCGCGGGTTCCGCTCGCCGACGCCGTCGACATGGCGCTACGTGGCGACATCGTCAATGCCACAGCGGTATCGGGCATACTCGCGATCGCCACCGCACGCGCGACGGGCAAGCCGCTGCGCCCCGCCGACGCACCGTGGTCCGATCGTCCTCGCGCATTCGGAGAACGCAAGTCGCGAGCCTGAAGTGCTTGCCCGACAGGTGGACTCGTATCTCGACCATCTAGCGGTCGAGCGAGGATCTGCGCGCAATACTCTACTTTCCTATCGCCGCGACCTGAATCGGTACGCGGAGTACCTGCACGGACGCGGCATCGACGACGTCGCGGGCGTGACGGAGAACGACGTCACCGAATTCGTGACACATCTGCGCCTGGGTGACAAAGATGCCGGCGTCGTACCATTGGCGGCCAGTTCGGCAGCACGCACCCTGATCGCGGTCCGCGGATTCCACAAGTTCTCCGCCGCCGAGGGCCTGGTCGGTGTCGACGTGGCCCGAACGGTCAAGCCGCCGACGCCCGGACGCAAGCTGCCCAAGGCCCTGCCTCTCGACGACGTGATCGCCCTGCTCGACGCTTCGGGTGGCGGTGCGGCCGGTGACGGGCCCCGCGACCTGCGGGATCGCGCTCTGCTTGAGCTCCTGTACTCGACCGGAGCGCGAATCACCGAGGCGATCGATCTGGACGTCGACGACATCGATACCGAAACTCGTTCCGTGCTGCTCAAGGGCAAGGGCGGCAAGCAGCGGATCGTCCCCGTCGGCAGGCCGGCGATCGCCGCCGTCGACGCGTATCTCGTCCGCGGGCGCCCCAGCCTGGCGACGCGCGGTGTTCCTGCCCTCTTTCTCAACGCGCGCGGTGGACGCCTCTCGCGTCAAAGCGCGTGGCAGATACTTCAGGATGCGGCGGCGTCGGCCGGGATCAAGGCGGACGTCTCACCCCACACGCTCAGGCACTCGTTTGCCACACACCTGCTCGACGGCGGCGCGGACGTACGCGTCGTGCAGGAACTTCTCGGTCACGCTTCGGTAACCACGACGCAGATCTACACGCTGGTCACCGTCACCGCGCTGCGCGAAGTGTGGGCTCAGGCACACCCGCGTGCCCGTTAGGGGTTGGTTGGCTCATGCGTGTCTGCGAGACCATTCGGTGATGTAAGCGGTAGCGTTCAAGGAGCGCGAGCGGCCTCCACCGCAGTTTCGGGGGTTTGCCGGCGCCGAGAGCAACCGCCGAAAGAGTAGGGGAGCATCGGACCGTGTCGACATCGCAGCCACCAGCGGCGGAGTCCGCGCCGCCGCATGTCAATGCCCAACTCTTCGAGCGCGTGAACGAATCAGCACCAGCTGTACCCTCCGAACCAGAGGCGATGTTCGAAATAGATACGACGCCAGTAGCCTCTCCACCTGCGGAAACCCTCACCGTTTCCGCGGAAGAACTCGGCCCGACAGGTCGACCGGTCCGCGAGGTACCCCAACCGACACCGTTGGCGCACCACGGACCCGCGATGATCATCGCGATGTGCAACCAGAAGGGCGGCGTCGGCAAGACGACGTCGACCATCAACCTGGGTGCGTCGTTGGCCGAATACGGTCGCCGAGTGCTCCTAGTGGATCTCGATCCCCAAGGCGCGTTGTCTGCTGGACTGGGCGTCCAGCATCACGACCTGGAACTGACCGTCCATAACCTTCTGGTCGAACCGCGTGTGTCCATCGACGATGTGTTGATGCGAACTCGGGTCGACGGCCTCGACCTGCTGCCCAGCAACATCGACCTTTCGGCCGCCGAGATCCAATTGGTCACCGAGGTCGGACGTGAGCAGACCTTGGGACGCGTGTTGCACCCTGTTCTCGATCGGTACGACTACGTGCTCATCGACTGCCAGCCGTCGCTTGGCCTGCTCACGGTGAATGCACTGGCCTGCGCCGATTCGGTCATCATTCCGATGGAATGCGAGTACTTCAGCCTGCGCGGCCTGGCACTGCTCAACGACACCGTCGAAAAGGTGCACGATCGTCTCAATCCCAAGCTCGAGTTGGCCGGTATCGTCGTCACGATGTTCGACGCCCGGACTCTGCACGCTCGTGAGGTGATGGCGCGAGTCGTCGAGGTGTTCGGCGACGTCGTCTACGACACGGTGATCAACCGCACCGTCCGATTCCCCGAAACCAGCGTCGCCGGTGAGCCGATCACGACGTGGGCGCCGAAATCGGCTGGGGCCGAGGCATATCGAGCATTGGCCCGCGAGGTCATTCACCGGTCTGGTCGTTAGTGGAACTGATTGCATCGCAAGAAGATTCGGTCGAAGTCGAGCCGGATTCGATCGACCCGAACGTGCCGACCGACGCTCAGACCGCAGCCAAGGCTGCCGGTTTCCGAGTCACTCTCCGGAACTTCGAAGGCCCGTTCGATCTGCTGTTGAACCTGATCAATCAACGACAGCTCGATGTCACCGAAGTCGCCCTGCACACCGTCACTGACGATTTCATCGCATACACCAAGGAACTTGGCAGTGCGATGGGCCTCGATCAGACAACAGAGTTTCTGGTCGTCGCAGCTACGCTTCTGGACCTGAAAGCGGCCAGGCTGTTGCCCGCCGGGCAGGTCGAGGACGCGGAGGATCTGGCGCTTCTCGAAGCCCGCGACCTTCTCTTCGCGCGACTGCTGCAGTACCGGGCGTACAAACAAGTTGCGGCGCTGTTCGGTGAGTTGGAGGAAGCAGCGCTGCGGCGCTATCCGCGCTCGGTTGCCGTCGACGATCAGTTCACCGAACTCCTGCCCGAGGTGTTGTTGGGCGTCGACCCTCAGCGTTTTGCGGAGATCGCGGCGACTGTGTTCACACCACGTCCGGTGCCGACGGTGGGCCTCGATCACCTCCATGTGTCCAATATCTCGATACCCGAGCAGGCCGAGCGAATTCTCGAGTTGCTGCGCGAGCGAGGCATAGGGGAGTGGACACCCTTCGGGGACCTCGTTGCCGAGTGTGAGATCACCGTCGAGATAGTCGCAAGATTTCTCGCGTTGCTTGAGTTGTATCGCCGGCAGGTCATTGTGTTCGAGCAACCCGAAGCACTCGGACCGCTGATGGTGAGTTGGACCGGAGACGACCCGGCCGCGCCGGTCACAGAGGAGGACTACGGATGAACGCCGAGCCGACGGAACCAGAGTCTTCGCAGCTAGACGAGATGATCGAGCCTACCGAACACGCCTCGGAGTCCGAAGATTCCGCCCCCGATTTCGAACTCGACGACGATCAACTCGACGCCGTGCTGGAGTCGCTTCTGCTTGTCGTGGATTCGCCGGCCGAAGTGAACCAACTCGCATCTGTCACCGGAACCGCGCCGGAACGAGTCGAAGAACGCCTGACGTCGATGTCAGCCGCATTGACCGCTCGCGGCAGCGGAATGGACCTTCGCTACGCGGGCGACGGATGGCGTCTGTACACGCGACAAGAGTTTGCCCCGTACGTGGAAAAGCTGCTATTGGACGGCGCACGCACCAAATTGACCAGGGCGGCATTGGAAACTTTGGCCGTAGTCGCATACCGTCAACCGTTGACTCGTGCGCGGATCAGTGCGGTACGAGGCGTCAACGTGGACGGGGTGGTACGCACCCTCCTTGCCCGCGGACTGATCGCGGAAGCCGGGCCTGACCCGGACACCAACGCGACACGGTACTCCACGACCGAACTGTTCCTCGAACGGCTCGGCCTGGCCTCGCTCAGCGAGCTCCCGGAGTTGGCCCCGCTCTTGCCTGATGTCGATCTCATCGACGACATCAGCGAAAGCCTGGAATCCGATCCGCGATTTGCGAGAATGAACAAGGCAGACGTGCCCGCTGACGTAGTGGACACCGAAGTCGACGACTGACCGGAATTCCGGCGCTCGTCAGCACCGAGAAAGACCCGACCACGCTCGGGAAACAGTAGAAAACTGACAGGAAAAAAGTGAACAATCCCGCTCGCCGAGATGGCACACCGGACCGTAACAACTCCCGCGACAGCCGCGGCGCACGCAGCGATGCCCCCCGTGGTGGTCGCAGCGACGCCCCCCGCGGCGCACGTAGCGAAGCGCCCCGTGGTGGACGCAGCAACACTTCCCGCAGTACCTCGGGATACGACCGCAACGCCGGATCCGACCGTCCCCGCACGGACGACCGTCGCGGTGGATTCAATGATGACCGTCGCCCGCCGCGCAGTGATGACCGTCGCCCGCCGCGCAGCGATGACCGTCGCCCCGCACGTACGGACGACCGTCGTGGTGGCTACAACGACGACCGTCGCGGACCGCGCACTGACGACCGCCGCGGACCCCGCAGCGATGACCGCCGTACCCCCCACGTCGACGCCCGTCGCGCACCGCGTGGCGGCGGTGACCGTCGTAGTGACGATCAGCGCGGCGCACGCCCCGACGCTCCTCGCGGCGGCGCATGGTCGAACGCACCTCGTGGGTCCAAGTTCGACGGACCTCCGCGCAAGCGCCCGGCAGCCCCGACACCGCCGGCGACCAACAAGCGTGGCAAGCCGAAGACCGAGAAGCCGCAGCGCGTCGTCTCTCAGAACCCGTTGGTCTCCAACGCCAAGCCGGCGCGTCATCAGCATGCCGAGATCACCAAGCACGACGGCCCGCCGAAGGGCGACGGCGTCCGCTTGCAGAAGGTGCTGGCTCAGGCCGGCGTCGCATCACGCCGCGCTGCTGAAGAGCTGATCGATCAGGGTCGCGTCGAGGTCGACGGCCGCATCGTGGTCGAACAGGGTCTGCGTGTCGACCCCGAGAACGCAGTGGTTCGTGTCGACGGCGTCCGCGTCGTCGTGCAGAAGGACCTCGTCTACCTCGCGATGAACAAGCCGCGTGGCTGGCAGTGCACCATGTCCGACGATCTCGGTCGTCCGTGCGTCGGTGACATCGTCTCCGAGCGCGTTCAGTCGGGTCAGCGGCTCTTCCACGTCGGCCGTCTCGACGCCGACACCGAAGGCTTGCTTCTCTTCACCAACGACGGCGACCTGGCTCACCGCCTGATGCACCCGTCGTTCGAGGTTCCGAAGACGTACCTCGCCACGGTTCACGGCGTTGTCGAGCGCAGCACCGGCAAGCAGTTGCGTGACGGCGTCACCCTCGACGACGGTCCGGCCAAGGTGGACGCGTTCACCGTGCTCGAGATCAACGAGGGCAAGACGCTCGTCAAGCTGGTTCTGCACGAGGGCCGTAAGCACATCGTGCGTCGCCTCCTCGATGCCGTCGGTCACCCCGTTGTCCGCCTGGTACGCACCAACGTCGGAGTTGTCGCTCTCGGCGATCAGCGTCCGGGAACGCAGCGCGTCCTCGGACGTAGCGAGGTCGGTGGACTGTACGAGGCGGTCGGCCTGTGACCGATTCGTCCATGCCGCTGGTAGTCGCTATGGACGGACCGTCCGGAACCGGCAAGTCCAGCGTCTCTCGCGCGTTGGCGCAGCGTTTGGGCGCTCGCTACCTCGACACCGGAGCCATCTACCGGATCGCGACCCTGCACGTGCTGCGTCAGGGAATCGATCTGGCGGATTCCGCCGCGATCACGGCCGCCGTTGCGGCGTTGCCATGGTCCATCGGTACCGATCCGAGCAGCGAGCAGGTGCATCTCGACGGCGCGGACGTCAGTGAGGAGATCCGCGGCGACGCGGTCACCAAGGCTGTCTCCGCGGTGTCGGCTGTACCCGAGGTTCGTGACCTGCTGGTCGCCACTCAGCGTGAGTTGGCGGCCGGTGCGGAGCGGATCGTCGTGGAAGGTCGCGACATCGGAACCGTCGTACTCCCCGATGCAGACGTCAAGATCTTCTTGACCGCATCGGCGGAAACCCGTGCGGCACGGCGCAATACGCAGAACATCGGCCAAGGCCGTGAAGACAATTACGAAGCGGTGCTGGCTGATGTGCAGCGCCGTGACCATCTCGATTCGACTCGGGCAGTGTCGCCGTTGCGCCCTGCCGACGACTCCATTCTGGTGGATACGAGCGAATTGGGAATTGAAGATGTGATCGCCAAGTTGCTGTTGGTGGTCAGCGACAGAACTGGAGCAGTGCAGTGAGCGACGATCTGGTAACCGAATATGCCGGTGACGGAACTTGGTCCGAGGAATCGGAGTGGGATTACGCCGATCTCGAAGCGGACGGCGAAGGCGAAGCGCACATTGCCGTCCCGACCTTGGCTGTTGTCGGTCGACCGAACGTCGGCAAGTCGACGCTCGTCAACCGCATCATCGGCCGTCGTGAAGCGGTAGTCGAAGACATCCCCGGCGTTACCCGTGACCGCGTCTCGTACGAGGCGAACTGGGCCGGACGACGCTTCCTAGTCCAGGACACCGGCGGATGGGAGCCCGACGCAAAGGGTCTTCAGCAGGCGGTCGCACGTCAGGCGGAGTTGGCCATGGGAACGGCTGACGCCATTCTCCTGGTCGTCGACGCTGTTGTCGGCGCTACCGCGACGGACGAAGCTGTTGCTCGCGTGCTTCGCCGCTCGAAGACTCCGGTCATCCTCGTTGCCAACAAGGTGGACGACGGACGCACCGAGTCCGAGGTTGCAGCGCTGTGGTCCTTGGGCCTCGGTCAGCCGTACTCCGTGAGTGCGACGCACGGCCGCGGTACCGGAGACCTGCTCGACGAGGTTCTCGAGAAGCTGCCGGAAACCCCGCGTGAAGGTATCCCCGGCGGCGGTCCGCGTCGTGTTGCTCTCGTCGGAAAGCCGAATGTCGGAAAGTCCAGCTTGCTCAACAAGCTGTCCGGTGACGAGCGGTCCGTCGTGCACAATGTTGCCGGCACCACCGTCGACCCCGTCGACTCCATTGTCGAACTCGGCGGGCGCCCTTGGCGTTTCGTCGACACGGCTGGTCTGCGCAAGCGCGTCAGCCATGCCAGCGGGGCGGAGTTCTATGCGTCGCTGCGTACGAAGAGCGCGATCGAGGCCGCTGAGGTTGCGATCCTGCTGATCGACGCGCACGAGCCGATCACCGAGCAGGACTTGCGTGTTCTGAGCATGGTGGCCGACACGGGTCGTGCATTGGTGATCGCATTCAACAAGTGGGACCTCGTGGACGAGGACCGTCGACTCATGCTGGACAAGGAAGTGGACCGCGATCTGGTCCGCGTTCCGTGGGCTCAGCGAGTCAACATCTCCGCCCACACCGGTCGCGCCGTGGCGAAGCTCGTGCCGGCTCTCGACACGGCTCTGGAGTCCTGGGACAAGCGCGTCCCCACGGGTCGCCTGAACACCTGGCTCAAGGAAGTTGTGGCAGCAACGCCGCCTCCGATGCGTGGTGGTCGCCTTCCGCGCATCATGTTCGCGACGCAGGCAAGCACGCGCCCGCCGACATTCGTTCTCTTCACCACGGGCTTCCTCGAGGCCGGCTACCGCCGCTTCATCGAGCGGCGTCTGCGTGAAGAGTTCAACTTCGACGGCAGCCCGATCCGCGTATCCGTCCGAGTGCGCGAGAAGCGTGACCGTAAGGGCCGCTGATTCTGCGTCCAATTCGGTACTGAAACGGCTCTGACCAGCCGATTGGTACTTCGGCCCGTCCCTGATGTAATCTTTCCAAGCGCCCGAAACAAGGGCGTGGGACGGGCTGTGGCGCAGCTTGGTAGCGCACTTGACTGGGGGTCAAGTGGTCGCAGGTTCAAATCCTGTCAGCCCGACCGAAGTTAGATCAAAAAGGCAGTTTCTCAGAGATGAGAAACTGCCTTTTTGTTTGTGCCTTCAAAGGTTCGGCAACGGATCATGCGGGAAGTCCTGCGGCGACGTTATCTCCGCGTCGGCAGCGTTCACGACTGCAACATATTCTTCGTCGATCTCGTACGTTATGCCCGCCGCAGTGAAGTGCGGCGTGGACGCAGTATCGACCGGTCCGAGAACGGTCATTCTCGGAAACTGGGTGAGGATCGACCTCGGTACTTTTCTGGACCGAAAGCTCGTCGAGAAGACGGTGATCGCCTTTCGGCTCACCACGACAATCACACTCGGTTTCGCGCTCATCAGAACGTCCGCTGGAAATACGTACCGGATCTCGTCATCTGGATCCAGGTAAGACC
Organism: Rhodococcus sp. MPR-R1B; assembly: GCF_058793255.1. Classification (NCBI taxonomy): domain Bacteria; kingdom Bacillati; phylum Actinomycetota; class Actinomycetes; order Mycobacteriales; family Nocardiaceae; genus Rhodococcus; species Rhodococcus sp. MPR-R1B. Next base: position 18,584 of record NZ_JBXAFO010000049.1, read on the forward strand.
GAAGGCGCTCGCGAACATCCGCAGAAACCGGCATGGGCGGAAGGTTAGCAGCACGAGCACAAGAGCTTGCAAAGTTCGTGGTGTCGACCGGCCGATAAACCGAGTATTTCTAGGGCGCTTATCCACCGTTTGGCGATTTTGCTCCTATTTCCCCTTGATGGAGCGGGCGCTGGACCTAACCAATGTCAAGGCGACATTAATCTTGCTGTCGGGTCATCAGACGCTGGAGGAGATACGGGGGTGGTCGCCGGAATCGGCTGGCTAGCAAGCGGTCTCGCCGGAACCGCCGTCGGCGCCGGTACAGGCGCGCTCCTCGCCGGCGGCCCCGCATTCGTTCTCGGCGGACTGGGCGGAGGAATAGCAGGATTCACCGCCGCCGTCGCGTCTGGCGCAGGTGAACTCGGTGAACCCGTTGAAATCGCGATCCCCGACGTCGACCAACCCGCCGTGACTGCCCAGACCCAGGACACGCTCACCGACGGGGAGAACTCCGGCCCCATCGGTGAGTCCGTATCCACTACTGTCCGGAACGCCGTCACGACGGCCCCTGCGATCGACCAGCAGGCCCGCGACTTCGTCGCCGGACAGCCCGGAGGCGAGCAGATCATCGAACACGTCGACACCGCACTCGCGGAATTTCTCACCAACGCGACCCCGGGCCTGGCGTTATCGTTGATCAGCGACGCAGTCGGCGCGGGTATTCCGGCGTAAGCCTCGCATGATCAGATCCGTTCAGGGTGGGCGGCAACGCGCCGCCCGTCCTGAACTTGACCATGCGCCACTGCAGAACCACGCGCGAGCACTCGAAAAGATTGCGTCGAGTTTGCACGTGTCGAGAATCTGTACGATTTATAGGTAGGTCGGTGCCAGTGCTCTGCGATTTTCTCGGTCTAGTTCACAGGCCATATATCGGGCATCTTGCGGTTCCAGCGCGGTGGTGCGCGTGTACTGGTCGCATCCCCGGTGGCAGCGCCTCGTCTGCTCGGATCGAGATTGACCAAACGTCTGCCGCGGTGCGGCTGGATCGAAAGTAAGGGAAACCGGTGGAAACCACTTCGTGTGCGGCGCTGCTCTTGCATCCATTTCGACCCACCATCTATCTCGATCTGTGGGTATGGATACGACTTGCTAAGGCTGCCCAAGGAGTGCCGAGTCATCCTGAAGACTTGGTTGCTATTGAAGCACTTCGTACGGCGTCTCAGGCGGGAGTTGCATTTCCCCTGTCCGCTACCCACTACGAAGAGCTGCATGCCGTTGCAGACCCGCGGCAGAGGCTCGATGTGGCGCGGACGATGGCGGAGATTTCTTGCATGCGGACCTTACGATCACCATCGGTGATGGTCAGGCATCAGTTGAAGTATGCGATGTACCGGCACTTTGGTCGACCGGCTTTTCGCCCAGTGACCCCGGAGGTCTTAGGGGTTGGGGTTCGCTGGGCGTTCGTCGGCGAACAAGGAAGACTGCCTTTTGGCAGCGGAGACGAGCAGTTAGTGGGGAAGGTGGAAAAGCTGCTGCCTATATCGCTGGTCGAACTTAACCAGTGGGCCGAGTTTCGAGTCCTCGCCGGCCCGCGAGACGAAGATGTTCCTGGACTCCGCACACGAGGTTACGACCCAGAGTCCGTACAGGAGAAGTTCAAGTCTCGCATTTCATACGAGGTGGATCTTGCAACACAGATTGCGAACGGGGCCGTCACGAGAAGCGATCTTAGGGTAATCGTTCAGGCGCGGGAGCTGTCTCACGAGCACCTTCCACAGCTTGCGGAGTTATTCGCGGAGTACAATCTGACGATTGATGGTGCGTTCGGCACTGATCCGAGGCGAGCTAAACGCAATCGAAGAGCGATCTCGGAGTTTACGGATTCCGTGCCTTCGATCCGTGTTGCCGTCGATCTCAAGCATCATTACTTTCGTAACGCACAAAAGCCGTGGTCATCAAATGCCGTGTGAGACATCGACGCTCTGGGTGCTGCAGTGCCCTATTGCAATGTGGTCGTGGCCGACAAAGAGATGGGTAGTCTCCTGTCACGTTCGAAGGTCGCCGACGACCTAGGCACGACCGTAGTGACCAACCTTCCTGCTCTGCTTGATATCTTGCCTCCTCTCGTTGCGCGCGCAAATGAACTAGGTGGTGACAGGACGGGCTGGGGCAACGGTGCGGGCTTTCGGCTTGACCCACCTCCTGAATTTCAGTTCTAGACGACCGCGTTCGGCGGCGAGGGTCGAGTGGACGGTTGCGTTTCGCCGAGCCGATTACTGCGCGCCGGCTGGTGTCGATCACTTTCGTGTGAAGGGTCCAAATCCCACCACTCCGAGGGACTTACTCTCCGGTACCGCAGCCTCTCGAACTTTCAGACGCTGCGGTTGTTTCCGCATTGCTTGGACGCATCGCCGCGATAACGCGAGGCTGATCATCTTGTCCGGGCATGATCAGCAGATTACCCAACATTGACAGATGTTTCACCGAACCCGTACTGAACGGCCTGGTTGTCACTTGGCGGCCAACTTTCGGTGCGGATCGACCGGACCGCGCTTGAGCACGTGCTGTCCGCCGAGGTCGAGTTTTTGAACGACGCGCGACTTGACGAGAAGGCGGCCAAGCTCGCCGAGATGCCCGCGTCGGACACGTACGAGAAGTTAGAGAAGTGGAAGAAGAAGCAACTTCGCAACCGTCCGCAGTCACTGCGAGCTGGCAGCGAGCTCGTGCGGCGGATCGATGGCCCGACGGCAGATGGGGTAAGTCTCCGAGCGTGTATATCACCCGGTTGTGGAAGTAGTCGTCCTCGCCGAGCATAGTGATGCTGCTAGGGAACAGGCTGACGTTCCGACATGATGAACCTGGGCACGATGGCAACTTAAACGGAGAGGACACCGTTGAACGACGAGGAGATGCGCAAAATGGCTGAGCGAGTTTGGGCCCTACACGCGCACGTCAGTCCCCAGATCGACGCTGTCGCTGGGAAACTGGGTGAAATTGCCAGGCAGGTAACGGAGCGGTACGGGGAAACCAGTCGCGAACTCTCTAAGGCAATGATCGCGTTCGACGAGCGGAGTCGTGAGCTGTCGGAGCAGATAAGTGCCGCTGTGTCTGCCTCGGTCGACGTCTCGGGGTTGAGCAAGATCGCCGAGTTTGCCGCCGCCACGCTTCGGAGGGCGTACCCGCCGAACTGGCCGACCGACATCGGGCTGGATCTGGACAAACTCGTGGAAATCGCGCAAGTCGACGGGATCGCAATCTTCTATGTCCCGCGAGCCGCGATTGTCACCGACCTTGTGAATGCGACTGATACTGAGGCCCGCATGACAATCGTCGAGCAACGCCGTGATGAGATCGCGGCGGACTGCTTGAGGGCACTGCCGGAGTTGGGCCATGAGGAAATCGGGGATGGCGCGGTTCTCACCCGCAGCGCGGTGGATGCTTCCCTTGCCGGACATCATGAAGCGGCCCAGGCGCTCGCTGTGGTGGTATGTGATAGCTATCTGAAGAAGTTCCTCGACAAGGGATATACCCGGATGCGGCAGGATTTGACGGTGGAATTCACCGAAGATGAGGTGCTGCGAACTTTGCTCGGGTTTACCCTGCCGCTGGCGACGGCTGTTCCGTTTCTTGTCGACTGGAGAGGCGAGAAGAAGGACGGCCCGGCCCCGCTGACGTTCTCGCGCCACGCGACGATTCACGGCGCGAGTACGTCGCAGTTGAACCCACTGAACGCGACCTTGGCGATCATGTTGGCAGTGACGTTGACGTGCGCGTGGGACTTCAGCCTCCGGGCCACCCGTGGCCGTGGTGAGGTCAGCGTATAGAGCGCTGCCGTCGGCGAGGTTGGTCTCAATTTCGTGGAGCCGAGAATGCGGAATTGCTTGCTGCGTGGTGAACGGGACCGTGGTCAACCCCGGTGGCTAGATTTTCAAACCCAAGTGGTCGGGAAGTAGCCAAGTATTGAACAGGCCTCGTGAGCGGCGCCTGTACTGCTCGATGGCAGCGGTCGTGGCGTCGCGTTTGAGGGGGAGCATCGGTAAGCGGCGTGCGTCGATGACGACCTCGACCTCCCATCCATCGGTGTATTCGGCGAGCATGCGTTTCGGTTGTACCCGCGCCGCCCACACCACGGCGGGTACTCCCGGAAGCTGTCGATTGTCTGCGAAATAGAGCGCCTGATCGGGATCATGCGACCAGCTGATTCCATGTCTCCCCGCGGGCGTGCTTCCGCGAAACAGTACGAGTGATCGTTTTGGGCGGTCTGCGGGGAAGCTGTCTCGTGTGAAGCCTCGGTGCCGGAACATGGCACGCCAGACCGCATAGTCAGTGATATCGCTGTGGTGGTTTCGATCAACTTTCCTTGTCCAAATATTCGCGGCGAGCAAGCCTGCGACTTCGGGGCGGAGATCGCCGCGGCGATAATGATGTTCGAGTTCGTACGGTGCTTTCGGGTTGTCGCTGATCAGTTCGTCGCAGATCACAACCTCGCGAGCGGTAAGGGCGATTCCCCGTTGTGCCGCCCAATTTGTCCGATTGCTAGTGCGCCATGCGTCGTTCATCGTTGAAGACTAGTTGTTGCGGGTATGGACGTTGCTGACGCGGGATTGAAGTGGACGGGCTGGTCCTTCGCGGCAGGATGGAAGTTGCGAA
>NZ_JBXAFO010000050.1:0-18365 GCF_058793255.1 Rhodococcus sp. MPR-R1B
CCGCATCGGAGGAAGCACCTCCGATGCGGACCTGGCGTGCGTTCCTGTTGGTCAGCCTGCAACCGTCAAGTCGTAGAGGGTTACTCCGTCCACCGTTGTGGCGGTGAAGTTTTCGGTCACCCACGTCGAGATGGCGGTAGCGGTGCCTTCGGCGTTCATACCTCCACCCATCCCACCGCCGGCGATGAAGAAGTGAATCTTGCCCTCTGCCACGTACTGCTGGAACTGCGCGAGCGTCGGCGACGGATCGCTCCCGTTGAACCCTCCGATAGCCATGACCGGTGACTGCGTCGCAAGCTGATAACCCGAGGCGCTGTTGGACCCGATTGCCGCGGCTACCCACGTGAACTGGTCGGAGTTCTCTTCGAGAGTGGACACAACAGCGGCTCCCGGCGTGCTGCCCTGCAGTAGACCACCGGCACCGCCTCCCATTGCGCCTCGCGTCCCGTCGGTGGTCGGCGTGGTACCACCCGGAACTGTTGCACCACCGGGCATCTGACCCATTCCTGCAGGGGGCGTGCCCGGCATTCCGGTCCCAGCCCCGTCGGTCCGACGGTTACCGCCATCAGCCGTGCCACCGAATCCACCGAAGCCTCCGCGGCCACCGCCGGGCCCGCCCATTCCACCTTCGACGCTCGGTCCGGCCGAAACTATGGAACCGGTATGCGGAGTATTGATCGTGTCGATCGCGTATGCAGTCGGACCCGCCAGACCGGTGAAGATCGCTGCGAGAATCACTGCCACAGCCAATCGACCTCGCGTCACTGCCGGAATCAGCACTGCCACGGCACTGACGATGCCGACCACCAGAATGGTCCAGCGAAGCCACGGTACGAAGGAGGGCGAGCGTCCGAGCAGTACCCACGCCATCGCGACGGTTGCGGCCAAGGACACCGCCAGAATGATGCGAACCCAGAGGACGTCACGATGACGCCACGCCACTACCGATCCTGAACCGATCAGCGCGGCGATCGCCGGCGCCAGCGCAACGGTGTAGTAGGCGTGGAAGATTCCCGCCATGAAACTGAAGGTCAGTCCGGTCACCAACAGCCAGAGCCCCCAGACGATGAATGACGCACGCTGTGTGTCAGCGCGGGGTGCCTTGCCTCGCAGCACGATTCCAGCCACCAGAAGTATCAGTGCAGCAGGAATCAACCAGGCGATCTGTCCGCCCTGGGCCGATTCGAACAGTCGGGTAATGCCGGTACTCCCCCACATACCACCGCCGGCCCCACCACCTGGTGCCATACCTCCCCCGGCCATACCACCTGCGGCCTCGCCCATGCCGGGGAAACCGCCCGCAGCAGCGCCGGCCGCAGCATCACCAGCACCGCGCATTCCGCCGCCGCCGACGCTTCCGGTCTCGTTGCCGCTCAAGCGCCCGAGCCCGTTGTAGCCGAGCGTCAGTTCGAGAATCGAATTGTTCTGTGAACCACCGATCCACGGACGCGAGTCGGCCGGCCACAGTTCGACGATTGCCAACCACCATCCGGCGGAGACGATCAGTCCGCCCAGTGCCGCGAACAGTTGGAGTACGCGCTTACCCAGTTTCGGCGGTCCGGCGATCAGATAGGTGAGCGCCAGCGGTGGAACTACCAACATGACCTGTAATTGCTTTGTCAGGAAACCGAATCCGCAGAAGATACCGACCAACACGAGCCAGCGGGTGCGGCCGTCCTGCACGGCGCGCATCATCGCCCACACTGCTGCGATCATCAGGAGCACCAGCAGAGCATCCGGGTTGTTGAACCGGAACATCAGCGCCGCTACGGGTGTGAGCGCAAGTACCAGGCCCGCGAGGAGGCCGGCGGCCGCACCGAAATACCGTCGAACCGTTCCCCACAACAGTGCAACCGATCCGACCCCGAGGAGTGCCTGCGGCACCAACATCGCCCAGGAATTGAGTCCGAAGATGCGAACCGACACCGACATCAACCACAGGGACATGGGCGGCTTGTCGACGGTGATCGAGTTTGCAGCGTCCGAGGAGCCGAAGAAGAAAGCCTTCCACGACACCGAACCTGCCTGTACCGCAGCGGCATAGAACGAGTTGGCCCATCCGGACGCGCCCAGGCCCCAGATGTAGGCAACTCCGGTGCCCACTAACAACACTCCCAGCGCCCACGGTTCCCAGCGCACCTGACGTTGCGGTTCCGGCGCTGGCAGCGGCGCGGCGAGTGTCTCTGCAGTGGCGGTCATCGATTGGCTCCTACGGATTGTGCGGTGCGAAACACCCAGCGCAGTGCGATGAATCGACTGACTGTGGCAACAAGATTGGCGATGACGAGTACGGCAAGCTCCACGTGCTTGGAAGCGTCGGGCGCCATGACGTCGAGCACGAACAACGATCCGCTGGTGAGCAGTAGACCGAACCCGAACACGAGCAGGCCCTGCATCTGGTGACGAGCGGATCCTTCCGACCCTCGGATCCCGAAGGTGAAGGCCCGGTTGGCGGCGGTGTTGAATACCGCGGTCACCAGCAATGCGACGGCGTTGGCCCACTGCGCACCCATGATCGAGTGCAGAGCGAGGTAGAGCAGCGCGTACGCGAGCGTCGAAATGACTCCCACCACGGCAAAGCGTGAGAGCTGCCCGACCATTCCTCGTGGAACTCCGGGAACCAACGGTTCACGTCCGAAACTTGCCCTGAGCTCGGCCAATGGAAGGGAACCGGTAGACAGTGCTCGCCCGACACGGACCACACCTTTGAGGTCGGCAACTGCCGTGGCAATGATGTCTACCCGACTGTCCGGGTCGTCCACCCAGTCGACAGGGACCTCGTGAATCCGCATGCCCGCTCGCTCGGCCAGCACCAGCAATTCGGTATCGAAGAACCACCCGGTGTCCTCCACCAGCGGAAGTAGTTGCCGTGCAACATCGACGCGCATGGCTTTGAATCCACACTGGGCGTCGGAGAAGCGAGCATGCAGTGCGCTTCGGAGGATGAGGTTGTAGCTACGTGAGATGAACTCACGCTTGGGGCCGCGCACCACGCGGGACGATCGTGCCAGCCGGGAACCGATGGCGATGTCCGAGTGTCCGGAGAGCAACGGAGCAATCAACGGCATCAGGGCGTTGAGGTCGGTCGAGAGGTCGACGTCCATGTACGCGACCACGTCGGCATCGGAGTCGCTCCATACCTGCCGCAGTGCTCGACCACGACCCTTCGCATCCAGGTGGACGACCCGGACGTCGTCGAATTCTTCGGCGAGGGAACGGGCGAGTGCCAACGTGCCGTCGACACTGGCGTTGTCCGCGATGGTAATTCGTGCAGAGAATGGCACCTGCGTGCGTAAATGCCGGCGCAGGCGCCGCACGCACGTCTCGAGGCCTGCCTCTTCGTTGTATACCGGGACGACCACGTCCAGCACTACAGTCGTCGCGGAGACCTCCTCTGCGTCCGTGCTGCCCGCGGTCTGCATGGCTTCTGTCGTCATGCGTCCTAGATTTGTCGGGCCGGCTCCGACGAACCTGCGTCCAGCCTGGGAGTTTCCTGGCAACCGGACGCGGGCTAATCTCGGGGTATGCCTTCAGTCTTCAGTGCCATCATCAACGGGGATCTACCAGGACGTTTCGTGTGGGAGGACGAGGACGTCGTCGCGTTCTTGACCATCGCGCCGGTAACGCAGGGCCACGTGCTTGTGGTTCCGCGAGCCGAGGTCGATCAGTGGCAGGACGTGGATCCTGAACTCTTTGCCAAGGTCACCGCTGTTGCCCGCAACCTCGGCCAAGCCGTGCGTAAGGCGTTCGACGCGCCTCGGTCGGGTCTCCTCATCGCAGGTCTGGAAGTTCCGCATCTTCACGTTCATGTTTTCCCCGCATACGACATGGGGAACTTCGACATCAGTGGCGCCGACACCTCGCCGTCACCCGAATCTCTCGACGAGGCACAGACCAAACTCAAGTCGGCGCTACGCGACCTCGGCTTCGAGGCAACTGTCTCGACTCGTTGATCGCATACCTTCGACCGAATTTCGCTGGCCGATAACTGGACTCCCCGCCGCAGCCTCCAACGGAGGTTGCGGCGGTCGCATTTGTCGCTCCTACCGACCGTGACCTGCGATTGCACACCGAACAGTCCGTTTCGCGCTGTCGCGCGAGCACGAGATTCGCTGCTACCGTGGGTCGCTGGTCCGGGACCTAGGGCCCTAAAACTGGTTCACGTGTTAACAGTCGGAGGACAAGGGAGCAATGCAGGAACGTGCCAAGATCAGTCGCCGACAGATTCTTCAAGGTGCTGCTGATCGGTTCGAAGTCACGGGGTACGGCAGCACGAGCATGAATGACATCGTGTCCGCGGCGCAGATGACCAAGGGCGCGGTCTATTTTCACTTCTCGTCCAAAGACGAACTGGCTCAGGCGGTGATCGAAGAACAGCACCAGATCTCGATCAGTGCCTTCACCGCAGTTGCAGCCACAGGCGCACCGGCACTGGAACAGCTCGTCATGGTGTGCCACGAGATGGGCCGCCAACTCGTCGCAGAACCTATTGTTCGTGCGGGAATCCGACTTACCCTCGAGTTGGCCTCTGCCGACGGTTCGCAAGGCCCGTACGTCGCGTGGATCCGCGAGCTTCGAAAACTGGCCGAGGCCGCGAAGCTCGAAGGCGACATCCGCGACGATGTGGAGCCGGAATCGGTGGGTCGCGTGGTGATCTCGGCATTCACCGGCGTTCAACTGGTTTCGAACGTTCTCACCAGACGAAGCGATTTGAACGACCGTATCGACGAATTGTTCACCCTCCTGTTGGCAGGCGTGGTCTCCGACAAGCGACGCAGCGCCGTCGCCGAACTGGTCGGATGTCGCCTCGAAACTTATGCGTCCTGATCCGGAGAACACCCCGACGCCCGGATGATTCGGCGCATCAGCACCGAACCGTGCGCCAACCTTCGTCGATTCGTACAAGACCCCCCGTCGTCGACTCACTATCGTCAGATCCACGAATAACCCAGATACATGGATACCGACGAAAGGGCTTCTCGAATGACCGAAACCGCCACGTACGTTGAGAGCGCACAGCAGGAGATCGCTGCTGTACTTGCCGAAGCGAAGACCGATGCCTACGTCCACGCACGCGACATCGATTCCGGCGAAGAGTTCGGCTACGGCGCGGACGAAGGTGTCATCCTCGCCTCCGTTTTCAAGATTCCTGTTGTGCTTCAGTACGCCCGTGAAGTAGCGGCAGGCACCCTTGATCCGACCGAGCACGCCACGGTGACCGCCGAGTTCCGCTCCGGCGGCATCGGTATCGGCGGCTGCGCCGACGACGTGACTGCAAGCTGGCGAGACCTCGCTCTGCTCATGATGAGCTTCAGCGACAACGCCGCCACGGATTTCTTGTACGAGCGTCTCGGACTCGACAACATCGTCGCAACGCTGCGCGGGCTCGGTTTGGAGAAGACCAACTTGGTCCGTGACTGCCGAGGCCTCTTCAAGACGGTCTACGACGACCTCGGCGTCGACAAGGGCACCTTGCTGGAAATGCCCCCCATCGAAATTCTTCGGACAATTTCCGTCATGGATCCCGCCCGCTCCAATTCCAGTACTCCTCGTGAGATCACAATGTTGCTGGCTGCAATCTGGAGGGATGAAGCCGGCCCCGCATCGGCTTGTGAAGAGGTCCGAACCATCATGAGCAAGCAGGTCTGGCCGCACCGCCTTTCGTCCGGTTTCCCCGACGAGGTCACTGTCGCCGCCAAGACCGGAACGCTGGGACTGGTACGAAACGAGGCCGGCGTCGTGGCGTACCCGGACGGCAAGCGTTACGCCGTCGGTGTCTTCACCAAGTCCCACGAGCTCACCCACCGCGCCCCGAAGATCGACGCCTCCATCGGAACCGTCGGCCGCATCGCTGTCGAAGCACTTCGCAACAACAGCTGATCCGAACCCACTGACAAAGAATGCGGGTCGCGCTGAGAAATCAGTGCGACCCGCATTTTTCGGCTTTCGAGCTAGCGTGGACCGCGCAGACGAAGATGCACCATCAACCGGAAGCGGACGTTGGGGTCGTCGAGATCCAACGCGGCCATACCCTTCAACTTGCTGAGGCGATATCGAAAGGTGTTGGGGTGCACGTGCAATGACGCCGCGGCGTCACCGACATCACCGAACGCGTTGAGCCACGCATCGAGAGTGTCCACGAACGAGGTCGCATGAGCGGCGTCGTGGCTGGCGATCGCCTCGATCGGTCCGAGGTCCGAGAACCCTTCGGCTGCAGCTTCCGACGCGATCTCCAACAGGATGGCATCGACGTGGACGCTACTGAAGGTGGCGACGCTGCCCGACGCTCGTCCCGCCAACAACACTTCGAGGGCATGTTCGGCGTCGCGCTTCGATCGGCTCAGCTGCGCCGGTCTGGTCACGACCCGGCCGATCCCGATGATCGTGTCGCCGGACGCTCCGGTGCGGTCCAGGAAGTCCGAGGCCACACGGAACGCCTGCAACTCGGCTTCGGCCGGGGAATGCCCTCGTACAGACAGCACCGCGTAGCCGGTTCCGTTGACCAAGGCTGCCGCCGACTGCGAGTGGACGGCGCCGAGGTGCATGGCCAGAGCGTCGGTCAGTCGCACCACGTGGGCGGCATCGTCCGGCTTCGACGATCCTTCGAAAGACCTACGACCCAAAGCCATCACGAGTGCGGGGCCGGTCCCGAGGCCGAGGCGATTCATCGCGTCGACCGCACCTGACCCACCGTCGAGAAGGGTTGCGATCAGGTCTGCGCGCAGTCGGCGCTCGGCGTCGGCGCCGCCGCGCAACCGCAACATCTGCAGCGCGATCAACCCGGCTGAATCGCGCAGAGCACGCATCCGGTCGTCGGACATCGGCTCACCGGTTGCCACCCACATGGAGCCGAGGAACTCGTCGCCGGCTCTGATGGACACGGCGATACGACCCATTTTGGTACCGAGGGTCTCGGCCGAGACCCACACCGGATCGTCGCTGCGATAGAGCCGGTCGAAGACCCCGGCCTCTTCGAGCACTCGAATGTACTGGTCAGGAACTTGCCGCTCCAGAACGGTCGCGATACGTGGACCGTCTCCTTCTTCCTGGCGGCCGGAGAAGGCGATGACCCGTGAGCTTCGGTCCTCGATCGTGATCGGCGCATCGAGAAGTGCGCTGACAGCGTTGGCGAAGGCGAACAGATCGCCGGCCGGGCCACCTCCGCGTGAGTGGATGTGCCCGACTTCGTTTCGGGCCGAGAGCACCGAATGAAGCAGGCTTGTCAGCTGAACCCACGAGACTCCACGCGCCAAGGCCAACAGCACGACGCCCGAGGCGATGACGAATTCGCGGTCCGCACCGCTGACCTCGGCGGTCACTCGCGCGACCACCACGCGTACTCCGCGCTCGGCCAGGCCGGCCACGGACTCCGCGATACGTTCGCCTCCGGTGACGCCGACGAGCAGCACCATGGAGTCCGGTGTCGAGGGTGAGTCGTCGTCGGGGTCGTGAATGACCACCGAGGCGATCTCCTGGACCGCCTCCGGGTCGCCGACAACCGGATTCAGCACCGTAGTTCCCACGTCTTCGAGAAGCCGCACCAAACTGATGCGAGGTCGTACGGTGCCCACGTCTATCACTCCTTCGTCCGGTGAACGAAGTGTGTCATAGTGATTCGTCAAAGCCGATCCATGCTGATCCATTCGACCGACGTGGTAATTGCTTCGAGCAGGTCGGGGATCGGTTCGACGCCGATACCCGGTCCTTCCGGAACCTTCACGTAACCGTTGTCGAGTACGAACGGCTCGGTGATGTCTTCGGCGAAGTACCGGTCGGAAGCCGATGTATCGCCTGGTAGGACAAATCCGGGGAGCGCGGCAAGCGCGACGTTGGCGGCCCTGCCGATTCCGGTCTCGAGCATTCCGCCGCACCACACGGCAATTCCGTTGGCCTTGCAGACGTCGTGGATACGACGCGATTCCAGATAACCGCCCACACGTCCCGGTTTGATGTTCACCACGCTGCACGCACCGATTGCCAGCGCGTCGGCGGTGACCTTCGCGGAGGTGATCGACTCGTCGAGGCAGACCGGCGTCCGCATCATCTCGGCCAGCCTGGCGTGGCCGCGCAGTTCCTCTTCGGGAAGCGGCTGCTCGATCAGCAGGAGGTCGAAGTCGTCGAGCCGCTGGAGATGGCGGGCGTCAGCCAGGGTGTACGCGGTGTTCGCGTCGACCTGGAGGAGTACGTCGTCGCCGAACCTCTCGCGGACTGCGCGAACCGGCTCGATGTCCCAGCCCGGTTCGATCTTCAGTTTGATGCGCAGGTATCCGGCATCGAGGAACCCGCCTACCTCCTCTAGCAGCTCATCGATCGAATTCTTGATACCCACCGAGACACCCGCGGGTACGCGATCGACCACCGCGCCCAGGTACGAAGACATGCTCGTCCCGGCAGCCCGTAACTCGGCGTCGAGAAATGCGGTTTCCAGTGCCGCTTTGGCCATGGGGTGCCCGGCGAACTGTTCCATCGTCGCGCTCAGTGCGTGCACGTCGGGATCGGTGAGTTGACCCAGAGACGGAATCAGGAACTTACGAAGGACTTCGGCGGCGCCGTCCGTGTATTCGGAGCAGTAGCGAGGCTCGGACATCGCCACGCACTCGCCCCAGCCCTCCGACTCCGAGGTGACTACCTTGACGAACAACACGTCCTTGGTGGTCTCGGTGCCGAACGAGGTACGGAACGGCGCTTTCAACGGCATTGCCGCCCGGCGTAATTCAACTCCGTCGATCTTCACGATGTAACCTCCGCTGTTGTCCTGCCTGCCTGTGTTCCCGGCGCACGGTCCAGCACGTACTTTCCGGTTCTGGTAACTGCGAGAACCACTCCGTTCTCGGCGAGCACACCACCGAGAGTCTCGCGGACTGCCAGGCGCCAGTCGTTCGCCGCCGCCGGGTCCGACTTACGCAGTGTGTACACGTCATTCGGTGTAGCCACCGTGACGAATCGATTCTTGGTCGACTTCAACACGGGCAGGCCGGCTTCGGAGACGGACAGCAGTTCGCTCGCCCCCAAGGACTCGGGAGTCGGGACTTCTCCCGAACCGGCGACGACGTCGGAAACCTTGCTGCTACCGATTTCCCAGTCGATCAGCAATCGGTCGCTGTCTGCGCCGCCGTTGAGACTGTCGTTCATCGGCGCGTAGAAACGCGGCAGATACTGGATCGGGAGCGCACCGAGTTTCGAGACGTTGAAGTAGGCATTGCGTGCGACGAGCGGGTCGAAAGTCCACCGCACGTGGAGAATTCCCCGTTCCAGTGCCCACGCTCGCTGGAACAGTTTCAACGCGAGGCCGATGTGCCCGTTCTGCACGTTCGGGAGGATCCCCGTGATGTGCGAATGCAAAGAACGATGTTGCGGTTCCTCGAAGAATGCAACCGAGCCGCCGATCAAGTCGCCGCCACGAAACGCGCCGGCGACGTAGTTACCGGAGTGTGCGAGCGCTTTCATCATGTCCCGATGGACGGGAGGGTTACCGCTCTCCGGCTGCCATACCTTCTCGAACAGACCGAATACCTGTTCCAACTCGGCATGCCCGGTGACGGTTTCGATAGTCACACATGCAAGCAGGGCGGCCTGCTCGGCTTGGCTGATTGCTTGCCGCATCCGTGAAGGCGATACACCTCCGAATGGTTGAACGGTCTTGCGTTGGACATTGTTCGGCGACGTCATAGTCACAGTCCTCCCTCCAGGATTCGAGTCACCAGACCGGCCAACAAGGTGGCGCGCGGGATCATCTGATCTATCTCTACGTGTTCTGTCGCTGCGTGGGCGCCACCGCCGACGGCACCGAGGCCGTCCAACGTGGGAGTTCCTACTGCGGCAGTGAAATTTCCGTCCGATGCACCGCCGACGGCGCAGTCGCGCAGCATCCCCAAGCCGCTCTCACTGCTGACCTGGTGAGCGAGAAAGTACAGCTTCTCCGAAGACACTGATTCAAGTGGTCCACGGTTGGGGCCTCCGGACACCGAAATTCGACTTTCGGCCAGCGCCGGTGTCAGTGCACGGATCGAACGGTCGATGCGTTCCTGTTCCTTCGCCGACCACATGCGAACGTCACACCACAGTTGCGCTTGCGCTGCAACAGTATTGGTGGTCGTGCCGCCACTGATCACGGACGGCACCACCGACGTTCCCGCCACCGGGTCCGCGAGCTCCACCACGGCCTGAATCTGGTGTGCGAGCTCCACTACAGCGTTCACACCTCGTTCCGGTTCCAGTCCGGCGTGTGCAGCGCGTCCCTCGATGTCGACGCAGTACAGCGACATACCCTTGCGCGCGGTCTTCACTGCGCCGTCGGCTGCGGCTTCGAGGACCAGCACCGCGTCGACCTGACGTGCTTGCTCCTCGATCAGTGCGCGCGAGGTCGGGGAGCCGATTTCCTCGTCGGAATTGAGGAGCACGACCACCCCGTCGAGCGACGGAAGCGATGCGAGCGCGTGGAAGAGCTGGACGATGCCGGCCTTCATGTCGAAGACTCCGGGTCCGGTGGCGATGTTGTCGGTGACAGACCAGGGCAACTCCGCGAGCGTTCCGAGAGGCCAGACGGTGTCGAAATGGCCCAGGAGCATCACCTTCGGCTCCGCGCCGAACGACCAACGCAAGTGCTGGCGCCCGTCGATGCGGATACGTTCGGGGGTGCTTCCGAGGTGGCGTTCGCCGATTTCGGCCACCACGTCCGCACATGCATCGACTGCGCCGAGATCGGAACTGGGCGACTCGGCGGTTACCAACGCCGCCAGGTCTGCCACCATTGATTTCTTGTCCACTCCGACGCTCTCCTGTCACCGACTTGCAACTTCGCAGTCAAGCTTGGTCGAAGCGACCCTGTCGGATCTTGTCCAAGACTCCTGTCCTTCGTGCTCGGATTCGTCGTGTGTCACGAACAGCTGGGTGTCATCAAGCAGGTGTGTCAGGTACCGATCTCTGTTCGGGCGGCAAACAGCTCGGGAAAGAAGCTCAACTCCAGCGCACGTTGCAGGAAGCCGGCACCACCACTCGAACCGCCGGTCCCCTTCTTCATGCCGATCACCCGCAGCACGGTCCGAAGGTGCCGGAACCGCCACAGCTGAAAGCTCTCCTCGAGGTCGACCAACTCCTCGAACGCCTCGTACGCCGTCCAGTGCTGTTCGACGTTCTCGTAGATTGCTTTGACCAGCGGAATCAGTTCGTCGTTTCGCACGTAGGGCGCGCTGACGTCTCGTTCGAGAGCCGACGCCGGAACGTCGTACCCCTGCCTGGACAGGTACCGCCAGAACTCGTCGTACAGTGTCGGCTCCCCGAGCAGGGTCTCCAACAATCGATGGGCGGACGGATCCGATTCGAACACCTTCAGCATGCCCGCGTTCTTGTTTCCGAGCACGAATTCCACGGCGCGGTACTGGTACGACTGGAACCCCGATGAGTTGCCGAGAACGCCCCTGAACTCCGCATACTCCGCCGGCGTCAGTGTCGCCAACACCGACCACTGCTCGGTCAAGGTGGCCTGAATGTGTTTGACACGTGCGATCCGCTTGAACGCAACCCGAATGTTGTCGGCAGCGATCGCTGCTCTGGCCGCCCGAATCTCATGGAGAAACAGCTTGAGCCACAACTCGCTGGTCTGGTGCTGAATGATGAACAAGAGTTCGTCGTGGTGTTCCGGCTCGCTCACCGGGTGCTGCGAATCCAGGAGGGTATCGAGTCCGAGGTAGGCCCCGTAACTCATCTTCCCGGAAAAATCGGTGACGACGTCGTCTTCGATCTTTCGTGTGCCGTCCGTTGCCGACATCTTCGGTCTCCTTGTCAGAATTTCGCCGGGGTCTGCGGAACGATCATGGCCACCAATGCGGCAGCGCTCGTCGCTCCGACCAGGACTCCGAATGCAGCCATGTACGAGAACTGGTCCACCATCCATCCCATCACGAGCGGGGTGATGAAACCGGCGAACTGACCACAACCGTTGATCAAACCCATTCCGGAACCGAGGAATTCGGCCGGAAGTGCCCGCAACGGCATCGCGAAGATCGACATCGAACACAGACCGCTGATGCCTAGAGCCAACGTCTCGTAGAACGTGAACATCGCGACGGTGTCAGCGGTGGTCATCAGGAACAAAAGGACTGCCGACGTGGCCATACACGGAACCAGAAGGATCCTGGCCCGGTCGTGGAAGTACTTGTCCACCAACCGCCCGCCCACAATCGTGGCCAGCGCCGTGACGATGAAGGGGATTGCGGCAAAGATTCCCGTGTCGATCAGCGAGAGTCCCTTGTCGTTGAGCAGATAACTCGGCACCCAGGTCATCAGCCCGTACGCGGACATGTTGGCCAGGCAGAACAGAATCGCGAACTTCCACACCGACGCGGACTTGAACACCGCGGCGCGAGAGTGCTCGCTCGCCAGAGGTTGCAAGGCTGCCTCGGGATCTTCCGAGATTTCCGTGTCCAGCGGTGCGGGCAGCACCAACCACACCACCGTGCCGATCACTGCGCCGACGATCGCCACCAGCCAGAACGCGTCACGCCACCCCACGGCCATGAGGACCGGCGCGATGATCAGCGGTGCGATGCCGGGGCCGAGGTTGTTGGCGCCGAGCATGAAACCCATCGCGGTCGCCCTGGTTTTCGGACGCGTCCGCTCAGCCAAAGCCTTGAACGACGCCGCTGGAAAGAGCCCCTGGCTGATGCCGAACATCGCACGCATGACCATCAGCGAGACGAGACCCCACGCGAACCCTGTCAACGCTGTGAACACCGACCACAGGATCAAAGCAACGATCAACAGGGGCCTGGGTCCGAAGCGGTCGGCCAACATTCCGCCGGGGACCTGCCCGAGCATGTAGAAGATCGCGAATACCGAGACCACGCCACCCAACTGCGTACTGCTGAGCGAGAATTCGTCGCCGATCATCGGAAGCGCAAGCCCGATCATGACGCGATCCACCATGTCGATCAACCAGATGGTACTGAGCAGCCCCACCGTAACGGTGGTCGTACGACGAATCGATTTGTTGTCCATCATATTTCGAACCGGACCGTCGCTCGCCCGCGACGGTCCTTCCACTGTGACGCGTTCCGCCTTCATCAAGCCTCCCGAATTGTCTTGTGCCGCATGGACTGGAACATTGAAAAGACTGATGAAGTGTGACAGCGAACACGTCTACCGCATTGGTCCGTTTCACCAATAGCCGAAGCAACGTTTGGTCGGTCGGAACATGTTCTGCCCCAAGAGATGACAAATGCCGCCGGCGCACACGGCGTCGGCGGCATTTCGCGATGGAGTCGCTACTTCACTACGTGCGATTGGCGACTGCCACGATCGTCGAGACGCCTGCGGCTGCAAGCCGGGCATTGACAGTGATCAGACCGAGAATGTCGTCGACGCTGCCGAGTGTGTGCGAAATCGTACGATCCGAAATCCGTCGCGAGCCGGGAACAGCCTCGGCGAGTTCAGCTCCCGTGGTGGTGGGGTGAACGATCTCGAGGGTCCATTCGTCACGCAGCTCGACCGGCTTCAGTGTGTCGGCCTTACGCACTGCGCGCTCGGCTCCTGCTCGGATCTGCTCGCACGCCAGCGACGGCGGCAGCGAATTGGTTGCCGACCATCCATGTGCCTTCTTGACCTCGACGGTCTCGGTTGTCGGCGAGGCCGCGTCGACCAAGCCGCAGATGATGTCGTCACCCGTCACCAGGCCGACGGGAACGCCCTGGGTGGCAGCGTAGAGGGTGTTGACGTCGGTCTCCGAGACGGACTTGCCGTCGAGGCGGACGTCGGCGAACAAGCTCGAGAACGTGTGCGCCAGGACGCCGGGCCCACCGGCGGGTGCGTGATAGCCGACAAACAGCGCGACGTCGTGATCGGACGTCAGTCCCTCCGCCATGCACTGCATCTTCGGTGTTCCGAAGATCAGACGCGCCCGTGGATCCAGGTCGGCGTGAAGCAGATTGTCCATCGTTCCGTGGCTGTCGTTGACCAGGACGCTCGTCGCACCGGCGTCGAACGCACCGGCGATCGCGGCATTGGTCTCGGCGGTCATGAGCATCTGCGCACGGTGGTAGCCGCCACCGCCGCGGATCGTCTGATCGAGCGTCGCGATACCCGCGATACCCTCCATGTCCACCGAAATATAGACGTGCATTCCTGTCCTCCATCGATCTCAATCGGCTGAATTGATAACTTCGCTTTCACCTTCACACTCGAGCGCATCCGTTTCTTGTCCGCTCGAACGGTGAGTCGGCCTCCATTTGGGACGTTCACACCAGAATCCGATACCCGAGCCGTGAAACCATCGGGACATTCGCCGGGCCAGGCGGTTCGACCAACGACAGGAGTGCAGCGCTGATGCAGGTCCACGACATCGTGTTCACCGGCGGCCGTGTCGTCGATCCCGCATCGGGGACCGACGAGGTTCGGGGCATCGCGATCACCGACGGCAAGGTCTCGGCGTGGGGTCGCGACGCGATCGAAGCCCGGCAGACGATCGACGTGACCGGTCAGGTCATCTGCCCCGGATTCATCGACCTGCACAGCCACGGACAGGAAATCGCCGAGCAGCGACTTCAGGCATTGGACGGAGTCACGACGGCCCTCGAACTGGAAGCCGGCGTCATTCCTGTTGCAAAGGCATATGCCCGGGCCGGCGCCGAGGGCCGCCCGATCAACTACGGCTACGCGACGTCGTGGGCGCACGCCCGAATGATCGAACTCTCAGGGGCCGATCCCGACGGCGACATCAGAACGCTCCTGCACCATCTCGGTTCCCCGAGCTGGCAGGGCGAGCCCACCGCCTCCCAGCGCGCCCACATTCTCGAACTCCTCGAAAACGATCTGGCCGCAGGCGCTCTCGGCATCGGCGTGGTGGTCGGGTACGCGCCGAAATCCGATCCGGTGGAGTACCTACAGGTGGCGGATCTCGCGGCCCGAGCCGGTGTTCCCACCTATACCCATGCGCGCCCTCTCATCTCGGCCGATCCGTCGAGCCCGGTGGATGGTGCCGTCGAAATCGCCCGTGCAGCAGCCGAAACCGGCGCACACATGCACTACTGCCACGTCAACAGCACCTCGGGAATGCACGTCGACCACGCGCTGTCGGTGGTGGCACAAGTTCAGTCAGCCGGATCGCGCGTCACGACGGAGGCGTATCCGTACGGTTCCGGGTCGACGGCCGTCGGAGCTGCGTTTCTCGATCCCGACAAGCTGCACCTGATGAATCTGACACCACGGTCGCTGACATTCGTACCCACCGGTGAACGTATCGCGGACCGCAAGCAGCTGGAACATCTTCGGGCCACCGACCCCGGTGGGTTGGTGCTGGTGGAGTTCCTCGACGAGAACGACACCGTGCAGCGCGAATTCCTCGAACGGGCGATGACTTTCGATCGCGCCGCCATCGCGAGCGACGCGATGCCACTGACCTGGCCCGGCCGTTCGCCTGCCGACTCATTGCAGTGGCCACTGCCGGAGAAGGCACTCGGCCACCCCCGCGGCGCCGGCACCTACGCACGTGCGATTCGTACGCTGTACCGCGAGCGTCGGCTGCTGTCGCTGTCGGAGATCATCGCGCGCTGCTCGTTGATCCCTGCGCAGATTCTGGAGGAGTCGGTTCCCTCGATGGCGACGAAAGGCCGGATCAGCCCCGGTAGCGACGCGGACATCCTCGTTTTCGACCCCGAGCGAATCACCGACAACGCCACGTACATCGACGGCACCCGCCCCTCCACCGGTATCAGCCGCGTGCTGGTCGGCGGAGTACCCGTCGTCGAAGACGGTGTCGTGGTCCAGGACGCGTTGCCTGGTCGCCCGGTACGCCGCTCGTAGCCGGATCTCACTCTGACCCGCATAGTTCTGACAGAAAGCCACCACACATGAACACATCGTCTGCAATCAACGGCACAATCGATGCCATGACGGATTTCGCGAACCCCCCGATCGGTTGGCAGCACAAGGCCTTCGGCACCGACCTCGAAGGTCGCGACGGTTCCGACCTCGAGCCGCTGGGGATCTCGGCACTCGACGGCAACCTCCTGCTACCCGTGATGACACTCAACCGTGCAGCGATCGCGCACAATGTCGACCTCATGGCACAGTTCTGCTCCGACCACGATGTGGATCTGGCGCCTCACGCGAAGACCACGATGAGCCCCGAACTGGTTCGACGGCAACTCGACGCCGGGGCTTGGGCGATGACAGCCGCAACCGTTGCGCAGGCACGCATTTTGCGTGAGTTCGGTGTGGACACCATCATCATCGCCAGCCAGGTTCTCGATCCCGCCGGTATTCGGTGGATCTGCGACGCCCAGGCCACCGACCCCGATTTCTTCGTCACCACCCTCGTGGACTCGGTCGAGAGCGTCCGCCTGATGGAACAGTTGATCGCGAAAGTCTCACCGGCCAGCCGTATCCGGGTTCTCGTCGAACTCGGCTACGACAGCGGACGCGCGGGCGCTCGCACTGTCGAGCAAGCACTCGACGTCGCACGCGCAGCATCGCAGGCACCTTCGTTGATTCTCACCGGAGTCGAGGGGTTCGAGGGCATGATGCCCGGAGCCTCGGTAGCAGCCCGCCGTATCTCCGTCGATTCGTATCTCAAATCCGCGCGGGTTTTCACGGAAATCTGTGTTGCCGAGAACCTGTTCGAGAACAACTCCGCGAAGGCTCCCCGGCCACTGGTCACTTTCGGCGGCAGTGCGTTTCACGATCTGGTTGTACGCGAGCTGGCCGGCCGATGGGCACTCGACAACGGTGTACGCATCGTGCTGCGCAGCGGTTGCTATATCACCCATGATCACGGTCTCTATGCCGAAACTTCGCCGTGGGCTGACGGTCCGCGAACTCTGCAGGGAGCCGCAGAGGTCTGGGGCGTAGTGCTCTCCCTACCTGAACCCGGACGTGTGATCCTGGGCTTCGGCCGCCGCGATGTCGGTTCCGACGCAGGCTTTCCCATAGTCCTGTGGCGCCGACGCGACGGATCCAACCGATCAGCGCGAGAGCTGACGATCACCGCACTCAACGACCAGCACGCGTACGTCGACGTTCCGGCTGACTTCGACGTGAAGGTCGGCGATCTGCTCGGTTGCGGAATCTCGCATCCCTGCACCACATTCGACAAGTGGTCACTGATTCCCGAGGTCGATTCGGATTACCGCGTCGTCGGCACGGTGCACACCTACTTCTGAGGGGACCGGTTGCGTTAATCCGGCGTCAGTCGTCCTTCGGGTCACGCGGCAATTCGACGCGGAACGTCGTCCCCTGCCCGAGGGAGGTCTCGACGCTGACGGTTCCGTCGTGCGCTGCAACCAAAGCCGAAACGATGGACAGGCCGAGACCGGCGCCCCCGGTCTCACGGGTGCGAGAGGTGTCGGCGCGGTAGAAACGCTCGAAGATCCGCGCGGCATCCTCGTCACTCAAACCCTGACCGGTATCCGAAACCTCGACCACCGCGGAGTTCTCGGTCGTACCGACACGAACGGTGACCTGCGCATCCGGCGGCGTGTGTTTGATCGCGTTGCCCACCAGATTGGCAACTACCTGACGCAGTCTGGCCTCGTCACCATGCACTTCGGGCAGGCCTGGGCCGCTGGTCATCTGAAGTTCGACAGTTCGATCCGGTGCGATCGCTCGTGCCGCCTGTACCGAATCCGCCGCAACTGCAAGCAGATCCACAGGCTTGTTCTCGAGTGGACGCTGTTCGTCGAGTCTTGCCAGCATGAGCAGATCTTCGACCAGAAGTCCCATCCTCGACGCCTCGCCCTCGATCCGGTTCATCAGCGTTTCCGTATCAGTCATGGCGCCTTGGCGATACAACTCGGCGAACCCACGAATAGTCGTCAAGGGTGTGCGCAACTCGTGGCTCGCGTCGCCGACAAACCTACGCATCTTCTCCTCGGAACGCCGGGCCGATTCCTCCGAAGCCTCGGTCGCGGCAAATGCGTGTTGAATCTGCGCGAGCATTCCGTTGAGCGCCACGGACAGTCGACCGACCTCGGTGCGGTCATCGCGCTCCGGAACACGTCGATGAAGGTCGCCGGCGGCAATGGCAGCGGCAGTTTCCTCCACTTCGACAAGCGGACGGAGGCTCCGACGAACCACGAAATACGCTGCGCCGCCGAGGATCAGCAGGACAACCAGGCCGATGCCGAGTTGCAGGCCGACCAAGTCGTCGACGGTCTGCTCGTTATCCGTCAGTCGCACACCGATAGTCGTGGTCGTGCCGTCGCGGACCGTCGTGAGAACCCGCCAGTTCACGTCCGAACCGTCGCTCGATCCGACGGTGATCGGGCCGTTGGTGGAATCTTTCGACAGGTCGGGTTCGGTCGTCGTCGACTTGTCGTTCAGGATGATCACCCGTCCGTCCGGGGTCACGGTCCGAACGAAGAAGGGGCTGGGTG
>NZ_JBXAFO010000051.1:0-18304 GCF_058793255.1 Rhodococcus sp. MPR-R1B
GATAAAGGCCCACAGCAGTTTGTGCTTTTCAGCCCTTGTGGGACTTCACAGCTTCGGTGAGCTGCGGTGCGACGTTGAACAGGTCGCCCACGATGCCGAAGTCGGCGATCTCGAAGATGGGTGCCTCTTCGTCCTTGTTGACCGCGACGATGGTCTTGGACGTCTGCATGCCGGCGCGGTGCTGGATGGCACCGGAAATGCCGAGCGCGATGTACAGCTGCGGGGAGACCGTCTTACCGGTCTGACCGACCTGGAACTGTCCGGGGTAGTAACCCGAGTCCACAGCGGCACGCGAAGCACCGACTGCAGCGCCGAGGGAGTCGGCCAGCTCTTCGACGACGGAGAACTTGTCCGCGCTGCCGACACCACGTCCACCGGAGACGACAACCGACGCCTCGGTGAGCTCCGGGCGGTCGCCGCCGACGATGGGCTCACGCGAGGTGACCTTGACGGCACTCTCGTCCTGGGCCGGAACCTCGACGGTGATCTGCTCGCCTGCGCCGGCCTGCGGAGCAGCCTCGACTGCGCCCGGACGAACCGAGTAGACCGGAACGTCGCCGTTGGCCTTGGCCTCGACGGTGAACGCGCCACCGAAGATGGAGTGGACGCCGGTGCCGTCAGCCTTGATCTCGATGACGTCGGTCAGCAATCCGGAGCCCAGACGTGCGGCCAGACGACCGGCAACCTCTTTGCCCTCGGTGCCGGCTGCGGTGATGA
Source organism: Rhodococcus sp. MPR-R1B (assembly GCF_058793255.1). Lineage (NCBI taxonomy): Bacteria > Bacillati > Actinomycetota > Actinomycetes > Mycobacteriales > Nocardiaceae > Rhodococcus > Rhodococcus sp. MPR-R1B. The sequence goes on from NZ_JBXAFO010000051.1 coordinate 718, forward strand.
CTGCTGCCGGGCTGGTGGACTCGACCAGAGCGGCGAGAACGTCGACCTTGGGGGTGACGAGGTAGCCGTCGATGTCGTCGGACTCGGCGACGTAGATCTTCTCGGCGCCGGCTGCTGCCAGAGCGTCGGCGAGCTTTGCTGCGGTGCCCGCGGGGCCGGCGACAACTGCCGACGGCTCACCGAGTGCGCGTGCAGCGGTGATGAGTTCGGTGCTGACCTTCTTCAGCGCACCCTCTGCGTGCTCTACGAGCACAAGTACTTCTGCCATGACTTAACTCTCCCTGAGTTCTTCTGCTGGATGTCTAGAAGGGCGCGATCAGATGACCTTGTTGCTGACGAGGTACGCGGCAATCTTGGTGCCACCGTCTCCCTCGTCGACGATGCGCTCACCAGCGGTACGGGGGGGCTTGGGGGTGGAGGACGTCACGGTGGTGCCGGCGTTGGCAACTCCGACGGTCTCCGGGTCGACTCCGAGGTCGGCCAGCGTGTAGACGAGAACTTCCTTCTTCTTCGCGGCCATGATGCCCTTGAAGGACGGGAAGCGCGGCTCGTTGATCTTCTCGGTGACCGAGACGATCGCGGGCAGCGAAGCCTCGAGGCCGAAGACGCCCTCGTCGGTCTCGCGCTCACCGGTGATCTTGCCGTCGGCGACGACGACCTTGCGCAGCTGCGTGAGCTGCGGGATGCCCAGGTACTCGGCGATGATGGCCGGAACAGCGCCGACGCGGCCGTCGGTGGCCTCGTTGCCGGCGATGATCAGGTCGGCAGGCTCGTCGTTCTCGAAGGTGATCTGGCCGAGAGCAGCAGCGAGCGTCCATGCGGTCTGGATCGCGTCGGAGCCGTGCAGTGCCGGGTCGTTGATGTGGACGGCCTTGTCGGCGCCCATCGAGAGAGCCTTGCGGATAGCGTCGGTGGCGCGGTCGGGTCCTGCGGACAGCACCGTTACCTCACCGCCCTGAGCTTCCTTGATGAGGAGTGCTTCTTCGACGGAGCGCTCGTTGATCTCGTCGAGGACTGCGTCGGCGGCTTCACGGTCAAGCGTGTAGTCGCCGTCGGTCAGCTTGCGCTCGGACCATGTGTCGGGGACCTGCTTGATCAAAACAACGATATTCGTCATGGGTCTTCGTCGACCTCCTGTGTGTAATTCACCTGATAAATCGTCTGTGGTGCTCGCGCAGTCCGAGCGTCCGAAAAGAGAGTCCGACAGGTCTCCCTACGGGCGAATTTCTCGGTTCACGTCGGCTGTGCGTTAGATTACCCCACGTTAAGTTACCGGTGGGTAACTTAACGTGGAACCTCGTCCACCATAACGGCACGAACAGGAATTGACAGCAGTGATCTGGACCACGGCGAACACGTTCTACTCGGATGGCACTAATCTCGCACGGGTGAGTGAAACGAGTGTCAGCAACCACGAGGACGCACCCCTGCCCTTGACGGGCGAACGAACCGTGCCAGGAATCCCCGAGGAGAACTACTGGTTCCGACGCCACGAAGTGGTGTACCGCGCACTTCTGGAGCGCTGCACGGACCGCCGAGTCCTCGAGGCCGGTTCCGGAGAAGGCTACGGCGCCAACATGATTGCGGACGTCGCAACAAAGGTTACCGGCCTCGACTACGACATCTCCGCGGTCGAGCACGTCCGTGCCCGCTACCCCCGCGTCGAGATGCTCCACGGCAACCTCGCCGAGCTTCCACTGGCGGACAACTCGGTTGACGTCGTCGTCAATTTCCAGGTGATCGAGCACCTGTGGGATCAGGGTCAGTTCCTGCGCGAATGCTTCCGAGTTCTCGCTCCCGGCGGTGAACTTCTCATCAGCACCCCCAACCGGATCACCTTCTCCCCCGGCCGCGACACGCCGCTCAACCCTTTCCACACTCGTGAGCTCAACGCCTCCGAAATGACCGAATTGCTCGAAGACGCCGGATTCCGCGTTCAGTTGATGACCGGCGTCCACCACGGTTCGCGCCTGAAGGAACTCGACGCCAAGCACGGCGGATCGTTCATCAATGCGCAGATCGACCGCGCGTTGGCCGGCGAGCCCTGGCCGGAAGATCTCACCCGCGACGTCGAGGGCATCACCGTCGACGACTTCAGCATCAGCGAACCCGACATCGACGACAGCCTCGACCTCGTCGCTATTGCCGTGAAGGAAACCGGCGAGTGAGTAACGCAACACCCGTCACCGAACCGGGGATGTTCGCCCTGGTTCTGCACTCCCATCTGCCGTGGCTCGCCAACCACGGCAGATGGCCAGTCGGCGAGGAATGGATCTACCAGTCCTGGGCTGCGTCGTACATTCCGCTCGCCGCCGCGCTACGACGCCTGGCCGACGAGGGCCGATCGCACCTGCTGACGCTGGGAATCACGCCCGTACTCGCGGCCCAGTTGGACGATCCCCACTGCCTCGCCGGGATGCATCACTGGCTCGGCAACTGGCAGATCCGCGCCCACGAGGCTGCCGGCATGCCGGACGCGGCGCACCGCGAACTCGGCGCGCGCGAACACCGGGCGTCAGCTGCCGCTCTCGCAGATTTCGAGACTCACTGGCAGCACGGCGCCTCACCGGTGTTCCGCGACCTCATCGATCGCGAGGCCTTCGAGCTTCTCGGCGGGCCGCTGGCCCACCCGTTCCAACCGCTGCTCGATCCTCGCTTGCGGGCGTTCTCCCTCCGCGAAGGTCTCGCCGACGCGCATGCCCGGTGGAATCACACTCCGACCGGGATCTGGGGACCCGAGTGCGGGTACACCCCGGGCATGGAGCGCGGGTACGCCGAAGCGGGCGTCACCCACTTCATGGTCGACGGCCCCGCCTTGCGCGGCGACACGTCCCTCGGCCGCCCGGTTCGAGAATCCGACGTGGTTGCATTCGGCCGCGACCTGCAGGTCAGCTACCGCGTCTGGTCCCCCAAGTCCGGATATCCGGGTCACGCCGCCTACCGCGACTTCCACACCTACGACCACGAGACGGGTCTCAAGCCGTCGCGGGTCACCGGACGGACCGTCGACTCCGCCGACAAGTTGCCGTACGACCCCGAACTCGCTGCGGCCGCCGTCGACAAGCATGTTGCCGACTTCGTCGAAACCGTTCGGGCGCGTCTGCGCAGTGAATCCACCCGCATCGGCCGCGACGCCCTGGTGGTCGCAGCTTTCGACACCGAACTGTTCGGGCACTGGTGGCACGAAGGTCCGCAGTGGCTCGAAAAACTCCTGCGCGCGCTTCCCGAGGCCGGAATTCGCGTCGGCACCCTCGCCGACGCCAAGGCATCGGGATACGTCGGCGAACCCGTTCAACTCGAGGATTCGTCCTGGGGATCGGGTAAGGACTGGCGTGTCTGGGCCGGCGATCAGGTGTCCGACCTGGTGCAACTGAACTCCGAAGTGGTGGAGACCGCGCTCGGCACCGTGGACAAGTCTCGCGGACGCGACAACGCACCCGGACGACCGGAACTGCGAAACCGCGTCAACGATCAGATACTTCGCGAGACACTGATGACAGTTTCGAGCGATTGGGCATTCATGGTGAGCAAGGATTCTGCCGCGGGGTACGCCCGCGAACGCGCACACAAGCACGCCCACGCGACCAGGGAAATCTCCGAAGCGCTCGTTTCCGGCCGCGATGCCGTCGCCGAGCGACTCGCCGAAGGCTGGAATCGCGCCGACGGGTTGTTCCCGGGACTGGATGCTCGCCGTCTACCTGACACAGAACTGAGTCCGTCGTGAAAATTCTCATCGTCTCGTGGGAGTACCCCCCGGTCGTTGTCGGCGGCCTCGGCCGACACGTCCACCATCTCGCCACCGAGTTGGCGGCTGCAGGCCACGAGGTCGTTGTTCTCTCGCGTCGCCCCTCCGGCACGGATGCGTCGACGCACCCGACGATCACGCACATTTCCGAGGGCGTCCTTGTCGTCGCAGTGGCCGAGGACCCCGCGCACTTCGTCTTCGGCGAGGACATGCTCGCGTGGACCCTCGCGATGGGTCACGCGATGGTCCGTGCCGGGATGGCGCTGCACAAGCCAGGAGTGGGCGAGGGCTGGCAGCCCGACGTCGTGCACGCGCACGACTGGCTGGTCGCACATCCGGCGATCGCCCTGGCCGAATTCTATGACGTCCCACTGGTTTCCACACTTCACGCCACCGAGGCGGGTCGCCACAGCGGCTGGATCTCCGGACGCATCAACCGCCAGGTCCACTCCGTCGAGTGGTGGCTGGCAAACGAATCCGACTCTCTCATAACTTGTTCGGCGTCCATGCAGGAAGAAGTGACCGAGCTCTACGGCCCGACGCTGCCGCCGATCACCGTCATCCGCAACGGAATCGACGTGACCACGTGGAACTTTCGCGAACGTGGACCGCGATCCGGACCGCCGAAACTCCTCTTTGTCGGCCGCCTGGAATACGAGAAGGGCGTGCAGGACGCCATCGCAGCACTCCCCCGAATCCGTCGTAGCCACCCCGGCACGACCCTCGCGATCGCGGGCGAAGGCACCCAGTTCACCTGGCTCTACCAACAGGCACGCACGCACCGCGTCGCGCGGGCGGTGGACTTTCTCGGCAACCTCGATCACACGGAACTGCTCAGCTGGCTGCACGGAGCGGACGCCATCGTCCTGCCGTCGCGCTACGAGCCGTTCGGGATCATCGCCCTCGAAGCGGCGGCGGCCGGCACTCCGCTGATCACGTCCACCGCAGGCGGACTGGGCGAAGCCGTCGTCGACGGGGTGACGGGGATGTCCTTCCAACCGGGCGACATCGCCGGGCTCACCTCGGCTGTCCGCGAGGTACTCGACGATCCCGCCGGGGCACAGGAACGGGCAGTGGCCGCCCGCGCACGCCTGACATCGGACTTCGACTGGCATCAGGTCGCCGAGGAGACTGCTCACGTCTACGCGGGCGCGAAGCGTCGGGTGCGACAGCCGTTGGCCCGTCCGCAGATCCCCGAGCGTCCGCTGCCCGGTCGCTGAGCTCGCTTTGTGCTGATCTCAGGGGGTCGGGAGTGGCGCGGTGAAACGAGAACTCGCATCCCCGAGCAGATGGCCTGGTGGCAGCATCCGGCCGCACAGCACGAGCAGGAGATCCTGCGCCGCCCCGTGAACCTCGGCGCCGGCACCGTACGTCCAGTCTCGGTCGTCGGCGCGCAACCGAGCGCCGTCGAGGTCAGTTCCGAAATACTTCAGGGTTTTGGGCGAGAGTCCGCTGAGCACACGAGTGAGCCGGTCTTCGGGCACCACGTAATCGTCGCCGAGTGCCACGCGAATGTCCTGACCGTGGATCACGTCGTGCGAGAGCGCACCCTCGAAGCCGCCGCCTGGAGGCTTCCACGGGTGTGCAACGTTGTCGCGAAGCGAGGCAAGCAGTTGTCGCTCACCGACTTCCGACGCATCGGCGAGCGCTCGCCGGTTCGACATCTTGTTGAAGTTTCCGCGTGACTTGACCATTTCCACGACGAATCGCGGCGCCGAGTATCGGTAGGGCATGGTGATGTGCGCGATCACTTCGCGGACCCGCCACCCCTCGCACAGGGTCGGCGCGTTCCACTGCTCCGTGCTCAGGCCTTCGAGAAATCCCACCAGTTCGCGGCGCTGCGCCACGACCCATTCGGGTGTCTGTTCGCTCATGTCGGCACTCCTTTCACCGGCGCAGACTTTCGGCGCCGATACCGATACAGACCGGTTGCGGCGCCGAAAGTAATCGCTGGTTCTGCCAAAAAGTGAGCTACGACGTCGACGACGCGTCGGCAGCGTCCGCAGCAGCCTTCTTGCGTGCGATGTCCTCGAGCGCCGCGATGTACTTTGCACGATCGGCAGCGCCGGCTTCCCAATCGGACTTGCGGTTCTTGACCGCCTTCGCGGGCGAGCCGACCGCGATGCTGTAGTCCGGGATGTCTCCCTTGACGACGGCGTGCGCCCCGAGGACACAACCGCGTCCGACGCGGGTATTTCGCAGCACGGTGACCTTCGCTGCCACCCAGGTGTCCGGGCCGATACGGACGGGGCCCTTGACGATGCCCTGGTCCTTGATCGGTGTGTTGATGTCGTCCATGCGGTGGTCGAAATCGCAGATGTAGCACCAGTCGGCTACGAGCGTCGACGCACCGATTTCGATGTCGAGGTAGGTGTTGACGACGTTGTCCTTGCCGAAGACGACCTTGTCGCCGATGCGCAGCGAACCTTCGTGGCAACGGATCGCGTTGCCGTCGCCGATGTGTACCCAGCGCCCGATCTCGAGGCGGGACAGGTCGGGGGTCGAATGGATTTCGACGTTCTTGCCGAGGAACACCATGCCGCGCAGGATCACGTGCGGGTTGGCCATCTTGAACTTGGCGAGACGGTAGTACCGCACCAGATACCAGGGTGTGTACGCCTTGTTCGCCAGAACCCATTTGAGGGAATCGACCGTCAAGAACTTGGCCTGATCGGTGTCGCCTCGGCGTGATCCCCGCCATCGAGTGCGCAACGGTGCGCCCCACATGCTCGTCATGAGTGTTCAGCCTACGTGGGGCCGACTCACCGACCCTCGGGGTGTGCCCCGTCACGTTGCCCCGGTCGGGATAGTCTCTGGTCCGGGCTTGTGCAGTTACCGAGGGCTCTTGATCAAGTGAAGGCAGGGAGATTGTGATGCGGCGGGTCCTACGGTCGTCCGTGATGGTGTCGACGGCGATCGCTGCGGCCCTGATCGCCGGTTGCGGCAGCGACGACGGACGGGTGGACCGGTACGCGTCGGCGGGTTGGCCGGCCATGCATGCCGACGCCCGCAACAGCGACACGAGCCCGGTCACCGGATCACGCGATGTCGAGTTCGCATGGTCACGCCCTCTCGGCGGTCCGGTTGCCGCGTACGCCTCGGTGGCCGCGAACGGTCAGAGCTTCGTCACCGCGCGCACCAAGAACGGCTGCAATCTCTTCTCGTTCCAGATGGATTCGGGTCGCAAGAAGTGGTGCGCTCGACTCAACGACGGAGTAGTCGCCTCGACGCCCATCGTCGACACTGCCACCAATGTCTACGTCGGCGAGAGCGGCGCGATGATGTCCTTCACCGAGACTGGTCAATTGCGTTGGCGCACGCTCGTTGTGGGCACTCCTCTCTCGTCACAGTTCACCGGCGACGGAAACCTGTTGTTCATCACCCAATTGGGTCAGATCAACGTGCTCAACCCGCAGACCGGCGCAAAAGTGGTTCCGTCGTTCGACCTGATCCCGCCGCCGTCGATCGACCAGGGCGCGAATGCAGAACTCATTCCCGACAACAAGGGTTTGAACGAGTGCTTCCTCGGCACGTCCGGCTGCCCGGTGGCCAATACCCCGGCAGTGGACCTGGGCACCGGCAAGTTCTACTTCACCTTCTACGGACCCAGTTCTCAGGCAGCCGATCTGGTGGCCATGAAGTACACGGGCGGCGACAATCCGTCCATCACCCGCGAGTGGTCCACCGACGCGCTTCCCGGTGGAACGGCGTCGAGCCCGGACCTGTCGAAGGACGGCAAGACCGTCTACGCCACCGACAACAACGGATCTCTCTGGGCAGTGAACGCTGAAACCGGTGACACCAGGTGGAGTTACGACATCGGCTTCAACTCGGCCGGTAGTGCCTCGACGTCCGACGACGGTTTGATCATTCCCGCCGGCGGCGACAAGGGCCACCTCCTTGCCGTGCGCGACGAGGGAGATCACGCCGAACTGGCCTGGGAACGTAAAGACCTTCTGCAACTGGGCGTTCCGGCGCAGACCGCCGGCGACACCGGATACACCGTCGTCCGCGAGGGTGAGAACGGACTGAGCCTGATCACCTTCGACACCGAAACCGGTGAGACGGTGGATCAGGACACGTTGCCGGGAGCAGTCGGCTTCACCGTCGGCACCTCGATCGGCCCCAAGGGCGAAGTGTTGACGCCCAGCGCAATCGGTGAGCTGTTCGTCTTCAAGTGAGCTAGCGGGATGCCTCACAGATGAAGGCCGACGCCGATCGCCCGATCCGTACGATCACGACGCTCAGCGCAAGCGAGCCCTTGAGCTTGAGCCGTGGACGCAGCACTGCCGGGTCCACGTCGACTCCTCGCACCAGGATTTCGGCCACACCGCAGTCCCGCTTGGACAGTGTCTGTTTGAGCAGTTTCTCGGAGTACTTGATCTGCTCGAGGATCCGGAATCCGCGAACTCCCTCAGGGACGCTGTCACCGGTCAGATAAGCGATGCGTGGATCGAGCTGCCAGAGGCCGTGTCTGGCCGCGTAGTGGCGCACGAGGCCCGCGCGTACCACCGCTCCGTCCGGGTCGATGATCCACTCCCCCGGCGCTTGCTCCGGAATCACGTCGTCCTCGGCGTCGGTGATCGCCCATCCGCTCCCGTCGGAGCGAAGGACCGAAGCTCGGCGCGTGACGCCGGACTCGGCCAGTCCCGTCGACCACAGGCAGGCTTCCTTGACGCCGCCGTCGAGTGAGACGACCTCGACTTCCCCGTCCCAGCCGAGATTGTCGAAATCGAGTCCCGGAGCGCACTTCACCGCGAGATCACGGCCGGAGTACGCCTCGATGAGGTCCGGCAACGGTGGCATCAACGCTGCCGGATCGTGAGTGCGGCGACCGCCCGATCGCCGTGCGGGGTCTGCCAGTACGACGGTGTCGCGTGTCGTCGGGCGGAGCGCGTCGGCCCGCAGCAACGCTGCGCTCGGCACATTGCGCTGTGCCATCGCCAGGCGAACGGAATCGATGTCGCTGCCGATCACGCGATGCGCAACTCCGGTCAAGGCATGCAGTTCGGCGCCGATGGAGCACGTCACGTCGTGGACGTCGCGTCCGATCAGACGCTGCGCGCGGTGGGCCGCGACAACGCCGGGAGTGGCTTGTTGCATCGCGTCGTCCGTGAACAACCATTGCTCACTGCCCGGCAGTTTGGCGGCGGCTTTACGTCGAAGCAGGACGGTGTCCACGAGCGCAGGCATGTGATCACGGAAACGCGTACGCGTGGACAGTTCGAGCTGATCCACCTCGGCCAAGGCAGCTACGCCGGAATCACTTCCGAGATAGTCGACGTCGCCGAGGGTGAAGTCATAACCCAATTCAGTTGCCGGGCTTCACGCCGGTGATCATGACGTTGTAGAAGAATCCGCGAGGAACGACGTGGCGGAGCACCTTCTCGTCGACCCAGCTGAGTGTCTTCCAACCACCGAAAGCGAAACGCCCCCAGCCCCAACCGAGCTTCTCCGGCGGAACAGCCGCTTCGAAGGTACGGACAGGCCAGCCGAGAAGCGCCGCGGCGAATTCCTCGGTGGCAGCGTGGACCTGATCGGCGCCCGCAGACTTCGCCATGTTCTCGAGGTCGGTGGGGTCGAACGTGTGGATGTCGACGACAGCTTCGAGAGCTGCTGCACGAGAAGACTCGTCGAGTTCCTCTTGCGGACGACGCCAGTCTGCGAGGAACGGCAGCTTGGTCACGCGTGTGGTTGCTTCCCACGTCGCGCGGCCGAGCCAGCGGGCGTAGAAGTTGCCGACAGTGGTGGGCTCACCGGCGAAGACGAAACGTCCGCCGGGCTTGAGGACACGAAGGACCTCACGCAGCGACTTCTCGACGTCCGGAATGTGGTGCAGCACGGCGTGGCCGACCACCAGGTCGAAGGTGTTGTCCTCGTACGGAATGGTCTCGGCATCGGCAACACGGCCGTCGACCGGAAGGCCGAGGCTTTCGGCATTGCGCAGTGCGACCTTGACCATGCCGGGCGAGAGGTCGGTGACCGAACCGGTCTTGGCGACTCCACCCTGCATCAGGTTCAGGAGGAAGAATCCGGTGCCGCAACCGAGTTCGAGCGCGCGCTCGTACGGGAGCGGCTGATCGCCCGCGACGGCGTCGAAACGACCACGTGCGTAGTCGATGCAGCGCTCGTCGTACGAGATGGACCACTTGTCGTCGTAGGTTTCGGCTTCCCAGTCGTGGTAGAGCACCTGGGCGAGCTTGGTGTCCTTACGAGCGGCCTCGACCTCTTCGGCCGTGGCGTGCGGCCGCGGCGCGGGGTCGACTACCGAGGTGTCGGTAGCGGCGGGCGGCGTGACGGTTGCGTCGTCATTCGGGCTGGCTGTCATGGCGGCTATCCTACTCGCTGGTAAGAGATGAACAAGTTCTAGTTTAGGGGAGCCTACTCGCCCGTGAACTCGGCCTTGCCCGGACCGTTGGCGATGAACGACTCCATGCCGATCGCCTGATCCTTGGTCGCGAACAATCCGGCGAACAGATGCTGCTCGATCTTGAGCCCGGATTCCAGGTCGGTGTTCAGACCCTCGTCGATGGCTGCCTTGGCAGCAGCCAACGCACGTGACGCTCCCCCGACGAACTGCGAGGCCCATGTCCGGGCCGCGGTGTACACGTCGTCGGGAGCGACGACCTCGTCGACCAAACCTATGGCCAATGCCTCGTCAGCCCCGACGAAACGGCCGGTGAAGACCAGATCCTTGGCCTTGGCCGGACCGATCAGACGAGCCAGACGCTGCGTTCCGCCGCCACCGGGAATGATTCCGAGCAGAATCTCCGGAACTCCGAGCTTGGCGTTGTCTCCGACGATCCGGCGATCGGCCGAGAGTGCAACTTCGAGTCCACCGCCGAGTGCGTATCCGGTGATCGCGGCAACGGTCGGCTTCGGGATGGACGCCACGGCGCCGAGTCCGGCCTGCATGCCGCCGATCGCGTCACGGATCTGGCCGTAGTCCATCTCGGCCATTTCCTTGACGTCTGCACCTGCTGCGAAGACTTTCTCGCCGCCGTAGACGATGACGGCCTTGACTGCCTTGTCGACGGTCGCAGCGTGTGCGGCAGCAGCCAACTCGTCCTGAACCTGACGGTTCAGAGCGTTCATGGGCGGACGCGCCAGACGGATGGTGCCGATGCCTTCGGAAACCTCGAGAGTCACAAATTCAGCCATGGTCGAGAGGTTACTTTGCCGCCTTGACCGACCACGGATGCGGCCCGGCGACGTAGTAACCGTCCTGGTTCGGGAACTCGACGCGCAGCGTTTCCTCGTCGGTGATCAACGTAGGCAGGATGACGGGAATCTCCGGCTCGGCTGCGAGTATCTCCGCCACCGAACTGAACTTGGCCAATTCGGTCAGCTGACTCCACGTCGGCGGCAACAGGATGCTGCCACCCTCCCGCCAATGCGCCAGCGCGTCCTGCGGGCTCTGCCAACGAACCTCGGCGGCCTCGGAGGTGACGCCGTCCGCGATCTGTCCGGTCGGTGACGCTGCGACGAAGAAGCGCGTGTCGTAGCGGCGGGTCTCGCCCACCGGCGTGATCCAGTTCGCCCACGGCCGCAGCAGATCCGTTCGCAGGACCAGGTTCTCCTTCTTCAGGAAATCGCTGAACGACAGCTCGTGCTTTTCGAGAGCTACTCGGTCCTGTGCGTAGCCGGCCGTGTCCGCGACGACGGTGTCCGCGGTCGGTCCGGCGAGTAGGACGCCGCACTCCTCGAAAGTTTCCCGCACCGCAGCCAAGACGAGAGCCTTCGCCCGAGCCACATCCGTGCTGAACCGCTCGGCCCACCATTCGACCGACGGTCCGGCCCACTCGACCTCGGCCGTCGCATCGGACTTGTCGACGCCGCCGCCGGGGAATACCGTCATGCCCCCGGCAAACGCCATCCCCTGTACTCGTTGAAGAAGGAAGATCTCGATCCCGGATTCGGCATCGCGCACCAAGATGACGGTCGACGCATCCTTGGGCTCGGGGACAGCGTTTGCATTCTCGTTAGCCATGCTTCGCGAACCTACGCGATCTGTGATCTGGGCCGCATTTCAGGTCCCACTGAAGCTCACGCGCGATGAGCTCCGGACGGCCTCGCACGGCGCGCGAAGTATCGGCCGTCCGCCTTGTCGAGGCTGATGGACTGGCTGAATGCCGCGCTCAGATTTTCGGCGGTGATGACGTCGTCCAGAAGGCCCTGAGAGACGACCTCCCCTTCCTTGAGAAGGAGTGCGTGGGTGAATCCCGGCGGGATTTCCTCGACGTGATGGGTGATCAGAACGGTAGCCGGGGCGTCCGGATCGGCAGCCAGTTCGGCGAGTCTAGCCACAAGTTCCTCACGTCCACCGAGATCGAGCCCGGCGGCGGGCTCGTCCAGGAGAAGAAGTTCGGGATCGGTCATCAAGGCTCGCGCGATGAGGACGCGCTTGCGCTCGCCTTCGGAAAGCGTCCCGTACGTCCGATCCGCCAGGTGCTCGGCGCCGAGGCTTTCGAGCATCTCCACAGCGCGCGAGGTGTCCATGGATTCGTACTCCTCGCGCCACCGACCGAGAACGGCATAGCCCGCCGACACGACGAGGTCGCTGACCTTCTCGTCGCCGGGCACGCGGTTCGCCAACGACGACGAGGACAAACCGATTCGCGGGCGCAACTCGTTGACGTCGACCTTGCCGAGAACTTCGCCAAGGAGGTGGGCAGAACCACTGGTCGGGAAAGTCTCACCGGCCGCGATACGCAGCAGCGAGGTCTTGCCGGCACCGTTGGGTCCGAGCACCACCCATCGCTCGTCCAGCTCCACTTTCCAGGTGACGGGCCCCACGAGAGTGGACCCTCCCCGACGGATGAGTACGTTGTCGAAATCGATGAGCAGATCTGGATCAGGTAGCGGCACCCGAACATCTTCCCGCACATTCTCCGGCCGTTCACGGCAGGATCATCTTGCGTGTCGCCTCTCATCGAAACTCACACCCCGACGCCCGGGTCTCCGTTCCCACTCGGCGCCCACATCGTGGACTCCGGAACCCAGTTCGCGGTCCACGCCCCAGCTGCGTCGAGCGTCCAGATCTGCCTGATCGACCAGGACGGAAACGAAGATCGCGTCGAACTTCGGCAACACACGTACGGAATCTGGCACGGAATCATCTCCGGGATCGGTGCGGGGCAGCGTTACGGAATTCGGGCGTCCGGCCCGTGGAATCCGCGCGCCGGGCTGAGACTTAATCCACACAAGCTGCTCGTCGATCCGTGGGCGCGCCGCATCGAGGGGGATCTCGGTGATCACCGTGCCCTCCTGTCGTACGCCGACGATCCCTTCGGCGACCCGTCGACGGTCGACTCGCTCGGCCACGTGCCGCTGTCCGTGGTGACTCCCGGCCTCGCGCCCGCCGGAGCCCGCCTCGAGACGCCGTGGGAGGAAAGCGTCATCTACGAACTGCATGTGGGCGCGTACACCGCCAGTCATCCAGGAGTACCCGCCGCCCACCGCGGAACGTACCTCGGCCTGACGGCACCGGCCGTGATCGATCACCTCGTCTCACTCGGCGTCACTGCCGTGGAACTGCTTCCCGTACAGGCATTTCTGACCGAACACAGCGTCCGCGAGCGAGGGATGCGCAACCACTGGGGATACTCGACGGCGTCGTACTTCGCCCCGCATCCCGGATACGCGGCAACTCCGGGCGGCGAAGTCACCGAGTTCCGGATCATGGTCGACGCACTACACGCGGCAGGCATCGAGGTCGTCCTCGACGTCGTCTACAACCACACCTGCGAGCAGAGTGTCGACGGAATCAGTGTCAGCTGGCGAGGTTTGGACGGCCCCGGCTATTACCTTCTCGACGGCGACGGCCGCGACATCGACCTGACCGGGTGCGGCAACACGGTCGACGCCTGCTCCCCCATCGCCGTCCGCATGATCACCGACAGCCTCCGTTACTGGGCCACCGAAATGGGTGCCGACGGCTTCCGATTCGATCTTGCGAGCGCGTTGGGTAGGCCGCGCGGCGGAGGCTTCGACCAGCGGGCGTCCATCCTGTCCGCCATCTCCTCCGATCCGGTACTGACTCGGTGCAAGCTCATCGCCGAACCGTGGGATGCGACGGCCGACGGTTACCAGGTCGGAAACTTCGGACTCCAGTGGTCCGAATGGAACGACAAGTACCGCAGCACCATTCGCCAGTTCTGGAACGGCGGATCCAGCGTCCGGAAGGTCGCGTCGCGCCTCGCCGGTTCCGAGGACATCTTTGCTGGCAGCGGCCGTCGCCCCTGGGCGTCGATCAACTTCGTCACAGCGCACGACGGGTTCACCGCCGCCGATCTGGTCGCGTACAACCACAAGCACAACGAAGCCAACGGTGAAGACAATCGTGACGGCGCCGATCACAACGATTCGTTCAACCACGGAATCGAAGGCCCGAGCACCGATCCCGAGATTCAGGACGCCAGGGCACGTCATGTACGGGCGCTACTGGCCACGCTCGTGCTGTCGACAGGCACACCGATGCTCACCGCCGGAGACGAGTTCGGCCACAGTCTCGGCGGAAACAACAACGCGTATTGTGTTCCCACACTTGCCTCCCCAGCCGATTCGTGGGCCCTGGACTGGACGGCGGCCGATCAGTCGTTGGTGCAGTTCGTCTCCCGAGCGTTCGGATTACGCCGAGCGGCACCGGCGTTGCGTCAGCCCGAATTCTTCGAAGGCAGAAGAAGACTGGAGCACCCGGACCTCGTCTGGTTCGACGCTGCCGGCGTCGAGTTCGACGACACCGCATGGTACGACGAGAGTCACCGAACGCTGCAGGCCTGGATCGACGGAGCCGACGTTCGGTCTCACACTCGAACCGGGCGCCCACTCGGTGACGACAGTTGGCTCCTGATCCTGCATTCCGGTGGACCGGTTCAGGTCACCGTCGGCACTCCGGAATGGTTCGACGGCACCTTGACTGCATCGTTCGATTCGGCTTCACCCACCGGAGAACCTGCCTCCACGGCCGAAGTTCCCGTCGGCACCGAGATTTCGCTGACCGGCCCCACGGTCTTGGCCTTACGTTCCGTGACACGTCCTCCGGTCACCGCTGCTGTCATGGAATCCGGCAGCACCTTGATGAGGAATTGAATGGTCGGTCCGATCCCGAAGGCGTACAACACTGTTCCGACGCCGACGGTTCCACCGAGGAGCCATCCGGTCGTGAGGACCGCGATCTCGATGCTGGTACGCACGAGCCTGACCGACAGACCTGTGCGAGCGACCAGTCCGGTCATCAATCCGTCGCGGGGGCCCGGCCCCATGCCCGCGCCGATGTAGAGAACGCTGGCCAGTCCGTTGAGGAGGATTCCCGCGACCATGATCATGGCTCGAACTGGCATGGAATCAAAGACCGGCAAGAAGGCCAGTGAGGTATCCACCGAGATGGCAATTACAACGACATTGGCGACCGTTCCGAATCCCGGCCGCTGACGGATCGGAATCCAGAGCAGCAGTACCACCGCACCGGTAATCGCAGTGATCACGCCGAAACTGAGCGAAACATGCTCGGCCACGCCCTGATGGAACACATCCCAGGGATCCAGACCAAGACCGGCTGTGATCATCATGGCCATCGAGAAGCCGTACAACCACAGACCAACGAACAGCGAGGCGAATCTCCGTATCAACACCCGACCATCTTGATGGCCACTGGACTGTTCATCCATAGCCAAGTTGCCGATACTGGACTGGTCGGTTGCGTCTCTACGGAACCGCGATGACTGTCATGGAGCCTGGTGCCACTTCCGTGAAACCAGCGTCACGAACCGCGACGGCCTCCGACTTCTTCAGCCGAACTACTGCTTCGGCCCACTGTTCCGGGCTCGCGTCGCGCACCGAGCAGCGAAAGTCGTTCTGCGCCCAGGCCCAGCACTGTTTCTCGGACATGGCCGCCGCCAACAACATCGAGGCATGCCCGACCTGTGCCGACGCCTTGCCAACCGTCATCTCGAGCGCCGAGTCGATCCACAGCACCGGAAGACCAGGCTCCGGCGGGCCAGGCTCGTCGTGCTCGAGATCGGTCCCACCGATCTGCAACTTCTTGATTCGCGGGTCCAGTTCTCCGACCGGCCCGGGAACCAGAGCCCGCGCCTGCGCGCCATCCACATCGACGGTGATTCCCGGTACCTCCTGCGCGGCGAGCCACTGCGCTCCTCGCGCTCGACGAGACACCTTCCGAATCCGGGCACCCACCCACGCCGAATAGTCCTCGTGCCAGGGGCCGGGTTCCCCGTCTTCGGTGAACCCGACGCGTTCGTCCAGACACAGCGCCACAGCCGCCGTTGCCGCAGCCTCGAGCAGTGCGGTGCGCTTGGGCGGGTCTGCCTTCGGAATGTGCAGAACGATCGGCATCGCCAACACCAGCGCCGGATCCGCGGGATCGTCTCGCCCTCCGTACCCAGCAGCCAGCACCGCGTGGCGCTCGCGCCAGCGCGAATCGGGGCCGGACATCACAGCTGGATCGGAACTGAATGCTGGATCGGAACTCATGGAATCGGTACGCGTCGCACGCCACCGTCGACGGCGTCCGCAGCCTCGACCTCGTCGCGGGTCACACCGAGAATGAACAGCACAGCGTCGAGGAAGGGATGCGACAACGCAGCATCTGCGACCTCCCGCAACGCAGGCTTGGCGTTGAACGCCACGCCCAGGCCCGCGGCGTTGAGCATGTCGATGTCGTTGGCACCGTCACCGACGGCGACGGTCTGTTCCATCGGCACACCGACCTGATCGGCGAACTTGCGCAGCGCAACGGCCTTCGCGGCGCGGTCGACGATTTCACCGATCACACGTCCGGTCAGCTTGCCGTCGACGATTTCGAGGGTGTTGGCGTGCACGAAGTCCAGTTCGAGTTCGTGTGCGAGGCCTTCGATGACCTGCCGGAAGCCACCCGACACCACGCCGCAGTGGAATCCGAGGCGGCGCAGGGTGCGAATCGTGGTTCGCGCACCCGGCGTCAGTTCGATGCTCTCTGCCACCTCGTCGATGACGGAGGCGTCGAGACCGGCGAGTGTCGCCACACGCTGGTGCAGTGATTCGGTGAAGTCGATCTCGCCGCGCATCGCAGCTTCGGTGACGGCGCGGACCTCGTCCTCGACGCCGGCCTTCGCGGCGAGCATCTCGATGACCTCGCCCTGGACGAGCGTCGAGTCCACGTCGAACACGATCAGACGCTTGGCCCGTCGAGCGAGACCTGCGCGCTCGACCGCGATGTCGACGTTTTCGAGTGCGGCGACCTCGGCGAGTCCGGTGCGCAGCTTCGCGTCGCCGTCGGTCGTATCGGCCGCGCTGACGCTGAGTTCGAGGCCGGTGACCGGATAGTCGGCGACACCACGGATGGAGTCGATGTTTGCGCCCTGCTTCGCGAGTTCGCGTGCAACCGATCGCATTGCGCGAGCATTGACCGGGCTACCGAGAACAACGACCGCGTGGGTGGACACCGCGGGCCGTCCGGGATCGGCACCGATTTCGATGTCGACGTTCATTCCGACCGTCGCCATCGCCTGTTCGAGTTCTTCCTGAAGCGCTTCGGGATCGTTCGGGCAGGCGACCATGACACCGAGTGTCAGTCGACCTCGAATCACCACCTGCTCCACGTCGAGTAGACGCACATCGTGCCGCGACAGCGCCGCGAACAGTACCGAGGTGACGCCAGGGCGGTCCGGCCCGGTCACAGTCACCAGAACAGTGGTGTCAGAGGCACCCACCGAAAACTCCGATCGTTTCTTCGTTCGCGTCTTGATCGTCACTATTGTGCCAAGCGAAAGGCCCCCCCCCTTAATCGGGCGGGGCCATCGCTGATTTATTCAGTGTGTTTCTTAGGTCAGGTGCGGCTGTCGG
>NZ_JBXAFO010000052.1:0-17225 GCF_058793255.1 Rhodococcus sp. MPR-R1B
GTCCGCAAGCTACCGACCCACATCGACCCCACCCCTTCAGACCAGCACCGTTCGGCATTTAGTTCAGTCAACGGGGCGTCCGCTGCCCGATGCTGCGCGTGGATCCACGCGCACGACCACGGCTGGCCGCAATTATCGAGAACCTGCGTGACCGCATCGCCGAAGCCCGCACCAATGGCTGGCTCGGAGAGATACAGGGCCTACAAATCAGTCTCGACGCGGCCGCAGGAAAGATGGCCGCTCTTAACCGCGCCGAGCGCCGGACCGTTGAACCGGTACTTCTCGGCATCCCCCGATAAGGAGAATCTCGTCGGTGAGCGGCGCCGATTCGCCGGCGAGACAGATCCGCGCTTGCTCGCGACATGGCACCCGCAGAAGTCAGCACGCGGGCCCAGGTCGACCATGTCAGTGGCGAACGACCCGATCTACGGCGGAACGATCCGTTGCGCGGCTAGAACTGCATCACCGCATCGTCGCGGCACTTCGGACTGATCCACTCATCGATGATCACGTCGGAAAAGTCCAGGATCGGCTGGTCGAGATTCTGAATGATCGACAGGACGTCGGGGACTGAGCGCGAAGTCCAGTAAAGGGCTTGCTCCATACCGGGGCAAAAGACCGAAAGATGGCCTCCAAACTGATCAACTCCCGCAGTGAAACCGTCACGGAGAAAACGTCGTTCAGAAGTTGCGCCGCCAAGCGGCGCACCATCATCCCCGCGAACGGCTACTACGAATGGATGAAAAGCGAAGAGGGAAAGAAGATTCCGTACTTTCTTCATGGGGAAGGTGACCTGGAAGTAATGGCTGGACTCTACGAGTTGTGGCCCGATCCTGAACTGCCCGAGGGCGATCCGAACAAGTGGGTATGGACCTGTGCAGTCTTGGCCCGGCCAGTTATCTACCCCTCCGACGGCATAGTTGTGACGTTGGTTAGCGAGCGATCGGCGCGACGTCACTGGCCGATATCCGCCCCGTGACGTGGCACGTTGGTGACGTGTGTCCGCAAGGGTGCGGCCGTCGCCAGTCGTCGCTACACATTCCCCGATGTCGATCCTGGATGCGATTGTGGAGCAAGCAGTTTCTCGTTCGAGTGAAGAGCGCCCGCGACTTCTATGAGGCCGTGCTGTCGCGACTGGCCAGTTCGTCCCACCACGTCTTGATTGCGTTGCTGAACTCGGCTGGTGCGTCGGATTGTAGGAAGTGGCCGACTCCGGGGAGCACCGTCGTGGTGTGGTCGGGGAAGGCCTCTTCGAAGCGCTGACGGTATTTGTCGGTGAAGATTGGGTCCGCATCTGCCCACACGAGCAGCGTGGGCAGTTTCTCGAGTGCGCTGAGTTGGCCCTCCAGATCGGTGAAGAACTTACGAGCCCCGACGAGTTCTCCGGGAAGGGCTGCGCAGGCGCGGCGGCGTGCTGGCGTGGGCATTGCCTGGCGGTAGTGCGCCATTTCGGCGTCGGAGAGCTTCCGCCGCTTGTGTGCTGAGGGAATGTAGTACTCGACCATCAGATTGAACCGTTGGATAAGCGCGCGTCCGATCGGGCTTCCTACGCCGCGGGAGAACAGTTCGCTGGACGGGTCACCGTTCAACGGCCATGCCCAGGTGTTGGTGAGGATGAGGCGTTCGAACTTGTCCGTTCGTTGCTGGGCGGCATATAGGCCGAACGGGCCTCCCCAGTTGTGGCCGACCAGTGTCAGTTGCGTCAGGTTCAAGCGGTCGAGGAAGGACACGAGCAGGTCCGCGTGATCGCGGGCCAGGTACTGATAGCCGGGTGCACCGGTCGAGAGGCCGAATCCCGGAAAGTCCACGGCGATGCACCGGAACCTGTCCCGGAGGTTGGTGATTGCTTCGCGGTAGGCGAAGGACCAGACCGGATTTCCGGTCAGCATCAGCAATGTAGGACCCGAGCCCTCGTCGACGTAGTGCACGACGTTTCCGTCCAACTCCACGAAGTGGCTTTCGAACGGG
Source organism: Rhodococcus sp. MPR-R1B (assembly GCF_058793255.1). Taxonomy (NCBI): domain Bacteria; kingdom Bacillati; phylum Actinomycetota; class Actinomycetes; order Mycobacteriales; family Nocardiaceae; genus Rhodococcus; species Rhodococcus sp. MPR-R1B. The sequence goes on from NZ_JBXAFO010000052.1 coordinate 1,969, forward strand.
AACAACTCGTTGTCCACCCATGCCGGGCGTTGGCCCGAAGGCTGTGTGGTCGTCATGTGCTGATCCTCCTGTTTCGCTGTTTTCGCATCGACTTGTTCTTCTGTAGTTCACAATCAAACATGAAGTAGATGATGGGAGAGGCTGAATGAGTGAATTGATCAACGACGTCCTGGCTGCACATGGCGGCGCTGAGCGTTGGAAGTCGGTTTCGACGATTACAGCTCGGGGACGTATAGGTGGTCTGCTGCCCACTCGCTTCGCCGGCAACAAGCTGGCCAGTTTCACTGCCGAGGTGCACGTCGCCGCGCGGCGCACCGTCCTCCATGATTTCCCACAAACCGGCAATCGTGCTGTGTTCGACGGAGGCGACGTGAGGATCGAAACCCGCGACGGAGAACCACTCGCCACCCGAATCGATCCTCGTTCAGCATTTTTCGGACGCACCGGTATCCGCCGCAACGTCCGGTGGGATCCACTCGACACCACTTACTTCGCCGGATACGCCTTGTGGAACTACCTGACGGCACCACTGTTGCTCGGACGCGCCGACATCGTCGTTACCGAAGGTGAACCATGGCGGGAATCAGGACAGACATGGCGGCGGCTCCATGCAACATTCCCCGAACAGATCGATACCCACTGTCGACGACAGACCTTCTACGTCGACCCTGCTGGCTTGATCCGACGCCACGACTTCGTCGCTGAACCAGTTGGCCGTTGGGCGGCGGCCTCGATCTACTGCGATGACCACCGAGAGTTCGAGGGGCTCGTCTTCCCCGTCCGGCGCCGTGTGCTTCCCAGGGGTCCGGGCGGCCGAGTTCTCCCCAGGCCGACGCTGTTGGCACTCGACTTCGACGAAATTGGGACGGAGGTCTGACCGGTGAGTACGGAAGAGGACAAGTCGGCAATCAAGCGGTCTTACGGCCAATACTGCGGGTTGGCGCGGGCACTCGACGTCGTAGGCAACAGGTGGAGCCTGCTCATCGTGCGTGAGCTGCTCGGCGGCCCTGCCCGATACGGGAAACTTCAGGCCGGGCTGCCGGGGATCTCCACCAACCTGCTGGCCGAGCGTCTGAGGGAACTCGAACAGTCCGGCGTAGTTCAGCGCCAACTCGACACCGACAGCAACGCCATCGCCTACACGCTCACCGCCTGGGGAAGGGAGCTTCGCGGTGCTGTCACGGCGTTGGTGAACTGGAGTACGCCGCTCATGATTGCAGGTCCGCGTGGCGACAGTTTCCAACCTCATTGGTTGGTGGTCGCGCTCGAATCACTGATGGAGGGCAAGCGAATTGAGGTACCTGCGACCATCGGCTTCGAGGTCGACGGCATGAACCTCGCCGTTCGCGTTGACGAAACGGGTGCCCGCGTCGCGCTCGAAGTCGACGTACAACCCGAGACTGTCCTTCGAGCAGAACCGATGGTGGTACTTGGCCTTGCATCGGGCATGCTGACGACCGACCAGGCGATCGCTGCTGGCGAGCTCCGCGGCGAAAGCCAGGACCTGGCTGCGATTTTCGGCCCCTGACGAGTCTTGGTTCTGCGTGCGACGAACGGTGGAGACAGAAGCGGTTCTATAAGCGCATGGATCGCCCTCCGGTGCCCGACCATCCTTTCGTCTCGGTCACCGACGCTGCAGTGCGTCACGATTCGTCCGATGGGACTGGTGAGTCCGTTCGGTGATCTGCGTGGGCAACGGCGGGGGAGCCATGGTTGCGAATGGTCAGTCACTACGATGAGAGAATTGCGTACCTGTGGCTCTCGCTGGGATCGGTGAGCGGCAGTAATGAATACCAGAGAAGGCACGAATACCAGCGAAGGCGGGAGGCGAATAATGGCAGGCCTTGGTGAACACATCACGGCGATGGTCCGTAGTCATGCCTCCGGCGACGACTCGGTGTTTTACTCCGTTGCTCTGCAGGTCGCGGCCCGTGAGGCGAAGCGTGGGCACCACGTTCTCGCTGCGGATATTAAGCAGGCCGTCGATACCTCACGGCAGATCACTCCCCGTAGCAACGTCACGCAGCTCGTGCAGCCGCGCGGCGACCTGGCCGAATTGGTCGAGGCTTCCCATCCTCAGATCGAGCTGCGGGAGTTGATCGTGCCCGGCGAGCTCACCTCTCAGATCGAGCAAGTGATCGCTGAGCAGCGTCAGCGCAAGAACCTCGTGGAACACGGGTTTGCGCCGATACACCGCCTTTTGCTGGAAGGACCACCCGGCACGGGTAAGACGATGACGGCATCAGTACTGGCTCACGAGCTGGCCTTGCCGATGTTCACCGTCCGGCTGGACGGCCTTCTGAGCAAGTACATGGGCGAGACCGGCAGCAAACTACGACTTGTCTTCGACGCAGTCGCTGAGCGGCGAGGTGTCTACCTCTTCGATGAATTCGACGCGCTTGGTGCCGATCGTTCGGGGAACGATGTCGGGGAGGCGCGGCGCATTCTCAATTCTTTCCTCGTATTCCTCGAGCAGGCCAGCCCGGAGTCGATTGTCATCGCCGCAACCAATCACCGCGACATCCTCGACCGCGCGTTGTTCCGACGGTTCGACACGGTCCTCACCTATGACCTTCCCGATGCCCGTCAGGCCGGCGTGGTGATCCGTGCACGCCTCGGTTCGCTGGCAACAGGACTGAGCTTGGCGAAACTCACTCAGTACACCTCAGGTCTCAGCCATGCCGACCTGGTCAAAGCAGCCGAGGCCGCCGCGAAAAAGGTGCTCATGCGCGGTGACGCGCATGTGACTCGCGAGGACATCGTCGCGACCCTCAAAGCGCGACGGTCCGCGAGCGTTGGCTGAACAACCACGGCACCTCGACCATCTCTATGTCGTCGAACAGGCCGCTGACGAAAGTTTTCACCGGGGCGGCCAAGGGGACGTCAAGATCCGTCCCGTAGAGCGGCGGGCGCATGGCCTGGCACTCCGAGGTGAGCTCGACAAGGCGTTCGCCGACATCGACACCGAACGCCATACATTAAGCGTCAGTGAGGAAGAGCTGCGGGCGCTCGGCAGTGTGATCGTTCTCGAAGGTGCGCACGCGGCGTATCCGTTGAAGCTGGATCAGTTGAGCCAACTCACGCGGCACCGGAAAACCCCCAAGCGCCCGAAGTGGCTCCTCCTGTCGGTGCACCAAGCAACGGCTACGGAACCGGAGCGAGCCACAGTCTGGGTGTCTGACGCGCACCGGCCGCAGTTCGTCAAGATCTTCGAGGACTATCTTACGAAGGTCTCGACCAGAGCGGTGGAGGAGCATTGGACGACGCCGGACGGAAATCCGGTAAACCAAGCGCTGGTGGCGAACATCGCACGGATCCGGCAAGCGTTCCTGGACGACTTGTGGACCTCCGCTGGCGAACCGCCTCGCTCCGGCCGACACTGGTGGGAACTCTGGCTCGATTCCACCCAGCCGCATCTCGACACCTTCAACGGATTCCTCGCCACCTACCAACTGCGAACATTGCCCCGGTCGGTTGCCCTGCGTGACCGAGTTGTCGTGTGGGTCGAGGCGACCTGGTCGCAACTCCAGATCCTGCCCGTCACGAGCGTCCCCCTGGCCGAGATCCGGAAACCGGAATTCATCGACACTATCGAAGATCTCCCTGCGACCGAACAAGACGAGTACGTTCGCGATCTTGCGGAACGGCTCGTACCCGCAGCCGATCACGCCCCCGCTGTGTGCCACCTCGACACCGGCGTCAACCGAGCCCATGTGCTCTTAAAAGATTCCCTCGCCGTGGCAGACTTGCACACCATCATCGGCATCTCCGGAAGCGATGTGGAGGGGCACGGGACCACGATGGCTGGTCTCGCGCTCTACGGCAGCCTCGAAGAGCACCTCACCTCCACTGGGCCAGTGCATCTCAGCCTCCGCCTGGAATCGGTCCGGATGATGCCCTCGAAGTCCGAGGCCGCGACGAACCCACGCGACTACGGCACAGCCACTGTCGAGGCCGTCGCGATGCCGGAGATCACCGCACCAAGGCAGCGTGTGTTCTGCTTGACCCTCAGCACGAGCCCGGACAAACCGGGAGAGCCCACGCTGTGGTCGGCGGCGGTGGACGCGCTTGCCGTCGGAACCGACACCGCCCGCGACGGGGACCAACTGCAGCTACTGTCCGCACCCGACCCTGACTCCTCCCGGCTCTTCCTGGTAGCAGCCGGAAATGTCGACAGCTACCAACTCGACCACCGCACCGAGTCCGACACGTCAGCAGTAGAAGATCCCGCTCAGGCATGGAACGCCCTCACCGTCGGCGCACATACTGATCTGGACGGCATACCTGAGGACCCGCAGTACCGGGGTTGGAATCCGATGGCGGAGCGCGGAGGGCTCTCCCCACACAGTCGGACGTCGGTGATGTTCAACCAGCGGAACTGGCCGATCAAGCCTGACATCTGCATGGAGGGCGGAAACGTCCTCACCGACGGAGCAGGGACCTTCGAAGACAAGCACCCGATGTTGTCACTGCGCACTACAGGCACAGCGAACGATCTTGCTCTAGCCTCGGCAAACGCCACCAGCGCCGCTACCGCTCAAGCTGCCCGCCTCGCGGCCTTGGCAGTCGCCCGGTACCCGGACTACTGGCCGGAGACGATCCGCGGACTACTCACCCACGCCGCCGAATGGACCCCATCGATGGAAGCAGAGGTTCGCCAAGACCAGCGCAAGACCGATCGTCTTCAACTCCTGCGCCGCTACGGGTGGGGAGTGCCCACGGAGGCCGCAGTGCTGAACTCTTCACGTCAGGCAGTCACTCTGGTCACCCAGGACCAGTTCCTCCCCTTCGAAGGCGACGATTTTCGGATGCGGCGGTTTCGGCTACACCGTTTGCCGTGGCCGTCCGACGTGCTCGAACAGCTTGGCGCAGAAAGCGTACGGTTGCGAATCAGCCTGTCGTACTTCATCGAACCATCCGCATCTCGCCGAGGTTGGCGCCAGCGCTACGCATATCCTTCCCACAGCCTGCGATTCGATCTCCAAGGTCCAGTCGAGACCCAGCCGGAGTTCATTGCCCGTATCAATCGCGATGCACAGCTCAGTGAGGACGGTTCACCTCGCACCGGAACCACAACGGACCGCTGGTTCATCGGACCCAACCAACGCAACTTCGGGTCTCTACATCAGGACGAGTGGAATGGCACGGGAACTGAACTCGCGCAATGCAACTCCGTTGCGGTCTATCCGGTCGGGGGCTGGTGGAAGAACAACCGTCGTGCCGACCGCGTGAACTTTCCCGTGCGCTACGCACTGTTGCTTTCATTGCGGACCGATGAGCAAGACATCGATCTCTACACTCCAATTGCCAACCAGTTGCGGGTGTCCGTTCCCGCGGAGATAACAACGACCTAGAGGCCTTCAATTTTCGACGACCTTGTACAAGAGGGGCACGTCTTGGGTGGGCAGTTCAGCCGGAGTTTGCTCACCTCGGCTCCCCGACATCAGGATCGAGGACACGAGCCTGCCGATACCGATACGCCGCTAACGGACTACGAGCGCTCGTAGTCCGGTTAAGGGCTTGCTCCCGGCCTGGGCGAAAGACCGGAAGATGGCGTCCAAGTTGATCAACGCCCGCAGCGAAACCGTCACGGAGATTATCTGCCCCTGCCAGCTTCGGGATAGCGACTTTGCATCATTTGAACTGCGCGTTATGCGATGTTGACCAGCTAGGAGTTGCTCAGGCATGTAAGGCATGGCAGTGCCCGGGGGAGCCTTTGGTGATTGATTTTCCTATGGCTGTCAACGGTGTCGAGCCGAGTTGGAGTCGTCCTGGGTCTCTAGCCCCTGTTAGTCCGATTTGTGATCGGGCTAGATCCGGGGAGTAGATCGTCGCCGGTGCGGAGCGTTCGTGTCGACGATCCCTTACCAGCCGAAGGGATCTTTGTCGGACCCTGGGACCCATACGTTTTCGGGTTCAGTCCATAGACGCTGTTTGATCATCTTGCGAGCCGCACGCCGATTACGTCCGATCAACCGGTCTAGATAGAGGTGGCCTGCCAAGTGATCGGTTTCGTGTTGTAGGCATCGAGCCAGATAGCCGGTGCCTTCGACCGAGATGGGCTGGTTGTCGACGTCCACCCCGGTTACCCGCGCCCACTCGGCTCGCCCTGTCGGGTAATGCTCACCGGGAACGGAAAGGCACCCTTCCAAATCCTCCGGGTCGGGCATCGTCTCTGGCAGTACTGATGTCTCCAGTTTCGGATTGACGACGTGACCTCGGAACCGCCGGCCGTCGTCGATCAGGTCGTAGACGAAGACCGACCGTTGGTCTCCGACTTGATTAGCCGCGAGCCCAGCCCCGTTAGCTGCCGTGTTCGTCTCGTAGAGATCATCGACGAAAGCTGCGAGTTCGCCGTTGAACACCGTTACCGTGACCGCTGGTGTGGTCAGGCGTGGGTCGCCGGCGATGAGGATCGGTCGAATAGTCATACGAAAGAGAGTACTCAAATACGAGTACTCAGGTAGAACTATGGGTATGAATCCCACGCGGCTGTTCGTCCTCGGCGCTCTCTCCAAGCGAGGACCCATGCACGGTCACCAGCTTCGTCGCGACGCCCGCGTGGATCGTGCGGAACTGTGGTCGCAGGTCAAGCCTGGCTCGCTCTACGGCGCTTTGCATCGACTCGAAGGCGAGGGGCTGATCAGACCACTACGCACCGAGCAGGACGGAGCGCTGCCCGCCAGAACCGTCTACGAGATCACCGAGGAAGGGGCGAGAGAACTGCGAGCCCTGCGGGATGAGGCATTCACCGAGTTCGAACTCAAACCGGACCCTGTCGACCTCGCCCTGGCCGTAAGTGCGGACCTCGACCGCGAGGTATTGCGCGGCTACATCGAGGACCGTATCGCGGTCCTTGCTGCCCGTGAGTTGCAGTTCGATCATCAACTCGACCGGCGGTGGCCAGATCAGAGCGTCGCGGACGATCTCATCGTCTCTCATGCAAAGATGCGTATCCAAACCGAAATATCTTGGCACAGAGAGGTGCTCGACAGTATCGACAAACTCGAAGCGCGTTAGCTTGTGGCAGTCGGAAGGTCTCCCTGGCGCGCTTAAGCATGTGCCGTCAGGGCACGGTCTTGTGTCATTCGCAGGCCGTGGCGAGCCGAGCAAGCATCTCGCGCAGGATCGTGGCATCGCTCTCTGTCAGCGCTGCGTGAAGGAGTTCGTCTTCCGCTTCCCTGATTTTTCCGCGGACCGCATCGAGCAAGGTTTGCCCACTTGAAGTAATGCCGACAGTGCGCTGACGTTGGTCGCGGGAGCGTTCGCGGCTGACGAGTCCCTGCGAGACCAATGCGTCCAGATGTCGACCCAATCGAGTGGGGTCACGGCGGGTCCGGCGGGAGAGCTCCACCTGAGACATGGCGGCGCTCGAGGCGACCTCGGTCAAGATTGCGTACTCCCACATCGACAGTCCGGCATCGCGCAATAGGGGCTCCTCCAGAGCGCCTAAGCGCGGCAGGACTCGAAACATGAGCGCAGCGAGGTCTGCCTCTTCGTGTGCTGGATTTTCGGAACCGGTCATGGACGGCCTTCCCATTATCGTCTACCGTAGTAGAGGATCAGTTCATCTACCGAGGTAGAGGATCAAGTTTAGTTCTCTGCACATTTGACGTTAATTCACACCTTGCCGGTCTCGGCACCTCGACCACGACCAAGTGGTCGAGTGTGATGTCTCGGCTATGCCCGAAGGGGGCCGCTATGGACGTATCCATGTTGCACACCGTGACCGAAAACCTCGCGGGATGGCTCTCTGAGGTCACCCACGGCGATCTCAGGCAGCAAACGCCGGTGCCTGCATGGGATGTCGGCGACCTGTACGTGCACCTCATCGACCGAAATATCGCCATTACTGCAGGGCTCACCCATCAGGTAGTACACGTGCCCCATCAAGTCGACTCATCGCGGAGGTCGGCCCTCGACACCTCGGCAAATATCTACGGCGGCGGGTTCGAGGAGCTGTATCGTCAGACGGCCCGCCGAGCGGAGGAAGCCTTCATATCCGTTTCCTCTGCTGAGCTGCGCTACTGCATTGACGGGGTCGACCTCGACGCCGGCGCCATCTATGACAAGCACGTCAGCGACACCGTCATCCACAGTTGGGACTTGGCGCAAGCGATGGGATTCGACTACCGCCCGGCCGCCGAGGTTGCCCACCGGACCCTGACGGTGCTGCAGAAATCGCCGATCGAAAATGTCGATTCGGTATGGGCGAGTGCGCTCAGAATGTCGGGCCGGGTCTAACGGTCGAACTATGGTTGCATCCGCCCGATGGACAGCATCGTTGTGCGTGTGGAGGTGCCGGAGGCGCACGGAATTGACGTGTCCGAAGTTCTTGTGTGAGTGGAGAATTCTCCATCGGTGAGTGCTTGTACTGTTCAAGGGTTTTCGTTGTCCAGTACTTGGTGCCCGAGCTCGCGGTCGAGTTGGCTGGTTTGTTCGCGAATCATCCGGCGCAGACCCGTGCGAGCCGCGGTGAGATCGTCTTCTGTGGTGCGTAGTGCGTTCTGCAGGTCGATGTTTTCTTTTGTGAGGCCACGGATTTCGTCTTGCAGCTTCGAGTTGGCGGTGGTGAGGTCGTCGACGCGGGAGCGGAGATGGTGGGTGGATTCTTCGTCGAGTTGGCGGCCGAGATTGTGTCGCAGGGCGGTCGTGAGTCGGTCGACTTCGGAGCGGAGGGCGCGGTTGTCCTGACGAGCGAGTTCTAGGTCGGTTCGTAGGCTGGCGGCACTGGCGCGGGTGCCAGTCACTGTTGCGCGGTCCGGTGCGGCGGCTTGGTCGGCGCGGGCCTGTTCGATGTAGCCGCGTATGCCTTCGGCGTAGACGAGCCAGGTGGACACGCCCGCAGCCTTGGCGACGGCGGTGAAGGTGATCGGGGTGGCGCTGGTTTTCATCTGGTCGACAACGGTTTTGACGTGTGCGCGTTTTCGTTGGGATGCTTGTCGGCGCGCTTGGACCAGGACATCGGCGGAGGTGCGTGAACTGCTCATGTTGCGGTGTTCTTGCCGATTACGTGCAACGGCAGTGAGCGGCCTGCGATGCCCGCACGTGATTTCCGCAATACGGCCGAGGCTTCGTCGACGCGGGCTCGTTCGTCCGGGGCGAGGGTGTCGAGCTGGTCGGTCATGGTCTGGTGCACGTGGGTGAACGCGTCGATCTGTGCGGTGAGGTTCTCGACGACGAATCCAGCGACGTCCATCGCGTGGGCGGTTTCCCGGTCGGCTTTGAGCGAGTTGATATGTTCTTCGATCGCGGTCAGGTAGGACGGATCGGGCCGGTAGAAGCCGCATCCGGCGCATTGGAAACGCACGGGGCAGGCTCCGCCGCCGGCTTTCACGTTGGACGGTTCGATGCAGTTGCCGAATGGGACCGCGACCGCCCGCACCTCGTAGGCAGCTTGGTCGTTCATCGGGGCCGGCCGCCCGGCCCGGTCGACGGTGAATGAGGCCACGGTCGCGACGGCTTCACGTTTTCGGCTGGTAGTGATTTCGTAGTAGATCGTGGTGGTGTTGATGTGTTTGTGGTCCATCAGGTCGCGCAGTACGTCGACGGGCACGCCGGCATCGGCGTGCCGTTGCGCGTAGGTGTGGCGGAGTGTGTAGGGGTAAACCAGGGTTCGATCGAACGGGAGTGGGATGCCGTCGGCATCGACGGAATCGGAATCGAGCCGGTCTATCTGGTCCACCCATGCCCGCATCACACGGGAGATGTAGTGCGTCCGGATAAACGGCTCGCGTGCAATCGAAGACTTCGCGGGGAACAGGTACTCGCTGCTCGCAGGTGGTGCTGGCAAGGTCTGTCGGATTTCCTGCCACTCGCCGATCGCGGCAGCAGTTGCCCGGGTAATCGGTAGTTTGCGGCCGAGCCGTTTGGATTTGATGTTGTTCCAATGCAGCGTTGGTTCGTCATTTCCGGTCACACAGTCCCGGAGCAGACTGGCGACCTCAAGTGGGCGTCGACCCGTGTCGCGCATGACAATGAAGATAGTTCGGAACATTGCGTTGACCTGCCCGGGGGTGAGTTCGCCGTGGCTGAAGCCGACACCGATACGGTCAAGGTTGGCATCAAGCTGCCGGAGAACCGAAGCAGGCAGGGCTCGACCAACTTCCTCCTCGCGGTCGCCTGTGAACGGAATCATGTGGAAGCGGTGCCGGTTGAAACCGGGACCGAGCCCGTTGAGCCGCCCGTTGATGCGGCCGTACTCGATCAGCTCGAAGAACCGCCGCGCCATGGTGCGGCGCCGGCTGACGCTCAACACTGCGCCGTCGGCGTGGCTGAGTGTGCGGAAAACCTCCACGACCTGGTCCATGTCGGCACGGTCGAGGGCAGGTGGTCTCTCGCCGAGGTCGGCGCGTTGTCGCAGCGTTCGCGCGGCCAGAGCTGCCGCGCGCACCGTTTCGACCATGATCCTGCCCTCGGGCAGCTCTGTGCGTGCCCATGTACGGGTGAGTTCGCGCAGCCATTCGACCTCGATCTCCCCGAAATCTATGGTGCCGGCTCGACGACGCGGCCCACCGAGCATGGCGGGGTCGGGCTGTACACCCAACGTAACTAGATCCCACACCATCTTCTCGGTGTGCTCGATGCCGAGCATCTCGTCGTGTGCCTGACGCAACGAGCGCGCGAACTCGACCAGGTGCGCTTGCACGCTTGAGGTTCCGTGGCTGGCGATGAGCGAGGGTAGATCCTTCTCCTCCATCGTCGCCACGCTCGGCACCCGCTCCAACTCCCGCACAACTTGCCGCATGACACCAGGGGAGAGCCGCCCGTTGCGATGGTCCCGTTGCTGGACCGCGTAGAGCACTTCCCAACGAAGCTGCTCCGAGAGATGACCGAGCGAAAACTGGTTCGCTCCTAGATACGGAGGTTGGGTGCGTGCAAATACCTCGACCGGAGTATCAGGCGTGTTGGTCTTGCGGCGGGTGTAATGCAACGGGCACAACGGAATTGCCCCGCGTGGTGTCAGTAGACAGCCCAACACCAGGCACATACGTTCCTGTTCTGGACCCAATGGTTCGGCGACACAAGTGACCCAGGTTCCGAGTTCGGTTGCCGGATTCTGTCGTGAGTGTGAGCGCCACTCGGAGTAGTGACGTCGACACAAGCCGCGTACATCGAAGCGCCGAGCGCAACGTACACCGTTGCGCTCCACTCGGCATTGTTCTGTCCGCTGCCCGTACTTCGTGCGCGGCCGGTCGGGTACATGGGTGTCGATGAACTCGTCTCGAGATATACCTGACTTGCTCAGCGCGCGAACACAATGCGTGCACATACCGCGGTCGCCGAGTATTTGTGTGCACGCCCGGGTCACGCAGAGGTCGACGGTGCTCTGCGGGTTGCCAGGGTCCGCGGTGCACAACCACAGCTCGTGGTCCCATTCACCTGGCCGCCAGCTCGTGTCGGTGTGTCGGCGCAACCACCGGATCCAGTCGGACTCGACACTCGGTGAGAACATCGACGCTGAGTGTTGCGAACTAGTCATATCCCTCCAGTCTTGCTGCCACTCGTTCCACCGCAGCACGTTTGGCCGTTTCTGGCGGGTGCAGGTACGGATCCATCGAGACCGACGACACGTGTCCGAGGAGGTCCTGCACGACATCGCGGGGCACACCATTCTCGATCCATCGGGTGGCGGCTGTGTGTCGCAGCATGTGCGGGCGCGCTGTGAAACCCGCAGCCGCGGAAAGCCGCGCGAACAACGATCGCACGTTGCCGTAGCGCATTCCGTCGCCGATCGGCTCGTGATAGAGGTTCACAAAGACCAGGTCAGACTCCATCGCGCCCGCGACTGCGAACCGTTCGTGCTGGTACTGGGCGTAAAGGCCGACCAGATCGTTCACTACCGGAATCGACCGTGGATACCGGGATTTGGCGAGTGCGCCGTTGGCATTGCATCGTCGGCGCACATGGACGTGCGGGCCGTCGGTCGAGCATCCGACCAAAGCGCCACGAGGTAGCAGATGCAGATCCTCACGGCGTAGACCCAGCGCTTCGCCGACTCGGATACCGGTGAGAGCCATCAGAGTTATCAGAAACCGGTCTCGGGTTCGCGCCGCCGCTGCAATCAGCTCGTCTACCTGCCGTGCGGTCAGGAACTCGATCTCGGGTACCGGCGCCGTCAACTTCAACGACTTCGCCCGGATGGAGGCGAATTGGCCCATCTCCCCGCTGTCGTGGCCCGGCAGGTATCGCAGGTCTTTTCGATGTGACAACCGTGGTATCAGTTCTGACGAGACCCAACCGTGCGCCGCGGCGAACCGTAAGAACTCGCACACCGACGTCATCACCGCGTTCGCTGTGCCCGCGCTGCGAAACCGCGTTGGCGAACTCGGTCGGCGCGGCGGCAACGGCTCAGCGACCAGCCACCGCAAAAAGCGCGCCAAGTCGCTGAACTGTATTTTCTGCCAATCGAATCCGAATCGCCCGCAGTAGCTCAGAAACAACGCTATACGGCTCGCGTATACCCGCTCGGTGTTCGGTGACCGGTCCAATGCGCGCAGCGCCGCTAAATACGCCGACGCTTCGGTGTGCACGCGGTACGCGCCATCGATCACGACATAACGGAGTGAGTCATCCGATGGTGACATTGCCCGTTCCGCGACGAAGACGTCCACATGACAAAGCTAACCAACGCGCCAGCAAAGACCCTGATAACGAAAAGGAACGTCGCACGAACAACTGTCGACCAACGTGCCTCCACCAGGCAACCAAGAGTAGATAACGGAGAAGCCGTCATTCAGAAGTAGTGCTTCCAAAAGGCGCGCCATCATCCCGGCCGCCGGATACTACGAGTGGATGAAAAGTGAAGCAGGGTCGAAGATTCCCTATTTCCTTCGCGGCGAGGACGATATTCTCGCGATGGCCGGGCTCTACGAGTTGTGGCCCGATCCTGAACTGCCCGAAGATGATCCGGACAAGTGGGTATGGACCTGCACAGTCTTGACTCGGCCAGCCTCAGATTCCTTGAGGCACATACACGACAGATCCCCGCTGATCCTGCCCGAATCGTTCCGGGAACACTGGCTCGACCCGAACCTCACCGACAAAGGCGAGGTCCAGGCCATGATCAACTCAGTTCCGGAGCCGCATCTCGAGCCCTACGAAGTCTCGACTGCGGTGAACAGCCCTCGCAACAACAACCCGTCACTATTGGAGCCGGTCTGACCACACGTCCATTGGCGCACAACGCGACCGGCAACTTTCGTCTGGCCGCGATGAGCCGACGGTCACCGCGGAGCGTCGTGGAGCCGAAACAGAGCTGCCGCTTCGAGCCCATCCCGCAGGTACTCGTACTCCCCCACCAGCGCTGAGCGCAGAGTCAGCTCGTCGAGGTCCGATCCAGCATTGAGCAGCGCGCGGAGGGCTGTGTCATCTCCGCGTACCGGTTGCCCGAGAAGGTCTTCCGAAGCCTGCTCGAGGAAGTCCGCGAGGGAGGAGAGTGCTGAATTCGGCTCCCCGGACGAACCCGGTGCAAGGACGAAAGGCACAACGCGTGTCGGATCATGGCCAACAGCTCTCCACCTCCCGGACTCGTATCCGTAGGCGAAGTTCAGGATTTCGTCGTTGCTTGCGGTGTCGAGCCACCAGGGTTCGGCACCGTGATCGCACAAGACGGCGCGGCCGCCCTCCAAAACAGGATCAGGGTCGTGCCGATCGAAACCGAAGATCGCAGCACGGCCGCCCGAAAGCGAAATGAAGTCGAAGTGTGATCCGCCGCCGTCACGGTAGGTGACTCGATTGTTTTCGATGGTGAAGGTCGAATGGAGGTCAGAGAAGGAGAAAACTGCCGCGTACGCTGCCGCCCATCCCGCGAGCATCCGATGTGCTGCAGCCGGATCCGGAAGGTCGATTTCAATCGGAGTCATCGTCAGACCGTAACGCTCACCCCAAGTGCGCTCGGCCCGGCGTGCGCCGCACCACAGGATCACCTGCCAGCGGAAGTCCGCGGCCACTGGAAGCATGAGCACATGCTCACTATCCGGATCACCGACAACGCCGCAGCATTCCTCGGTCTCGGCGTCGGGTTCTCCACGATCGACCCCACCGACGGCCTCACACCGCAGCTCAGGGCGAAGTTGAATCGCGGAATAGAACGCCGCGGAAAGCTCCTGGTCTGGGCGGACTCACGTGCCGACGACGCGAGTCCTCCGGCGAACTTCTTCGACTACACCGGGTGGGAATGCAACGACAGTTCATTCCACCTCGAAGACTATGTGCCACTGCGCGCCCCGAATGCCGTCGCTGAAGACTTCCTTCCCTCCGGCCTTCCGGTCGAGTCGATGGGACCGTTCATCACCAGATCCGATCAACGCGCGTTGCTCGAGCAAGGCATCGCGTTCGCCCGCGAATTCGCTCAGCTTGTCTACGATCTGCCCGAACCCACCCCCGTTCGCTGCATGATCTTCGTCAACAGCAATTGCGGAACCTTCCGGTTTCACCAGATCGAGCCCGGCGTGGAGTGGACCGCACTCAACCGCCTTGAGGACGACTACCCCACCAAGTTCAGCAGCAAGGGCGTCGTCGTCGACATCATCCCCTCCACCACCAGAACTTATCGGTGCCAAGTCTGTGGATACCCTGGATTACGCGAGCGGCCCTATGCCCGAGATGGTTCGGGTTCCGGCGAGAGGTGTCCAGCGTGCGCGTTCACGTTCGACGCGGCCCCCGGCGCCGACCAGCACCGCCACAGCAGGCAATCGAGCACGCATGAACAGTGGCGTGAACGCTGGATCTCCGGCGGAATGCGGTGGCAGAGCGCCCCGGAGGTGCCTCAACCAGTGATCTGGGAGCCGGTCAACGAACTCGCCGAATTACTCACCATGCGCCAGCGACCACCACAATGATGCAACGAAAACAGTGTGCCGTTACGATCCGGTCGATCCCAGGAACGGCGTGGGCTCGCTTGTTGCACAGGTGCTCAGTACGCGGTTGATGGCATCCTTCTCTGCCTGGGTGACCCACAGGTTGTAGGTGGACTTCACGTCGACCTGCGTGGCGACGTACCGGCAGCGGAAGTCCTTGTTGGGTGGGAGCCAGGTCGCGGCGTCGCCGTCACTTTTCTTCTGGTTTGCCGGCCCGTCGACGGCGAGGAGGTTGCGGGGGTCGTTCGCGAGATTGCGTCGTTCACGCTCGGTGAGTTTCTGAGCACCGACCTGCCAAGAGTTGCTGAGTGCGACCACGTGTAATCCGTAGCTAGTAGGTAGTGCCGTTGACATCATCCTGGGCTTCCTTCCACGGATTCGGGATATGTGGGCGAC
>NZ_JBXAFO010000053.1:0-14830 GCF_058793255.1 Rhodococcus sp. MPR-R1B
AAATCATCCCAGTTCAGGGGGCACTTTCTTCAGTTAGACACTCCGGTCAATGGAAGTTCTATCGGTGGATTCAGGCTAAGGGTGCCGGCGGGCCGGAGTCGGGCGAGGGGTCCTGAGTCAGCGGCCGTCGATGGTCTGCTGGAGCACGGCCGCATATTGGGCTTGAACTGCGGTAGTGGCATGTCCCCGTGGTTGGTTTCTCCTTGGGGCGTAACGGGTTTGACGCGTGTCCGCACCCCCGCCACTGCACTCGGCGGGGCGGCAGGAACTACAGCGGTTTGGCAGGTCGTTTTTGACTGGCTGGATGAGGTGAGCAGGTCGTCGGCACCATGCGGTCCCTCATGTGTTTCAACAGCCGGACGGGCATCGCCTTTCCGTCGATATCGTGCGGTGGCCGAAGTCGAAATTGCCTGGTATGTGGTGTGTTTCGAGTTGCAGGATGCACTGGTAGTTGGCTGGCCGCTTGTCCTTACAGTGCCCCGCGCCTCGGCTGATGCCACCCGAGGCGCGGTGCACTGAATTAAGCTGAAGCTGCCCTATTGAGCGATGTAGCCGCCGTCGACTACGACTTCGGACCCGGTCATGAACGAGGACTCATCCGAGGCAAGAAACAGTACCACCGTGGATACCTCCTCCGGCTGGGCCGCACGACCCAGGATGGTGGTGCCCAAGAGAGCCTTCTTCCCTTCGGGATCGGCCAGGATATCGTTTGTCATCGCCGTCGCAATCACTCCTGGGTGCACCGAGTTCACTCGAATCCCGAACTCTTGCAGGTCCACTGCAGCGGCTTTCGTCAGAGTCCGCACTGCACCCTTCGATGCCTCGTAGGCGGCTGCATTTGGGGCGCCGATGATCCCGTACATGGACGAGATGTTGACGATCGACGGCGCCTTCGACTCCTTCATCGCAGGGATGATCGTCTTGCAGCCCAGGTACGTGCCCTTGGCATTGACCGCGAAGATGCGGTCCCACACGTCTTCCTCCGTGTCCTGCAGTGACGTGAAAGCGAGGATGCCCGCATTGTTCACCAGGATGTCGACGCGGCCGTGGGACTGGACGGCATGGTCGACGACAACCTTCCAACCTGCCGAACTCGAGACGTCGTGCTGCACGAAAGACGCAGTACCGCCGTCCTTCTCGATCAGCTTGACGGTCTCCTTGCCGCCTTCGACGTCGATATCGGTGACGACAACGGCGGCACCCTCTTCCGCTAACAGCTGGGCGTGCGCGCGCCCCATACCTGTGGCGCCACCGGTCACGACGGCAATTTTGCCTTCAACACGCTTGGTCATTTCATTCCCTTCGGATTTCGCACCAACTTTTTGTTGGCGAATTCGTTCAAGCCGAACTTGGCGAGCTCGCGACCGAACCCCGATCCCTTGACACCGCCGAACGGTAGGTCCGGGGCCGTCTTGCTGGTGCCGTTGATCCAGACCATTCCGGTTTCGAGTTCCTCGGCCACTCGGCCGGCCTTGTCCGGATCCGAGGTGAACACACTGGATGAGAGGCCGAACGGGGAGTCGTTGGCCAGGTCGATCGCCTCATCTAGAGACCGGGTGCGGTAGAGGACCGCTACCGGGCCGAACAGCTCTTCGCGGAATGCACGCATCTCGCGTGTAACTCCAGCCAGCACGGTGGGCGGGTAGTAGGCGCCGACCCCTTCCGGTCGGTTGCCACCCAAGAGAGCCTCGGCCCCGCGGGAGAGTGCGTCCTGGACAAGCTCGTCGACTTCCTCGACTCCCGCGTGCGACGCGAGTGGCCCGAGCTTTGTCTCGGGGCTGGTCGGGTCGTCGGGTAGCCAGCCAGCCATCCCGTCGACGAACTTCGTTACGAATTCGTCGTACACGCTGTCGTCGACGAGAAACCGCTTCGACGCAGTGCACGCCTGTCCGCCGTTTCCGAGCCGACCGACGACGGCGGCGGCAGCAGCGATGTCTATGTCGGCATCTTCCAATACGATGAAGGGGTCCGAACCGCCCAGTTCAAGTACGCATTTCTTCAGGTGCCGGCCCGCTACCTCAGCGACGGCCGACCCTGCCTTCTCCGATCCGGTCAGTGACACACCTTGGACTCGCTGATCCGCTACAGCCGCAGCGACCTGGGCTGAGGAGACGAAGGCATTGCGATATACGTCGGTCGGCAGCCCGGCTTCGAGGAAGACTCGCTCGATGGCCAGGGCGGACTGCGGGCAGTTGCGCGCATGTTTGAGGATGATCGTGTTGCCCAGTGCGATGTTGGGAGCAGCGAAGCGTGCCACCTGGTAATAGGGGTAGTTCCACGGCATGACTCCGACGAGCGGTCCGATCGGCTCGGTCCGCACGACCGCCGTCCCGCTACCGGCGATGTCGAGGGTCTCATCCTGCATGAATTCTGCGGCGTGGTCTGCGTAATACTGATAGATCGAGGCAACCAGCTCCACCTCGCCTTGTGCTTGTGCGATCGGTTTGCCCATCTCCAAAGTGAGCAGCTTGGCCAGTTCGTGGGATTGTTCTCGATAGAGTTCGGCGACCCTGCCAAGCGCAAGGCTTCTTTGTTCGAGATCTGTTGCGCGCCAACTCCTGTAGGCGTTTGCGCTGCTGCCGATGAGGACGTCCAACTCGTCGTCCGATATTTCCGGATACCGCGCGAATTCCTGACCGTTGGCAGGGTCGATGGTGGTGTACACACCCATGGTCGTCTCCTGTTTTCGTATCGATCGGGAGTCAGGCGTCGACGGTGTCGGCCGTCTTCAGAGCAAAGCCCTGATAGCCCCCCTCGGTGACGTCTGCCAGGACGGCGCGGTAGTTGCCGAGCCCGCCAAGGTAGAACAGCACGCTGGGCTTCTTTCCTGGAACATTGGCCCCGAAGATCCATGAATCAACCTTGGTGAAGACGGTCATGTTCGCGATGTCCGTGCAGGTCGCGGTCCATGCGGATTCCGCCTCCGGTGTGGGTTCGATCGCCCGCACACCTGTCCGCTCGACGTAACCTATGGTGTCGCTGATCCACTCGACCTGAGTTTCGATGCTTGGAGGAAGGTTCGTGAACGGTCCGTTGGGGCCGAGCACCATGAACCAGTTGGGGAAGTTCGCGGTGGCAATCCCCAGGTAGCTGGTGGGTTGGCCGTCCCAATGGTCGTTGATGTTCAGGCCACCGCGACCGGAAATGGTCATGCGGCGGTAGTTCCCGTCGACGGCGTCGAAGCCGGTGGCGAAGACCAGGACGTCCAATTTGTGCAGGACGCCGTCCTCGGTCACCACGCCCTTGGCTGTGATCTCACGAATGGGGTTTTCCTTGATGGCGACCGCCTCGACGTTCGGGCGGTTGAAGACCTGGAAGTACCCGTCGTCGCACAACGGTCGTCTCGCGAATAGTCCGGTGGGCGTCAGTTTGCGGGCAGTCTCCGGGTCTTCGATCATGGCGGTGATCTTCGAGCGAATGAACGATGCTGCAGTTTCGTTGGCTTCTTCGTCGGTAGCGATGTCACCGAAGGTTCCGAACATGAATCGGAAACCGCCGCCCTGCTCCCATGCCTCTTCGTAGACCCTGAGGCGTTCTTCCGCGGACACGCTCATGGCCGGAACAGTAGATTCCTCGAAGCCGAATGCCACCGAGGATCTTTTGACCTGAGTCCAGATGTTCTCGTAGTCGGCTTTGACTGCGTCGATCTGCTCGTCGGTCACCGCGCGCTTGCCGACCGGCACCGAGTACTGGGGAGTTCGCACGAATACAGTGAGGTGTTCGACCGTTGGCGCCAGGGCCGTGATGACCTGTTGCCCAGTAGATCCGGTACCGATCACGCCGACGCGGCGGCCGGTGAGATCCTTGCCCTCGGGCCACGCTGCGGTGTGGATGGTCTCGCCTTCGAATGTCTCGAGACCGGGCAGATCCGGTCGATTGATGGCGGAGAGGAGCCCGACAGCATTGACGACGTAGGTAGCGCGGTAGATCTCGCCTGTGTCGGTGGTGACTTCCCACAGTTGTTCGTCTTCGAGATACACCGCAGATTCGACGGCAGTGCCGAAGTGGAAGTGCCGGCGTAGGTCGAACCGGGAAACGACATCCTCAAGGTATTCGAGAATCTCGGGTTGAGTGGTGTAGGTGTGCTTCCAGGTACCGTCCTGAAGCAGGTCACGGTCGAATGAGAACCGGTAGACGTGGCTTTCGGTGTCGGACAGTGCACCCGGGTAGCGGTTCCAGTACCACGTGCCGCCCGGGCCGTCTGCCTTGTCGAAGCCGACCGTCGTGAGGCCGAGCTCGTTGGCCAGTTTGTGGACGGCGTAGATCCCGCCGAATCCGGCGCCGATGACGATGGCATCGACAGTGGTCAGGGCCTTTTGTGTAGTCATGGTTTGAAGTCCTTGGTCGTTACGAGGAATGAAAGTTCAGGCGTGGTACCAGGCGGATAGCTGCGCAAATTCCTCGGCAACAAGCGGGGAACGGCCGGCCAGAAACGGGTAGACATGCTGCTGCCCTTCCCCGATCGAAAGGGTGACATCGACACCGGCAGCTTCGGCGCGTTCGGCCACTCGGGTGGCATTGTCGAGGAGTGATTCAACGCTGCCAGCCGTGAGATACAGCCGTGGGAAGCCTGCGAAGTCGGCGTGCAGCGGGTTCGCGAGTGGAGTGGTCGGGTCGACGGTGCCTCCGAGAACGCCGGAGATCATGCCTTCCAACAACTCTGGTGTGATCAGCGCATCGGTGTCGTTGTTGGTGACCAGAGTCTGGCCTTTGTTCTCCATGTCCAGCCAGGGGGAGAAGGCAATGACACTGCCAGGGCCACTTTTGCCTTGGTCGGCGAGGGCCAGAGCGATGGCGATAGCCAGGTTCCCGCCTGCCGAATCACCGATGGTGGTGATATCACGAGCGGTGATGCCGGAAGCCACGAGCGCGTCGAACGCTGCGACACCGTCCTCGATCTGCGCGGGATGTGTGTGTTCCGGGGCGCGCCGGTAGTCGAGCACGAGACTGGCCGATCCGAGCGCTTTAGCGACGTGGCCAGCAAGTTTGCGGTGGCTCGATGCGGAGCCGACGGCGAAACCTCCACCGTGGGTGTAGAGCAGAACTTTCGACCGATCTGCTCCTTCGGGCAAGCACCAGATGCCGGGGACGCCGCCGACAGTGTCTTCGCGGTAAGTCACCCCTTCGGGTTCTACGGTCGGTTGGTGCCACTCGTCGAAGATCGAACGCAGTAGACGGATCGTCAGATCCGGTGTGCTCGACATGATCTCAGACCAATCGGCATAGAGTTCTCGCAGTACGTCATCGGTGCTGTCATCATGTGTGGCGTTCGAATCGCTGGCAACGGCGGTGCTCATGGGTTCTCCTGGGCTCGTCACGGCGAAAAGGAAATCGGCCGCGGTCTGATATGTCGGGCGTGCCACACACTGGAAGTTTTGTGACGGGCAGCACTCCCTTCTAGAACCAACGTAGGAGCACAATGCACGACACCTGTGTTCCGTTATGAAACAGTCGGCAGTCAGGATGCGTGGTCATGATGAGGACACCGCCACATTCCTTCCACCCGAAGAGGTGCTTGTTCATGCGCGCATATGCAGTGTTTCCCGACGATACGACGATCCACGAAGTGGAGGTCCCCGTGCCGGCGCCTGAAGGGAGCAGCGTTCTTCTGCGGGTGCTGAGAGCCGGTGTGTGTCACACCGACACACACCTACGCGAGGGTGGCTATGACCTCGGCAGCAAAGGGATGATGAACATGAAAGACCGTGGCGTCGAATACCCCATGGTGCTCGGCCACGAAGTCGTCGGCATCGTAGAGCAGGTAGGCGAAGCCGTGGACACTGTACGCCCTGGTGATGTCCGCTTGATCTATCCGTGGATCGGATGCGGCGAATGCCGCCAGTGCCGATCAGGCCATGACAACAGTTGCGCCACAGGAAGAAACCTCGGTGTTGCCCGTCACGGCGGGTACGCCGAATACGTCCTCGTTCCCGACGCGAAATACCTCGTCGACATCGACGGACTGGATCCGAGTTGGGCTGCGACGCTTGCCTGTTCAGGATTGACGGCCCACAGTGCGGTCGACAGGATCCTTCCGCTCGAACCGGACGAGCCGGTCGTCGTTTTCGGTGCGGGCGGGCTAGGGCTGACAGCTATCGCGATCCTGCGTGCGCGAGGACATCGGGCGATCTGCGCGGTCGACCGCGCAGATCAGAACCTGTCCCTCGCTCGCGACATGGGCGCATCGGCCACCGTGCTCTCGGGTTCGGATACAACAGCGCGCGACGTTCGACGCGCTGTGGGAGGGCCGGCCGGGGCGGTCATCGACTTCGTCAACAATGGAGCCACCGCAACACTGGGGTTCGAGGTGTTGGCCAAGGCAGGAATCATGGTGCAGGTCGGACTCTTCGGCGGCGAATTCACCGTCCCCACGGCACTACTCGCTTTGCGCATGATTCGCCTCGAAGGCAGTTTCGTCGGAACGCTCGACCAACTGCGAGACCTCGTTCGGATCGCCCAAACGGGGCAGATCCCCACCATTCCGATAGCCGAGCGTGCCCTGTCGGCAGCGGAGGTCACCCGCGCATTGGATGAGCTCACGGCAGGTGGCGTTGCTGGACGCATCGTCCTTACTACTCCACACTAGAAAAGTGAGCGACCGCGCACACCGCGACGACGCCGTACGACGCGCGCGCGAGCAACTGATCACTCAGGGGCTCGTGCGGGCTTCGCTGCCTGCATCGCTTGTCGCGCACGAAATCGAGCAGAGTTGGCGCCGTTCGGTCTCGCTGAGCGTTGACCCGGCAGCAGGTCCTCACATAGTCGGCGAAATAGATCCCGACACAGCCATCCTGCGCGCTGCTGGTCGCATTCTCGACCAGTGGCAGACCAACCTGACCGATTCGCGTATGACCCTGTTTTTGGCCGACGAGGCAGGTCGCATAGTCTCACGCCGCATCGTCGACCCGCAGGACGAGCCCTCCCTGGACCGCGCCAACGCTGTCGAAGGTTTCGACTTCTCCGAGCAAGCCCTGGGCACCAACGGTTTGGGCACGCCGATCGAAGCACGCGGAGTAGTGTTCGTCCGCGGAACAGAACACTTCAACGACGCGCTTGCATCCCTGGCATGTGCCGGAACGCCTATCAAGCATCCGATCACGGGCAGAATCGTCGGATCGCTGTCCATCGCATCTCATGTCGATTCGGCCAGTCCCCTGATGGTGTCGATGGTCCGGCAAGCCGGGTACGAGATTTCCGAAGCCCTCGAACTCATGGCCGATTCGCGAGATCTCGAGCTGGCGCGCACATATCGCAACTTGCGCACCTCCAAGAATCCGGTACTGGTGATGAACTCAGGAACCGTGATGACCGACCTCCCGGCTCTCGCGCACTTCGACGCGGAAGCACACGCAGGGTTGTGGGACACCTTGCGCCGGTATCGGTGGGATGAGGACAGCATGCGTCTCGAGCTACCGACTCTCGGCACCGAGGCAACCGTCCGCCGATTAGGGCGAGCAGGGCAGGACGCGATCTTCGCGCTCGAATTCACTGATCCGAGCGATGCAGAGTCTGCGTCCGAGGATGCAGTGATGGGTCTGGATTGGCGACGACGCGACGATGCACCCTCGGCGTCGCCTGATCCGTTACCCGACCGCGACCACGGATCAACGGGCAATTTCACGGCGACGTCCACTCATGCCCGCGGATCGTCAACGCCGTCCCTGAGCCGCTACGAAGAAGCGGAGCGTGATGCAATCAACCGGGCATTGTCGGAAACGAATGGGAACAAGTCGTTGGCGGCGGGACTGTTAGGGATCGGCCGTACCACCCTGTACAGGAAGATGCGGGCGTTGAAGATTCGTAGCTGACCCCTCGGAACGTCATTGTTCGGTATCGACGATCCGCAGAATGCGCGATTTCCGCGCGACGATACCTCTATCAGCGAGGAACCTGGCGGCAAGAGCTCTGGAACAGTGGCCAGCTGACCGTGTCCGGAAGCGATGGCGCTCGCCGCGCTCCTGAGACTGAAAACTCGGCATCTAGTCTCAGTGCTGCCGGAGACCGATGACGTATTGCAGGACCACTCGCAGCGCTGGGTTAGTACTGTCTCTCCGCCACGCTGCCCGCATGTCCACGTCTGCCGTCGAATCACATAGCGGCACGAAAACCACATGAGGGTCGGTGACGTTGTCCGCCACCGACGACAACGTCAGGTGACAGCCGACCTCGGCCGCCACCAGAGCCAGAGCGGTCTGGGTGTCCGGTGCGATCTGAACGACATCGGCGACGAACCCGCGGGCGACGGCGAGTCGGCGCAGCCGATCAGGAAGGACAGATCCTTCGTGGAACGGCAGTGAGATGAACTGCTCGTTCGCGAGTCGGTCGATATCGACCCGAGTCGCACCGGCCAACGTGTGTGTGTCGGCCACTGCCACGACCAGATGGTCGACTAGTACCACCTCGGACTCCACGCTCGCAGGAATGACATCCCACCTACCCAACGCTATGTCGGTGTCCCCGCTGAGCAGCCTCTTCATGGCTGGCTGAGCGAAGTTCTGGCTGGAAAGTTCCAACTCGATACCTGGATGCTCAGAGCGCACGATGCGGGCAAGCCGCGCGACCATGCGATGCGTCGAGACGCCGGCGAACGCGATTCGCACCAAACCACTCTCGCCGCCGGCGGCCGACTTGACTGCGTCTTCCGCGCTACGCAAACCTTCGAGGACTGCGCGTGCAGGTTCGATCAATGCCTGACCGCTGGCCGTCAATTTCACGGAACGGGTATTTCGATCGAACAGTCTTGCACCCAGATGCTTTTCGAGTTGTTTGATGGTGCGACTGAGGGGCGGCTGCGCCACATGCAGTCGGGCCGCGGCGCGACCGAAGTGAAGCTCCTCGGCGACGGCGAGGAACGCGCGAAGTTGTTCGACATCCATCCAGGGACTCCTTTATTGCATCTACGGTAATACACAAGTATCAATTAAGTATTGGACTGACAGTAATGGTGGGGTTGATAGTTCTCGTATGGAAACGCTGAACCCCGAAGTACCCGACGATGTCTTCTCCGACGTGCTGAAGCAGATTTCACACTTCGTGCGGTCGTGGGTGGTTCCGCGGGAACTCGAGATCATGAACACCGACGCAATACCTGCCGATATACGGACACAGTCTGCAGAGATGGGCTTGTTCGGTTTTTCGATACCCCAGAAGTGGGGCGGCTTGGGCCTCAACCTCATTCAGGATGTCGAGCTTGCCATGGAACTCGGCTACACCTCGCTGGCACTCCGCTCGATGTTCGGAACCAACAACGGTATCGCCGGGCAGGTCCTCGTCGGGTTCGGAACCGAGGATCAGAAAGCGCAGTGGCTACCGGGCATGGCCGCCGGTGACATCGTCGCCTCGTTTGCGCTGACCGAGGACGGGGCAGGATCGAACCCCGCAGGGCTCAGGACGACCGCCAAGGCAGACGGCTCGGGCTGGATGATCAACGGCAACAAGCGATACATCACCAATGCGCCCATCGCCGACATGTTTGTCGTCTTCGCCAAGCTGGATCCGAAGCCGGAGAGCGGAAACGGTATCGCAGTCTTCCTTGTCCCGGCAGATACTGCCGGGATCGAGATCGGGGTCAAGGACGCCAAGATGGGCCAGCAAGGGTCGGGCACTGCGGACGTGACGTTCACCGACGTGAAGGTCGACGCCGAGTCACTGGTCGGCGGAAAGGGAGACATCGGATACAAGGCGGCGATGACCTCGCTGGCACGCGGACGTGTGCACATCGCGGCACTCGCTGTCGGCCAGGCGCAACGTGCGCTCGACGAGTCCGTCGCGCACGCAGCAGCATCGACTCAGGGTGGCGAACCAATCGGAAACTTCCAGCTAGTTCAGGCGATGATCGCCGACCAACAGATTGGGGTCATGGCGGGCCGGGCCATGGTCCGTGAGGCAGCGAGGGCCTGGGTCGAGGACACCGATCGGTGGATAGCTCCATCGGCCGTGAAACTGTTCTGCACCGAAATGGTCGGCAAGGTCGCTGATCTGGCTGTCCAAATCCATGGCGGGGCAGGGTATATGCGGGAGGTTCCGGTCGAGCGGATCTATCGTGACGTTCGGCTACTTCGCTTGTACGAGGGCACGAGCGAAATTCAGCGCCTGATCGTCGGAGGCGGATTGATTCGCGCGCAGCAGAAGCGCAGCAAGTGAACGCACCACTCGAGGGGTTCACCGTCGTGGCGATCGAACAGGCCGTCGCAGCACCCCTTGCAACCAGAAACCTCGCCGATCTTGGTGCCCGAGTGATCAAGATCGAACGGACCGACGGAGGTGATCTGGCACGTGGCTACGACCATGCAGTGCATGGAACGGGTGCGCACTTCGTGTGGCTCAACCGAGGCAAGGAATCCCTCGCCATTGATCTCAAATCAAACCGAGGTCGCAGTATCGTCCACCGGCTGATCGAGAACGCGGACGTTTTCGTACAAAATCTTGCCCCTGGTGCTTCAGAGCGACTCGGATTCGGCGCGAACGAATTACGCGCGACGAAGCCGAGTCTGGTCGTCGTCAACATGTCTGGATTCGGTAAGGGTGGGCCGATGCAGGATCGCAAGTCCTACGACATGCTGATCCAGGCCGAAGCGGGCTTGATTTCCATTACCGGAACACCGGACGAACCCGCCAAGACGGGAGTACCTACGGCCGACATCGCTACTGGCATGTATTGCGCTCAAGCAGTGCTTGCGGCATTGCTCAGGCGTGGGCGCACGGGTGCTGGTGCGACGATCGACATCTCGATGCTCGACTCGACGGTGGAGTGGTTGGGGCACGCGATGTACACACAGATGTACACCGGCGCGCAGCCTCCGCGGATGGGTGTCAGTCACAGCTCCATCGCCCCGTACGATGCATATCCGACCCAGGACGGACAGATACTGATCGGCGTCCAGAACGATCGCGGTTGGCAGACCCTCGTCACTGACGTACTAGGAATTCCGGAGATGGCCGAAGACCTGCGCTTCGCCACTAATGTTTTACGCGTCCAGAACCGCGCTGAATGCGATGCCGTCGTCGCCGCACGCACATCGTTGTTCACGACAACAGATCTCGACACGAAGTTGGCTGCCGCCGGCATCCCTGCGGCCCAGGTGAAACAGATGAGGCAAGTCATCGAGCATCCGCAGATCGTCGAACGCGACCGTTGGCGGACCGTCGGCACCGAACACTCGACCGCACGGGCTTTGCTGCCACCGGCGACGTTCGCTGACTTCGAGGCACGCATGGGCGACGTTCCCGCACTGGGGCAGCACACACGCTCGTTGTTGATCGAATCCGGGCAGGATCCGGACACGGTGGACACCATGCTGCGTGAAGGCGTCGCCGTGCAGGACCCTGCTTTCGACACCGACCTCGTTCGGTGATACGACTATCCCAATCACACTTCAGAACAGGACAATTCATGATTTCAGGGCGTACAGCGGTCATCACCGGCGGTGCCCAGGGCATCGGTCTCGCGATCGCGACACTGTTCGCCGAAAACGGGGCGAACATCGTGATCGGCGATCTCGACGAAACGAAAGCGAAAGAAGCCGCCGCCGCTCTACCTACGGACGCCGTCGGGGTGCGTTGCAACGTGACCTCCGCCGAAGACGTGCAAGCCTTGGTGGACAGTGCCGCTTCTTCGTTCGGGTCGATTGACATCATGGTCAACAATGCGGGGATCACCCGTGATGCAACCATGCGGAAGATGACCGAGGATCAGTTCGATCAGGTCATCGACGTGCACCTGAAAGGGTGTTGGAACGGCACGCGGATCGCGGCCGGCGTCATGCGCGAAAACGGCGGGGGATCGATCATCAATCTGTCCTCGATTTCAGCGAAGGTGGGCTTTATCGGCCAGAGCAACTACTCGGCCGCGAAAGCCGGAATCGTCGGCCTGTCCAAGGCAGCAGCGAAAGAAGTTGCGCACCTCGGTGTCCGAGTGAATGTGATTCAGCCGGGTTTGATCAAGACGGCGATGACCGAAGCGATGCCGCAGAAGGCATGGGATCAAAAGATGTCGGAAATCCCGATGCAGCGTGCCGGTGACCCCCGTGAGGTGGCGTCGGTCGCCCTGTTCTATGCCTCTGACCTGTCCTCGTACATGACCGGAACGGTCTCCGAGGTCACCGGCGGACGCTACATGTAGCGACCGCCGCCGGTCTCAATTGCTCGATCCACGCATCCAAGAAGGAAATTCATGCCAAACGCCGTCATCTGCGAACCGCTGCGCACACCAGTCGGACGCTTCGGGGGAGTATTCCGCGACGTCGCACCGCAGGAACTCGCTGCCATCGTGATCAAGGAACTGTGCGCCCGCACCGGACTGGACGGGACCGTGATCGACGACGTCATTCTCGGACAAGCGTCACCGAACGGAGAGTCACCGGCCATCGGACGCGTCGCAGCACTCGACACCGGCCTCGGGATCGAGGTACCCGGTCAGCAGGTCGACCGACGATGCGGCTCCGGCCTACAGGCTGTTCTGCAAGCGTGCATGCAAGTGCAGTCGGGTGGCAGCGATCTGGTCCTCGCCGGGGGAGTCGAAAGCATGAGTCAGGCCGAGTTCTATGCCACCGGCATGCGGTGGGGCGTTAAGGCCGAATCGGTAGTGTTGAGCGATCGATTGGCACGGGCCCGTGTCACCGCAGGCGGGACGAACTTCCCGGTGCTCGGCGGGATGATCGAAACCGCCGAGCACCTACGTGCAGAGTTCTCCATCAGCCGTGCAGATCAGGACGCACTCGCGGTGCAATCGCACCAGCGTGCGGTTACAGCACAGAAGAACGGCGTGTTCGCCGAAGAGATCGCGGTAGTGCCGATTCCGCAGCGGCGCGGCGAGCCACTTCTGGTCGACACCGACGAGCACCCGCGTGCCGACACCTCTGTCGAGGGTCTGGCCAAGCTCCGTCCGATAAGGTCGAAGATCGATCCGGACTCGACTGTCACCGCGGGCAACGCAAGTGGACAGAACGACGGAGCCGCCCTTGCCATCGTGACCACTCCGGGTCGGGCAGCCGAACTCGGTCTCCGGCCCCTGGCACGGTTGGTGAGTTGGGGACTGGCCGGTGTGCCTCCCCGGACCATGGGCATCGGACCCGTGCCGGCATCCGAGAAAGCGCTTAGTCGTGCGGGCTTGACGTTGGCCGACATGGATGTGATCGAGTTGAACGAAGCGTTCGCAGCGCAGACGCTGGCGGTGCTGCGTACCTGGGGAGTTGAACCCGACGATCAGCGACTGAACCCGCATGGTTCGGGTATTTCGCTGGGACACCCGGTGGGGGCAACGGGCGGCCGGATACTCGCGACGTTGCTTCGTGAGATGCGGCGGCGAGATGTGAGGTACGGCTTGGAGACTATGTGTATCGGCGGTGGACAGGGACTTGCTGCGGTGTTTGAAAACATCCACTGACACTGATAGAGGAACTCGATAAGCATGCGAACATTTAGGACACCCGAGGAACTACACGCCGCCGTCCGTGACGATCTGGGTACGAGCGACTGGAAGGCCATCACCCAGAACATGGTCGACCAATTCGCAGAAGCTACAGGCGACCACCAGTGGATTCACATCGATGTCGAACGCGCCACCGCGGAAAGTCCTTTCGGCGGTCCGATAGCGCACGGATACCTGAGTTTGGCCCTGTTGCCTACACTTGCAGCACAGATTTACACGATCGAAGGTGCCAAGCTGATCGTCAACTATGGATCGAACAAAGTAAGATTCGTCAACCCTGTACTAGTCGGTGCGCAGGTTCGTCTACGTTCAACATTGGCTTCTGTCGAGGAAGTACACGGCGGGGCACTTCAGATCCAGCTGGAGCATACCCTCGAAATCGAAGGTGCCAAGCGGCCAGCGCTGATCGCCGCAACGATTTCACGCATCGTGTTTCAATAGTGTTGACGACGGTTGAAAAGTGGTTCTGGCCCACTTTCCGTGATCGATTTTGAAAGTTTCAGCCGCTGAGGAGTATTCGTTTGCGAAGCAAGTCGAATCCAGCGCGCCCATACATTTGTCGTTTGAGCATCTTGATTCGGTTCACGTGGCCTTCGACGGCGCCGGAACTATGCGGCAGGGTCAGCCCGTTTCGGACGGCTGCATGGTCGGTGTCGAGACCTCGGACGAAGCGATGCAAGTGCGGCAGATCATCTGCCGAGACGGCAGACATCCACGAGTTCAATTGTTTGCCAAGGCGTTCGATGAGCATCTCCGCAAACGACTTGACATGGCCTGCAGTTGCTTCGAGATGTGGACAGCTGGCGAGAACCTGCTTGAGCCTGATCTGCTCGTCGTCGGTGAGGTTGTCGGGGTGACGCAGCATCCACGACGTGATCCGCCGCACCTTCGGCACTTTCGGTGTGGACGGTGGTGCTGCCCCTATTCTGCGAAACGGACGAAGGTAATCCCGGACGGAGCTGTAGCTGCCGCGATATCCCAATGCTCGAAGTTCTTCGTAAAGTACAGCAGCGGAGGCATGGCCGTCATTGAAACGCTCGTGAAGGTATTCGGCGAACTCGTCCAACATAGTTGGCCGGCCGGCCCGCGGCGCCCCCAACAATTCATCGACACTGCTTGCGTAGTAGAAACGGCGGACGGTCTCCCGTGCCAGTCCGAGTTGCCGTGCGATCGCATCGATTCCTATGCCTTCGTTCTTGAGAGTTGTGACCGCCTCGAATCGCTGTTTCGTGCGGGCGGCGAGTATCGAACTCTCCTGACGAGTCGGGTGTACCTGTTCGGCGGCCATACTCCGTTGCTCCGATGCGGTGCGTTCGATCGAAGGTTTAGCCTGAATCCACCGATGAGCTTGTGAAAGTTGATCCGAATCGACGACACGAGCAAGAACTGTTTCCAGGCAGG
>NZ_JBXAFO010000054.1:0-14596 GCF_058793255.1 Rhodococcus sp. MPR-R1B
CACCGGGGAGAACCCGTGGCCACCAGCGGGGAGAACTACTGGCCGCCTACGGGGAGAACTTCGTGGCCATTGACATACGAATTCCTCGTCCTGCGCGGGTGCATCCGACTGCTCGTCAAATTCATCAGCTCGAAGTGCCCGGTCGACCAGCGACATGGACATGGCCTTGCGCTCGGCACGACCGAACACCAATCCGTAGCCACGCGTGAACTGCGCCGGCTTATCGTGACTGCCCATGAACTGATTGACCATCTGGCATTCGGTGACCTCGATGCGCCCCAGCGGAACCGCGAATCCCAGCTCCGGGGCGTCGAATTCGACCATGACTTCCCCAACACGGATCTCCCCCGCGAACGGGTGCGTATTACCGAATCCCCGCTGCGTTGAATAGCCCAGCGCGAGCAAAAATCCCTCGTCGCCTCGTGCCAGTCCCTGCAGTCGCGCCGCGCGGGACATCGGGTATTCGGCGGGTTCGCGAGTGATGTCGGCCGGTTCCGGGTCACTCCAGGGTTCTTCGTGGTCGGGTTCCAGCAGTGCCGCCGAGCCGAGGATGTCAGTGATTCTGGGCTGGTCGACATGCGCAGTATCAGCGCCACCGTTTTCGATGCTGATGTCTGCCTCTGTCGGTTCGGTCAGCAGCCGGTGTGTGTAGTCGAACGTGGCACCGAGCTGCTGACCACCAGGAACGTCCTTAAACGTTGCCGAAATGCGCCGCTGCGGTGGCAGAGCAGACGTGTCAATCGGCTCGGAGTATCCAAATCTCGGCAAGGTCGTGCGATACGCCCGAACGAGCGTGATCGCCTCGACAACATCACCCTGACATTGAATAATGGCCCGGCCCGCGAGTTCACGGTCATAGAGGGAGCCCTCGTTCATGACTCGCGAGGTGAGTACCGGCAGCTGGCTGGCAATCGCATCCGCCTCGACCCGAGGTACTGCCGGATTGCCGCGACCTTCCTTGGCCAGGAGCGCATGCGCATTCGCGATTGCTTTCTCGCCGCCCTTAACAGCTACATACATTGGTTAGGCCTCCCGCTTGTGTTCTTGAATCGCCAGCGAAGTTGTTCGAGGCAGCGCCATGACACTGTGTTCATCAACAATGAGCAGGTCGACGCCTCGTGGGAAGAGCTGGTGATTTGCTGCCCAGTCCTCGAAGAATTCGGCATACGTTTCCGGCATGAGAAACTCAATCTCGCCATTAATGCCGGGGCCGGTGGCGCGACAATTGTGTGCGCCAGTCATCTCACGTGCATCGAGCACCAGGGTCGTTGACTCTTGGGGCGACAGGTCACTCCCGGTCCGCAACTCGTTGAGTGCAGGCATCGAATCAACGGTCGCGACCACAAAGTCAGCGTCGGCGAGCTCAGTGCAACGCTTGAGCCCGGTGTGGAAGAGCAGGTAGCCCATGGCCGACTCATCCTGTGCCAACACGGGATGGTGCCAGACCGCGGTATCGATATCGAACAGCGTGAGTTCCACGGCTGCCAGAGCCGAGCCCAGTGCGGCGGGGACGTCTTGTGGTCCCGTGATCGAGAATTTCCGCCCCGGGTACGAGAACGCGTTGAGAATCGCGCGAAACACCGCTTGTGAATCGCTCGATGGGTCCGAAAAGCCGGGCTGGGGAATGGTCGCCGCCTGAAACACTGCGTCACTCATCAGTTCTCCCTCGCAAACGTAAGAAAATCGACCTTGGTGCTTTGCGCATCCGCAAGTGCTGCTGCTTCGCGAAGTTCATGCGCATGCTGCAATGGGCGAATCACGGCCTGCTGCACCTTCTCGCGCAGCTGGGTGGTCGCGAGCATGCCGTCGAACACTGCGGAATACCAGGCGTGGTCGGGGTTGCTCCCCAACACGTAGGAGTGCCCGAATGCATCCTCATTCAGCGGCCCGCCGCTCAGGCGAACGGAGGCGCGCACCACGGTGGCCTCACCCAGGTTGAATCGGTCACCACCGGACCCAATTCGGCCGCGCACCATCACGATGCCAGATTCCGGGCCACGAATGCGTTCTACCTGGGGCTTCTCTTCCCAGGCTTCCCACGCAGCGCTCAGTTCCGACACCTCCGCGAGCGCAAGAACCGCCATCCACTGCTGCCGTTCAGCGATTGCGTCCGTCGAACTCATCGCACCAATCCTTCCAAGTCATCTATTCATCTAGACAACTCGACCGTAATCGAGACCGCGCGATTCATCTAGTAAACTAGACAAATACCAGTGAAACTTAGGGTGAACAATTGCCCCTGCAGCCCCAAAGAGAGACCACGTGACAAAAACCACGCCTCGAGCCACAAGCGGTTACTCAACCTGGCGACTCATTGCCGACGAGGTGCGCAGTGAAATCATTGACGGCTACCTGCAAACGGGCGCAAAGCTGCCCACCGAAGCCGAACTTGCCGAGCGCTTTCAGGTGCACCGCAACACCGTGCGCCAAGCAGTCGCCGCCCTCGTTTCTGAAGGACTGGTGGAGCGACGCCAGGGAAGCGGCACCTACGTGCTTCCTCACACCCTCCTGCTACACCGCATAGGCCTTCGCACCCGGTTGAGTGAAAGCGCACGGGATACAACAACGACATTCAATCGGCCACTCTCCGCGGAACTCGTGACCGACACCCCCGCCGAAGCGCACGATCGGCTGCAATTACAAGGACGCCCCGCACTCAAAATCGAAACGATTGGCCACACTGACGGCTCGGCCGTTGCTCGATCAACGGCCTGGTTCAACGCCGACCTGACCCCGGAGCTTGACGACCACTTACGCCACACGCGGTCAATCACCAAGGCCCTGCAAGCAATCGGCATCGATGACTATGTCCGCACCTGGAGCGCTGTCAGCGCTCGAACCGCAACCACCGAAGAAGCGCAAGACCTCAACATCCCAGCCGGCTCAATCGTGCTGGTGGTTCGCTCACTGAACTCCCTCACCGACGGCCGGCCACTGCAGTATTCAAACACCCGCTTCCGCGCCGACCAGGTCGAACTCGACATTGATTTCGACGCCTTCCCCAAGCGCTGACGACTCGACGGGAAAAATTAGTTCCGCAAGTTAACTCTTTTTTGGAACCTTGTTCACTTTGGCGGCATAGCTTTCCCGCATGAACAAAAAAATGAACCTACGGGTACTGACACTGAACATTTGGCTCGCCCCCCGCGATCAGCAAAAGCGCGACGCGCTCCTACTTAAAGGCCTCGAAGAGCACGACGCCGACATTGTCTTCCTGCAGGAAGTCGTCCGCACCCCGGAGCGCGATGCCTTCCAGCTCGTAAAGGAAAACTCGAGCCTCCACTGGCACCACGCATCCGACTTCGCTCGCCACGCATCCGACTTCGCTGACTTCGAGTGGCCCGCCTGGGGAACCGCCGTTGGTACGCGCTGGGAACCCAAGAGCATTACCACCCACAAGCTTCCCGCAGCCGACGGACCCTATGTATGGGAAGCCGTGCTGTCACTGCCCATCGGCGTGGACATGCTCTTCCTCGGCCCGCGCCCGAGCTTCAATTTCACCGACGAGGCCGCTCGTGTGGAGCAGGCGCTGTTCGTCACTGAACTTGAAGAAAAGCGCCGTCAAGAGGCCCCCACGATTATTGCGGGCGACTTTGACGCCGCTCCCGACCAGGACTGCATGCGGTTCTACACCGGCAAATCAGCCATCAACGGCCGCAGCGCCGCCTTCCGCGACACCTGGGCAATTGCCGGAGACGGTGGCCCCGGCTACACCTGGACCACCGATAGCCCGTGGGTCGCCCGAAGCGTGACCGACGGTCAGGGAATTGTTCCGAACTACGTGGTGCAGGAACCCCACCACCGCCGCATCGATTATGTACTCGCCGGCTCGACGGTAAACCACCTCACGGTCGAGAGTGTCATCAACTCGAGCAAGGTTGTGTTCAACGAGTATCCGACGGCAAGCGACCACTACGGAGTCCTCGCCGAGATTGAACTGAACGCGCTGGACAAGCCGACGGCCTGGGCATAATTCGAACCAAAAGCTACGGCCCGGGTCCTCTCTCCTCCAGGAGGGCCCGGGCCGTGTTGTTGAACTATCAAATGATCAGTCGCGGAACATTTCCTCAGCCTGCGCAGCCCGCGCCGCTCCCTTGAGGGTGCGCTCGGGGTTTTCGGCGGTGATCGCAGAATAGAGTGCATCCAGCACCGCGAGATGCACAAACCGGCTCATCATGGCCTCGATTTGAAACCGCGTCTCACCTGATCCGGCAACGAGTGCCACGGTGGATGCGGCCACCAGCGGGGAGCGATAGAAGCTGGTCACCGAAACGACCGCCGCCCCTGACTCTCGCGCCGATTCCGCGGCCGCGACCGTTGCTTTGGTGCGGCCGGTGTGGCTGATTGCCAGGCAAGCGTCGCCCGGGCCCAGCATCGAGGATGCGATATGTTGCGATACCGGATCTCCCGGATGATTCACCTCGAGCCCCACGCTGCGGAAACGGAGGGCAGTATCAAGGGCAATTGGCGAGGACTGGCCACTAGCCACCAGAAGAATCCGATCTGCCTTATCAAGCACGGACACCGCACGTTGAAATTCGTTCGGATCAATACTTGCTTCGCCTTCCGAAATAGCGCGTGCCGTCGATTGAAATACTTCAGACACGATTGACCCGGACGTTTCCGTATGGCTGACACCGGATTCTTCGCCAACTGGAATTTCAGAGGCCAACTGCAATTTGAATTCTTGATACCCCTTGAGGCCCAGATCTTGGCAGAACCGGACCACGCTCCCCACGGAGCTGCGCGACACCCTCGCGAGTTCACTCACCGTCATGTGCAATACACCGGCAGGGTTCGTCAACACAACGTTGGCCACGGCCGCTTGCGTTTGCGACATGGATGGGCGAAGTGCTCGTATTCGCGCCGTCAGAGTCCCACGATCCTGATACTGCGTTTCCAGGGTTCCGTTGCTCACCATTACTACTTCCGAACGTCCATGAACCGGGAACGCCGTTTATGGGCATTCCCGGCTCAATATCACTTAACTGGCTCTTCGGACATCCGGTGGGGGGGTCATGGGGTGAGTCCGCCGGCGGTGAGGAGCATGCGGAGGCGGTAGTTCTCGCGGTTGCGATAGCCGCGGGCGAGGCGGCGGTGGAGCTCGATGATCCCGTTGATCGCCTCGGTGCCGCCGTTGTTCGCGCGGCTCGTGGTGAAGTACGCCAGGAACGCTGAACGCCAGCGGCGGAGGGTGCGGCCGAGGCGGGCGATCTCGGGGATCGGGCAGGTGTGGAACGTGTCGACCACCCTCTCGGCGATCCGCCGCCCCTCGGTCAGGTCCTTCGCGTGGTAGGCAGAGCGCAGCTGCTGTGCGCACTGCCACGCGACGAACACCTCGTCGTGCGCAGGATCGGCCTCGATTGCCGCGGTCAGCCGGATCCGCTGCTTGTCGGTGAGGTTCTCGGCCCCGGCACGGAGGATGGTCTGAATCCCGTAGAGCGGGTCGCCCTTCCGACCGCGATGCCCGAGGGTGTCTTGCTGGACGCGGCGGCGGACCTCGTCGACGGCGGCGGTGCCGAGCTTGACGACATGGAACGCGTCCAGCACAGCGACCGCGTCTTCGAGCGTGTCATCGATCGCAGTCTTGTAGCCCGCGAACGGGTCCAGCGCCGCCACCTTCACGTTCTTTCGGAACGCTTCGCCCCGCTCGCTGAGCCAGGACGCGTATGCCTTCCCCGATCTGCCCGGCACGAGGTCGAGCAGCCTGGCCCGCGTCTTCCCGGTGCTGTCGCGGCTGAGGTCGACCATGCCGGTCAGTTCCTTCGGGCCCCGCTTGCGGTGGTCGACGTGATGCCAGATGTGCTCGTCGACGCCGAGCGTGGTCACGTTCTCGAACCGGGACTCGTCGGCTGCCAACCGCACCAGTTCAGGCTCAACAGCCCGCCACACCGTCTTCCACGATGTCCCGAGCTGACGACGTAGTCCTTCGATCGTGGCGTGCTCGCGGCGCAGCTGCCCGATCGCCCAGTCGACGGCTCGCCTTGTGAGCGACCCGCGCCGAGCGACCAGCGAGGGAAGCTGCTCCACGAACGTCTTCTTGGCACAGCCCACGTCGCCGCATCGCCAGACCCGTTGCCGCCAGACGATCCGCACCCGCGTCACGCCCGGCACGTCATGCAACACTCGACGGCGGCGCCCTCGACCGATCGCCACGACCCCGCACAACGGGCACCCGGTCGGCGCCGCCGGTGTCGAAACGGTGACGATCAGCAGCCCGTCGCGGCGGTCAACGTGCTCGACATGGACGCCGTCGAGACCGACCAGCAGATCGCAGCGGTAACACGGATCAGCGGCAGAGCGCGCGTCAGCGCACCCCGAAGTAGGGTGAAGCACGTCGAGGTCCTCGTGATGGATCAGCAGTTGGCGCTACTGATCCTCGGGGACCTCGACCCCTACCCGCCGACCATCACCCGGCGAGCCTCACCCCCACCGCATGTCCGAAGAGCCGGATAATCCTCGAAACCCAAGCTCTCCACATCCGTATATGGCGGGATGGCGTAAATTCGCTTTTCGCGACCGGCACCGTATAAGTGCAGCGCCGGACTCTGGTGAAGCTTGGGGTTATCAAAGCTCGGCGTGGGCGAAGGTGCCATAAGATATCGGCCGTTGACTATCACCGGATAGTCATAGGTTTTTGCGATGTGGCCGTATTTGGCGATGTCCTCATACAACTTCACATACATGAGCCCGTATTCGTTCAACGCATGCAGTTGTCGAGTTTCGGTTTCCCGAGGTTCTAGGAACCGCAGCGGCTCCGGAAGCGGCACTTGATACACCATGATCTGGCCCTCCTGCAGCGGAGTTTCCGGAATTCGGTGTCGAGTTTGAATCAGCGTGGCTTGCGTGGTGTCCGTTGTCGTCTCCACGGAAGACACCCGGTGGAAAAATTTCCGGATTGACACCGCGTTCGTGGTGTCGTCGCTGCCCTGGTCGATGACTTTGAGCACATCCGATTTTCCGATCAGGCTTGCTGTCAGCTGCACGCCACCGGTCCCCCAGCCTCGCGGCAGCGGTACTTCGCGAGAGGCAAAGGGCACTTGAAATCCAGGAATCGCAACTGCCTTGAGCATCACTCGACGAATCATTCGCTTGGTCTGCTCATCGATATAGCCAATGTTGTACTCAATTTTGGCCGAATTCATTGATCTACTTCCTGCTCGTCAGCGTGCTGTTCGCCGAACTCTTGTTGAAGCTTTCGAACAAGGTGCAGTTCAGCTTGGAAATCCACATAGTGCGGCAGCTTGAGGTGTTCAACGAACCCGGCCGCTTGCACACAGTCCGCGTGACTCAATACGAATTCCTCGTCCTGCGCGGGTGCATCCGACTGCTCGTCAAATTCATCAGCTCGAAGTGCCCGGTCGACCAGCGACATGGACATGGCCTTGCGCTCGGCACGACCGAACACCAATCCGTAGCCACGCGTGAACTGCGCCGGCTTATCGTGACTGCCCATGAACTGATTGACCATCTGGCATTCGGTGACCTCGATGCGCCCCAGCGGAACCGCGAATCCCAGCTCCGGGGCGTCGAATTCGACCATGACTTCCCCAACACGGATCTCCCCCGCGAACGGGTGCGTATTACCGAATCCCCGCTGCGTTGAATAGCCCAGCGCGAGCAAAAATCCCTCGTCGCCTCGTGCCAGTCCCTGCAGTCGCGCCGCGCGGGACATCGGGTATTCGGCGGGTTCGCGAGTGATGTCGGCCGGTTCCGGGTCACTCCAGGGTTCTTCGTGGTCGGGTTCCAGCAGTGCCGCCGAGCCGAGGATGTCAGTGATTCTGGGCTGGTCGACATGCGCAGTATCAGCGCCACCGTTTTCGATGCTGATGTCTGCCTCTGTCGGTTCGGTCAGCAGCCGGTGTGTGTAGTCGAACGTGGCACCGAGCTGCTGACCACCAGGAACGTCCTTAAACGTTGCCGAAATGCGCCGCTGCGGTGGCAGAGCAGACGTGTCAATCGGCTCGGAGTATCCAAATCTCGGCAAGGTCGTGCGATACGCCCGAACGAGCGTGATCGCCTCGACAACATCACCCTGACATTGAATAATGGCCCGGCCCGCGAGTTCACGGTCATAGAGGGAGCCCTCGTTCATGACTCGCGAGGTGAGTACCGGCAGCTGGCTGGCAATCGCATCCGCCTCGACCCGAGGTACTGCCGGATTGCCGCGACCTTCCTTGGCCAGGAGCGCATGCGCATTCGCGATTGCTTTCTCGCCGCCCTTAACAGCTACATACATTGGTTAGGCCTCCCGCTTGTGTTCTTGAATCGCCAGCGAAGTTGTTCGAGGCAGCGCCATGACACTGTGTTCATCAACAATGAGCAGGTCGACGCCTCGTGGGAAGAGCTGGTGATTTGCTGCCCAGTCCTCGAAGAATTCGGCATACGTTTCCGGCATGAGAAACTCAATCTCGCCATTAATGCCGGGGCCGGTGGCGCGACAATTGTGTGCGCCAGTCATCTCACGTGCATCGAGCACCAGGGTCGTTGACTCTTGGGGCGACAGGTCACTCCCGGTCCGCAACTCGTTGAGTGCAGGCATCGAATCAACGGTCGCGACCACAAAGTCAGCGTCGGCGAGCTCAGTGCAACGCTTGAGCCCGGTGTGGAAGAGCAGGTAGCCCATGGCCGACTCATCCTGTGCCAACACGGGATGGTGCCAGACCGCGGTATCGATATCGAACAGCGTGAGTTCCACGGCTGCCAGAGCCGAGCCCAGTGCGGCGGGGACGTCTTGTGGTCCCGTGATCGAGAATTTCCGCCCCGGGTACGAGAACGCGTTGAGAATCGCGCGAAACACCGCTTGTGAATCGCTCGATGGGTCCGAAAAGCCGGGCTGGGGAATGGTCGCCGCCTGAAACACTGCGTCACTCATCAGTTCTCCCTCGCAAACGTAAGAAAATCGACCTTGGTGCTTTGCGCATCCGCAAGTGCTGCTGCTTCGCGAAGTTCATGCGCATGCTGCAATGGGCGAATCACGGCCTGCTGCACCTTCTCGCGCAGCTGGGTGGTCGCGAGCATGCCGTCGAACACTGCGGAATACCAGGCGTGGTCGGGGTTGCTCCCCAACACGTAGGAGTGCCCGAATGCATCCTCATTCAGCGGCCCGCCGCTCAGGCGAACGGAGGCGCGCACCACGGTGGCCTCACCCAGGTTGAATCGGTCACCACCGGACCCAATTCGGCCGCGCACCATCACGATGCCAGATTCCGGGCCACGAATGCGTTCTACCTGGGGCTTCTCTTCCCAGGCTTCCCACGCAGCGCTCAGTTCCGACACCTCCGCGAGCGCAAGAACCGCCATCCACTGCTGCCGTTCAGCGATTGCGTCCGTCGAACTCATCGCACCAATCCTTCCAAGTCATCTATTCATCTAGACAACTCGACCGTAATCGAGACCGCGCGATTCATCTAGTAAACTAGACAAATACCAGTGAAACTTAGGGTGAACAATTGCCCCTG
The DNA here is from genome assembly GCF_058793255.1 of Rhodococcus sp. MPR-R1B. Taxonomy (NCBI): domain Bacteria; kingdom Bacillati; phylum Actinomycetota; class Actinomycetes; order Mycobacteriales; family Nocardiaceae; genus Rhodococcus; species Rhodococcus sp. MPR-R1B. The sequence continues at coordinate 9,462 of NZ_JBXAFO010000054.1, forward strand.
CAGCCCCAAAGAGAGACCACGTGACAAAAACCACGCCTCGAGCCACAAGCGGTTACTCAACCTGGCGACTCATTGCCGACGAGGTGCGCAGTGAAATCATTGACGGCTACCTGCAAACGGGCGCAAAGCTGCCCACCGAAGCCGAACTTGCCGAGCGCTTTCAGGTGCACCGCAACACCGTGCGCCAAGCAGTCGCCGCCCTCGTTTCTGAAGGACTGGTGGAGCGACGCCAGGGAAGCGGCACCTACGTGCTTCCTCACACCCTCCTGCTACACCGCATAGGCCTTCGCACCCGGTTGAGTGAAAGCGCACGGGATACAACAACGACATTCAATCGGCCACTCTCCGCGGAACTCGTGACCGACACCCCCGCCGAAGCGCACGATCGGCTGCAATTACAAGGACGCCCCGCACTCAAAATCGAAACGATTGGCCACACTGACGGCTCGGCCGTTGCTCGATCAACGGCCTGGTTCAACGCCGACCTGACCCCGGAGCTTGACGACCACTTACGCCACACGCGGTCAATCACCAAGGCCCTGCAAGCAATCGGCATCGATGACTATGTCCGCACCTGGAGCGCTGTCAGCGCTCGAACCGCAACCACCGAAGAAGCGCAAGACCTCAACATCCCAGCCGGCTCAATCGTGCTGGTGGTTCGCTCACTGAACTCCCTCACCGACGGCCGGCCACTGCAGTATTCAAACACCCGCTTCCGCGCCGACCAGGTCGAACTCGACATTGATTTCGACGCCTTCCCCAAGCGCTGACGACTCGACGGGAAAAATTAGTTCCGCAAGTTAACTCTTTTTTGGAACCTTGTTCACTTTGGCGGCATAGCTTTCCCGCATGAACAAAAAAATGAACCTACGGGTACTGACACTGAACATTTGGCTCGCCCCCCGCGATCAGCAAAAGCGCGACGCGCTCCTACTTAAAGGCCTCGAAGAGCACGACGCCGACATTGTCTTCCTGCAGGAAGTCGTCCGCACCCCGGAGCGCGATGCCTTCCAGCTCGTAAAGGAAAACTCGAGCCTCCACTGGCACCACGCATCCGACTTCGCTCGCCACGCATCCGACTTCGCTGACTTCGAGTGGCCCGCCTGGGGAACCGCCGTTGGTACGCGCTGGGAACCCAAGAGCATTACCACCCACAAGCTTCCCGCAGCCGACGGACCCTATGTATGGGAAGCCGTGCTGTCACTGCCCATCGGCGTGGACATGCTCTTCCTCGGCCCGCGCCCGAGCTTCAATTTCACCGACGAGGCCGCTCGTGTGGAGCAGGCGCTGTTCGTCACTGAACTTGAAGAAAAGCGCCGTCAAGAGGCCCCCACGATTATTGCGGGCGACTTTGACGCCGCTCCCGACCAGGACTGCATGCGGTTCTACACCGGCAAATCAGCCATCAACGGCCGCAGCGCCGCCTTCCGCGACACCTGGGCAATTGCCGGAGACGGTGGCCCCGGCTACACCTGGACCACCGATAGCCCGTGGGTCGCCCGAAGCGTGACCGACGGTCAGGGAATTGTTCCGAACTACGTGGTGCAGGAACCCCACCACCGCCGCATCGATTATGTACTCGCCGGCTCGACGGTAAACCACCTCACGGTCGAGAGTGTCATCAACTCGAGCAAGGTTGTGTTCAACGAGTATCCGACGGCAAGCGACCACTACGGAGTCCTCGCCGAGATTGAACTGAACGCGCTGGACAAGCCGACGGCCTGGGCATAATTCGAACCAAAAGCTACGGCCCGGGTCCTCTCTCCTCCAGGAGGGCCCGGGCCGTGTTGTTGAACTATCAAATGATCAGTCGCGGAACATTTCCTCAGCCTGCGCAGCCCGCGCCGCTCCCTTGAGGGTGCGCTCGGGGTTTTCGGCGGTGATCGCAGAATAGAGTGCATCCAGCACCGCGAGATGCACAAACCGGCTCATCATGGCCTCGATTTGAAACCGCGTCTCACCTGATCCGGCAACGAGTGCCACGGTGGATGCGGCCACCAGCGGGGAGCGATAGAAGCTGGTCACCGAAACGACCGCCGCCCCTGACTCTCGCGCCGATTCCGCGGCCGCGACCGTTGCTTTGGTGCGGCCGGTGTGGCTGATTGCCAGGCAAGCGTCGCCCGGGCCCAGCATCGAGGATGCGATATGTTGCGATACCGGATCTCCCGGATGATTCACCTCGAGCCCCACGCTGCGGAAACGGAGGGCAGTATCAAGGGCAATTGGCGAGGACTGGCCACTAGCCACCAGAAGAATCCGATCTGCCTTATCAAGCACGGACACCGCACGTTGAAATTCGTTCGGATCAATACTTGCTTCGCCTTCCGAAATAGCGCGTGCCGTCGATTGAAATACTTCAGACACGATTGACCCGGACGTTTCCGTATGGCTGACACCGGATTCTTCGCCAACTGGAATTTCAGAGGCCAACTGCAATTTGAATTCTTGATACCCCTTGAGGCCCAGATCTTGGCAGAACCGGACCACGCTCCCCACGGAGCTGCGCGACACCCTCGCGAGTTCACTCACCGTCATGTGCAATACACCGGCAGGGTTCGTCAACACAACGTTGGCCACGGCCGCTTGCGTTTGCGACATGGATGGGCGAAGTGCTCGTATTCGCGCCGTCAGAGTCCCACGATCCTGATACTGCGTTTCCAGGGTTCCGTTGCTCACCATTACTACTTCCGAACGTCCATGAACCGGGAACGCCGTTTATGGGCATTCCCGGCTCAATATCACTTAACTGGCTCTTCGGACATCCGGTGGGGGGGTCATGGGGTGAGTCCGCCGGCGGTGAGGAGCATGCGGAGGCGGTAGTTCTCGCGGTTGCGATAGCCGCGGGCGAGGCGGCGGTGGAGCTCGATGATCCCGTTGATCGCCTCGGTGCCGCCGTTGTTCGCGCGGCTCGTGGTGAAGTACGCCAGGAACGCTGAACGCCAGCGGCGGAGGGTGCGGCCGAGGCGGGCGATCTCGGGGATCGGGCAGGTGTGGAACGTGTCGACCACCCTCTCGGCGATCCGCCGCCCCTCGGTCAGGTCCTTCGCGTGGTAGGCAGAGCGCAGCTGCTGTGCGCACTGCCACGCGACGAACACCTCGTCGTGCGCAGGATCGGCCTCGATTGCCGCGGTCAGCCGGATCCGCTGCTTGTCGGTGAGGTTCTCGGCCCCGGCACGGAGGATGGTCTGAATCCCGTAGAGCGGGTCGCCCTTCCGACCGCGATGCCCGAGGGTGTCTTGCTGGACGCGGCGGCGGACCTCGTCGACGGCGGCGGTGCCGAGCTTGACGACATGGAACGCGTCCAGCACAGCGACCGCGTCTTCGAGCGTGTCATCGATCGCAGTCTTGTAGCCCGCGAACGGGTCCAGCGCCGCCACCTTCACGTTCTTTCGGAACGCTTCGCCCCGCTCGCTGAGCCAGGACGCGTATGCCTTCCCCGATCTGCCCGGCACGAGGTCGAGCAGCCTGGCCCGCGTCTTCCCGGTGCTGTCGCGGCTGAGGTCGACCATGCCGGTCAGTTCCTTCGGGCCCCGCTTGCGGTGGTCGACGTGATGCCAGATGTGCTCGTCGACGCCGAGCGTGGTCACGTTCTCGAACCGGGACTCGTCGGCTGCCAACCGCACCAGTTCAGGCTCAACAGCCCGCCACACCGTCTTCCACGATGTCCCGAGCTGACGACGTAGTCCTTCGATCGTGGCGTGCTCGCGGCGCAGCTGCCCGATCGCCCAGTCGACGGCTCGCCTTGTGAGCGACCCGCGCCGAGCGACCAGCGAGGGAAGCTGCTCCACGAACGTCTTCTTGGCACAGCCCACGTCGCCGCATCGCCAGACCCGTTGCCGCCAGACGATCCGCACCCGCGTCACGCCCGGCACGTCATGCAACACTCGACGGCGGCGCCCTCGACCGATCGCCACGACCCCGCACAACGGGCACCCGGTCGGCGCCGCCGGTGTCGAAACGGTGACGATCAGCAGCCCGTCGCGGCGGTCAACGTGCTCGACATGGACGCCGTCGAGACCGACCAGCAGATCGCAGCGGTAACACGGATCAGCGGCAGAGCGCGCGTCAGCGCACCCCGAAGTAGGGTGAAGCACGTCGAGGTCCTCGTGATGGATCAGCAGTTGGCGCTACTGATCCTCGGGGACCTCGACCCCTACCCGCCGACCATCACCCGGCGAGCCTCACCCCCACCGCATGTCCGAAGAGCCGGATAATCCTCGAAACCCAAGCTCTCCACATCCGTATATGGCGGGATGGCGTAAATTCGCTTTTCGCGACCGGCACCGTATAAGTGCAGCGCCGGACTCTGGTGAAGCTTGGGGTTATCAAAGCTCGGCGTGGGCGAAGGTGCCATAAGATATCGGCCGTTGACTATCACCGGATAGTCATAGGTTTTTGCGATGTGGCCGTATTTGGCGATGTCCTCATACAACTTCACATACATGAGCCCGTATTCGTTCAACGCATGCAGTTGTCGAGTTTCGGTTTCCCGAGGTTCTAGGAACCGCAGCGGCTCCGGAAGCGGCACTTGATACACCATGATCTGGCCCTCCTGCAGCGGAGTTTCCGGAATTCGGTGTCGAGTTTGAATCAGCGTGGCTTGCGTGGTGTCCGTTGTCGTCTCCACGGAAGACACCCGGTGGAAAAATTTCCGGATTGACACCGCGTTCGTGGTGTCGTCGCTGCCCTGGTCGATGACTTTGAGCACATCCGATTTTCCGATCAGGCTTGCTGTCAGCTGCACGCCACCGGTCCCCCAGCCTCGCGGCAGCGGTACTTCGCGAGAGGCAAAGGGCACTTGAAATCCAGGAATCGCAACTGCCTTGAGCATCACTCGACGAATCATTCGCTTGGTCTGCTCATCGATATAGCCAATGTTGTACTCAATTTTGGCCGAATTCATTGATCTACTTCCTGCTCGTCAGCGTGCTGTTCGCCGAACTCTTGTTGAAGCTTTCGAACAAGGTGCAGTTCAGCTTGGAAATCCACATAGTGCGGCAGCTTGAGGTGTTCAACGAACCCGGCCGCTTGCACACAGTCCGCGTGACTCAATACGAATGTCGACGGCCATCGTAAGCTCCCCACTGGCGGCCATTTATGGCGCATTTTGTGGCCATGGTTTCTCCCCGCGTACG
>NZ_JBXAFO010000055.1:0-12898 GCF_058793255.1 Rhodococcus sp. MPR-R1B
TCACCCCACAACACTCACGCAAGGTGGTTAATTTTCGTCCGACGACATCCGTTCAGTTTTCACCCGTCGTCGACAGTAGCTGCGAGTGGCGGCAACCTAACGCTCAACGTGATTGCAGACGCCGCAACGATGCCAGATCTAGGCCACTACCTGGAGTTGCTTCGCGCGAGTTTCGAGGAACTGAAGGAAGCCGCAAAGACGCGTGAGCTCGAGAGCAACTCGACCGTCATCGCATCCTGATCCCTTATTCACCAAGACATTACGAGCCCGGCCTACCACTGCGGTAGGTCGGGATTCTTGTCGAGCGGGTAATTCTGCACGTAACTCGCATCCACATGGTCTGGAAGCGCCTCCCGGCACACACTTCTGGCACTCACGCACAAGACTACGCAAAACAGCGCTGCCTGAGTGGGGTGTCAGGCAGCGCTGCTAATCACCGGGGTCCGGATTGACTATGGATGCAGAACGCCCGCACCCGAATTCAGTGCCGGGTAACTACCGGTCGCACCCACCGCATTGGCGGGAATGCATGAGGTCGGCGCACTGACTGTCCCGAAGATAGGCACTGACGCCTTCGATGTGAAACGGAAGTAATTCGCCGAGAAGTTATACATCTGGGCCGCGGTGCCCTGAGTGTCGAACTTCACGTCCAACGCACTGTTCCGAGTTTGGAAACTAATCTTCGGAAGCTGGTATGTCACGCCTACGCCGACATCCGCACCGTCCACGATCAGTTGCGATCCGGTATCGGTGAGAGTGACCGTGCCTGTGTAGCCCGAACCGGAACCGGCCACCAGTGCGGCCGATCCTGCGACGAACGTCGCTGGGTCATAGCGGTAGACAAGCCTGACGTCATCAATGCCGAGGAATGTGACACCCGAGACGCCAGAACTGCTGGGCGTCGTCGCTGAACCGGGCTGAAGGGTGTATGAATTTACCCCGGGCGTGGCATTCACAGTGACGTGGTTAGCCGTGACCGAGGTTGGAACTACCTGATCCACGGTCTGCCCAACACTTACAGCGCGGCACGCCTGGTTATAGCTCGTCACCGTCGTACCTGCAGTTGCCGACGCCGGTGCAACTGCTGCGAATACCATGCCCGCCGAAGCAGTTGCTACTGCTAGAGCGGCCACCGTACGTTTTGCCGTTGAAACATGCATATCTTCTACTCCTCATTCCCTTTCGGGATCGGTTTTTAGCGTTGATAGCACTTCCTGCCAAAACGCAGTTCGAGTAAAGTTGAACTACTGCATTGACAGCCTCCGCATCACCGGAATTTTCGCGGCGAAGGGGAAGTCTTTGAGGCCGTGCGCAGCACGATAGGATTTGTTCACTACCGATGCACGACCGAAATCTTGACAACGGAGATTAGCGATACGACATCACCCGGGAATCATGTCTCGATTCCGAAAAAGATGACGTCCGACCGTGAGAAACCACCTCCAATCAGCTGGTTTGGTAGCACCCATTCCACTGGATGCTCACACCGAGCGGTAAGTTGGAACAGCTGATCGACGATTGAAGGCCATTCACGATTTGCCGTTTATGTGATGACCGTCACCATACCTCAATTACTAGAACTTGTAACAGTTTTTGAAAGAAATCTCTCGACAACTTGAAATGGCGCCCCCACTTACATCCAGGATTTGCACGCGACTAATACCAAGGAACTAACATTCAGCGAAACATTAATACTAAAGTATTAACAACGCAGCTCATTCGAGAGATGGTTAATACTTTAGTATTAATTCAAAAGTTCCAGCGCATTTACGAACCGACTCACTGTGATTCGCTTCCCAAGCGAGGGCTGTGCACTCGCACAACGCATTCCCCGAAGCTGTGGCCGAACGGCCAGTCCTTTTGCCGCCCCCGCGATTCATGCTTGGGAGAAGAGCCGGATGTGACCGGCGTCTCGGTTCGAGCAGAGTCTGTAGAAGGAGTGCGTCATGGGAACTCGTCAAAGCCCCGATCGTGTGGTCGTGGTCGGTGCGGGTGTTGTCGGATTGTCGACGGCCTGGTTCTTGCAGGAACGTGGAGTCGAGGTCACCGTCGTCGATCGCGACGGCGTCGCAGCCGACGCGAGCTGGGGCAACGCCGGTTGGCTGGCCCCCGCATTGACGCTTCCGCTGCCCGAACCCGCAGTGCTCCAATACGGCTTGCGCGCGATGCTCAGCCCGTCGTCCCCGGTGTACGTGCCACTCACCACCGATCTGAAGCTGATTCGGTTCCTGGTCGGGTTCGCGCGCCACTGCACGCCGTCGAAGTGGCAGGAAGCGATGTCGGTCTACACCGAGGTCAACCGAACAGCCTTGGGCGCGTACGACGAACTCGCCGACGGTGGCGTCAAAGAGCTGACCCGCCTGGCCGATCCTTTCCTCGCCGCGTTTGCGTCCGAGAAGGACCGACAGACCTTGGTGGACGAGTTCCATCACGTCGAAGCTGCCGGCGGAGAAGTCGACTTCGACCTCCTCGACTACGACGCGATTCACTCGCTCGAGCCTTCACTCGGCCAGGGTGTGAAAGCCGGTTTGCGTCTGCGTAATCAGCGTTTCATCGATCCCCCGTTGTTCGTGAACTCGTTGGCGGACGCGGTTCGTGAACGCGGTGGAGAAATCGTCAGCGGTTTCGACGTCACGCAGATCGACGATCGGGTCGGCGGAGTCACTGTTCGCAGTGCACACGGTGATTCACGCGACGGTGACTCCGTAGTCATCTCGAGCGGTGCCCGCTTGAACAAGCTCGCAGCACCGTTCGGTGTGCGCAAACTGGTGCAGGCCGGACGCGGATACAGCTTCAGCGTCAAGCCCGAGCACCTCCCCAAGAACCCTGTGTATTTCCCCACCCAGCGCGTCGCATGCACTCCGTTGCACGATCGCTTCCGAGTGGCCGGAATGATGGAATTCCGCAGCCCTGACGCGCCGCTGGATCCGCGCCGCGTGCAGGCGATCATCGATGCGGCCAAGCCGATGCTCAGCGGCATCGACTGGACTGCGCGGGAAGAGGAATGGGTGGGATCACGACCGTGCACTACCGACGGCTTGCCGTTGATCGGAGCCACGCGCTCGCCGCGCGTGCACGTCGCCGGTGGCCACGGGATGTGGGGAATCGCTCTGGGTCCGTTGACGGGAAAGATGGTGGCCGACTCGATGACCGGTGCTCAGACGCCGACCGTCATGAGTCACTTCGATCCGCTGCGCTGACAGCCGGTTTCACCCACTTGTAGTACGCGCCCGTCAGCAGAACCAGCCATCCGGCGCCGACGAGCAGCGCAACTCGGGTATCGGCGATGACGCCGAGCAACACGATGACAAAAGCCAGGAACACGATCGCGAAGATCTGACCGTACGGCCACAGCGGCACTGGAAACTTCAGTGCCGCTGTTTCGTCTGCACTCATCTGAGCGCGGGAACGGAACTGCGAGAGCAGGATCATGATCCAGACGAAAATGGTGGCGAAGGTCGCCAGCGAGGCGATGACGAGGAACACCTGGTCCGGGATCAGGTAGTTGAGCAGTACTCCCACCAACAGGGCACCGGTCATGATGACAACGGTCATCCACGGAACACCGTTGGCGGAGACTCTCTTCATCACCTGCGGGGCCTGACCGGCATGCGACATTCCGAACATCATGCGACCCGCACCGAAAACGTCGCTGTTGATGGCGGACAGGGCCGCGGTGATGACGACGATGTTGAGGATCGATGCGGCCGTTCCCAATCCGAGGTTCTCGAAGATCTGGACGAACGGGCTGTTGTCGGAGTTGATGGTCTGCCACGGAATGATCGCCATGATGACGGCGAGGGTGCAGATGTAGAAGAGAATGATGCGCACCGGGACCGTGTTGACGGCTTTCCTGATGGTCTGCGCCGGATCCTCGGCTTCGCCCGCGGTGATACCGATGATCTCGGTGCCACCGAACGCGAACATGACGATCGCGAAACACGCGACGAATCCGCCGAAGCCCGTCGCGAAGAATCCGCCGTCCGACCAGAGGTGGCTGATTCCGGCATCGGTGTCGTGAACGCCGAATCCGAACACGATGATCGCGATGCCGCCGGCGATCATCGCGATGATGGCGGTGATCTTCACGAGCGTGAACCAGAATTCCAGTTCGCCGAACACCTTGACGCTCAACAGGTTTATCGCGCCGATGAAGAAGACGACAGCCAGAACCCAGATCCATCTCGGTACGTCCGGGAACCAGAACTGCATGTACAGGCCGAAGGCGGTGACGTCGGCGAGGCACACGATCACCATCTCGAACGTGTACGTCCACCCGGTCATGAAACCGGCGAGTGGTCCGAGGTGCTTGTTCGCGTACTCGCTGAACGAACCGGAAACCGGGTTACGGACCGCCATCTCGCCGAGCGCTCGCAACACCAGGTAGACCGCGATACCGCCGATCAGGTAGGCCAGGAGCACCGACGGGCCGGCTCGTTTGATGGCCTCGGCGCTGCCGTAGAACAGTCCGGTTCCGATGGCTGATCCGAGGGCGATGAAGCGGATATGGCGCGCTGTCAGCCCTCGCTTGAGGCCATCCTGCGTCGCTGCGTCGCTGTTCACTTCTCGGTACTCCAGTCGGATGGATCGTCATACGTGCGCGAACCATTGTCCGCTACCACCGCGCGTGTTCCCGCACGACCCTGTTGGACGGCCGTACAGTGACCTGACACACATGGTCCATTGACGGATCGCTTACGATCGACAAAAGTGTTTGTAACTTTACGTAGCATCAACTCGACTGGAGAGACTGTGTCCAACACCCTCGAAGCAAGCATCGACATCGACGCATCACCGCAGGATGTGTGGGCAATCGTCGCCGACCTGCAGCGCATGGGCGAATGGAGCCCCCAGTGCAAGGTCATGAAGGTGATCGGCGGGACCGTGCGTGAGGGTGCCAAGACGATCAACGTCAACCGCAAGGGCCTGCTGGTCTGGCCGACGTCGTCGAAGGTCGTTCGCTTCGAGCCCAACAAGTCGGTGGCGTTCCGCATCGCGGAGAACCGCACGATCTGGTCCTACGAACTCGAGCCGACCGCTACCGGCACCAAAGTGACCGAGCGTCGCGAGGCTCCCACCGGAACGTCGAAGGTCTCGCAGTTCCTCGTCAAGACCGTCCTGGGCGGAAACGCCGACTTCGAGGTCGAGCTCGTCGAAGGCATGAATGCCACATTGAAGCGTGTGAAGAGCGAGGCCGAGGCGGCTGCACGCACCTCTGCTTGACCCTCGACCTGGTCGAGGCATCAGGATCCGTTCCATGGATCCCGTGATGACACAGATAGCGCAGGCACAAGAATTGGCGAGCTCCGGCGATCGAGCCGGGGCTCGCTCTGCGTTCGAGAAGGTGTGGGAAGAGATCAGCGCCGCCCCCGATGCGCTCCACATCGTCTCCCTCGCGCACTACATGGCCGACGTTCAAGACGATCCGGCTCAAGAGCTCTGCTGGGACCTGCGCGCCCTCGACGCTGCCGATTCGTTGACCGACGCGCGAGCCCAGGAACACCACGCATCGCTGCAGGTCGCCGGTTTATATCCATCGCTGCACCTCAACCTGGCTGCCGACTACCGCAAACTCGGACGCGACGCCGAGGCCGTCGAGCATCTGACGAAGGCCGAGGCGTCGGTCGGCACACTCGCCGACGACGGTTACGGCCGGATGATCAGGGGCGCTATCGAGCGACTGCGGGCAGAATTGATCCGTGACCACTAGTTCCGCCCTCTTGACGATCGGCGAGATGTCCCGGGCGTCGGCGCTCCCGATCAGCGCGCTGCGGTTCTACGACAAGGAAGGCGTACTCGTCCCGCATTCCGTCGATCCGCACACCGGTTACCGCTGGTACACCGACGACCAACTCCGCGACGCACGCGTGATCGCCGGTATGCGGCGCGTCGGTGTTCCGATCCGCGACATGATGGCCGTCCTGACCGGACCGGAACCCCATTCGTGCCTCGACGCTCATCTGCGCAACCTCGAGGACGGTCTCGCCGACGCCCGGGCCGAACTGGGACGAATCCACCGCCTGATCGACGCGCTACCTATCTCCGGCGGCGTGGACATCGACTCGTGGGATCTACGACGCGCACTCGACGCCGTGCTGTTCGCCGTGAACGAGGAATCGGAGTTCCCGATACTTCGCGGCGTCCACCTCGACATTCACGACGGCGTCGCTGCGTTTGTCACAACTGATCAGTTCCGGCTCGCGGTCGCCGAGGTGAAAGTTCACTCCGCTCTGACGGTGTCCGCTGTCGTTCCCGTCACCTTCGCGCGATTGTTGCGCGACGTCGCCGGCGTCGTGACGCTGACTTTCTCCGCGCGCACGGTGACTGCGTCGTATCCGGGAGGTGAGGTGTCCAGCCCCCTGATCGAGGACGGAGAGTTCCCCGATCACCGAATCCTGCGCGAGCACCACAACGCCGTCGAACTGAGCGGCGACCACCTTGCCGCCCTGCTCAACGGCACCGAGGACAGTGCCGTCGTCAGCGTCGGCGAAGACGGTGGTGCCCGGGTGGATCCGGGCGGAACGGATCCCCGTGAGAAGTTCCGAGTACTGGTCGACCGGCAGCGACTGCGCGACGCCGCCGCAGCCCAACCGGGGCGGCAACTGGTGATCCGAGTAAGCGGTGCGACGCTCCCGCTGGCGATACGCACCGGCGACTGTGTCGGGTACTACTCGTACTTGATGCCACTACAGCCTGTAGGAGAGAAGGCGTTCACGTAATCTATGGATGCTCTACCACCCCGTACTGTCAGTGCGACCAGCAGAAGACCTACCGAGTAGTTAGAGGAGCCTGTGGCACGCCGACCCACACCCCCCGGAACCCCGCAACCCACCGGGATCGGACATATCGTCGATCTGGTTCGCCATGCGATTCCGCCACTTCATCCCGCCGGCCTGCCGTTCGTGCTGGCCCCGCTGGGAGTTGCAGCTCTGGGCCGCAACCGTAAGTGGGTGCGCCGAGCCGGTCTGACCACCGCCGCCGCATGCGCCACGTTCTTCCGTCACCCGCACCGGGTGCCGCCCAACCGCATCGGCGTCGTCGTCGCACCCGCCGACGGCGAGGTGGCGTTGGTCGACAACGCCGTTCCGCCCGCCGAGCTCAATCTCGGAAGCGAGCCGCGCCCGCGCGTCAGCATCTTCCTGTCGGTTCTCGACGTGCATGTCCAGCGCAGCCCTGTCGGTGGAACGGTCAAAGAGGTCGTTCACCAGGCAGGCAAGTTCCTCTCCGCAGATCTCGCCGACGCCAGCGAGGTCAACGAGCGCAACAGCATGCTGATCGAAACCGCCGATGGTCACGACGTTGCGGTTGTCCAGATCGCGGGACTGCTTGCACGCCGCATCGTCTGCTACGCCGGTGTCGGTGACGTCCTGCCGATCGGCGACACGTACGGACTGATCCGTTTCGGCTCACGCGTCGACACCTATTTCCCCGCCGGAACCACACTCCTGGTCGAGCCGGGACAACGCACGATCGGTGCTGAAACAGTTATCGCGCAACTGCCGTGAAGACGCCGAAGATGAAGTCAGCCGTGAAGAAGCCGGGAGCAGCCCAACCCGGCGCGAAGATGCCCAAACGCACCCAGGCGGTGCGGTTGCTGCCGTCCGTCATCACCATCCTGGCGCTGTGCGCCGGGCTGTCCGCCGTCAAATTCGCTCTCGACGGACAACCCGGTACCTCGCTCGCGATGATCGGCGCAGCTGCCGTCCTCGATTCACTCGACGGCCGCATCGCGCGACTGCTCGACGCCACCAGCAAGATCGGCGCCGAACTCGACTCACTGGCCGACTCCATCTCCTTCGGCGTCGCCCCGGCCCTGGTCCTGTACGTGACCTTGCTGGACGGCACCAGCATCGGCTGGATCATCGCGTTGATCTACGCGGTCAGCATCGTGTTGCGACTCGCACGTTTCAACACTCTGCTCGACGACGACGACGTCCCCGCGTACGCACGTGAGTACTTCGTCGGCGTTCCGGCTCCGGCCGGCGCACTCATCGCCCTTACTCCCCTGGCCGCGACGGCTCAGTGGGGTGACGGCTGGTGGTCTTCGCACTTCGTCGTCATCGTGTGGACGCTCTTCTCGGCTGCACTGATCGTCAGCCGCATCCCGACGCTGGCGATGAAGTCGGTATCCGTGCCGCCGCACATGGCGGCCGGCCTGCTCGTCCTGGTGACGTTGGCTGCGGCCGCACTCATCACCTACCCGTACATCCTGCTGATCGTTCTCATCGCGATCTACCTGGTGCACATCCCGTTTGCCGTGCACTCGAAGCGGTGGGTGGCAGCACGTCCCGAAACCTGGGACATCAAGCCTTCCGAACGCCGCGCGATCCGACGCCAACCCAACGTCGGTGGTCGCCGCTCGGCCGCTCGTCTCGGATTGCGGCGACCCCGCTAGTCCACGACGTACTCTCGAGAGGTGACTTCGCCGGAACTCGCCCTCACCGTTCGACTCAACACCTCTGCCGCCGACCTACGCCGCGGGGTAGTGCGCTTGCACCCCGAAGCGTTGGCGGCGTTGGGCATCCGCGAATGGGATGCCATCGCACTCATGGGAGCCCGCGGCACCGCGACCGTCGCGGGCCGTGCGCCCACCGGAACCCCGGCAGGCACGATCCTTCTCGACGACGTCACCATGTCGAACGTCGGCCTGACCGAGAACTCATCCGTCGTGGTCGGTCCGGTGACGGTGTACGGAGCGCGATCCGTCTCCGTCACCGGCTCGTCCATGGCGACAAATTCGATCAGCTCGACGGTTCTGCGACAAGCCCTTCTGGGCAAGGTCGTCAGCGTCGGCGACACGGTCTCGCTCCTCCCCCGCGATCTCGGTCCGGGTACGAGCACTTCCGAAGCCACCCAAGCGCTTTCCCGTACCTTCGGCGTCGCGTGGACATCCGAACTGCTCACCGTCACGGCCGTCGAACCTGCCGGTGGTCCGGTCAGCGTCCAGCCGAATTCGGCAGTCAACTGGGGTTCCGGCTCGGCGGGCACACTGACACCGAGTGCGCTTGTTTCCAGTCCGGCCGCCGTCGCGATCGAGCCTGCACCGTCGGTTCCGCTGGATCACCTCGTCGGCGCGCAAGCGCAGGCAGCCAAGCTGACCGAGTGGCTCGGCCTGGCACTCGACGAACCAGAACTGCTCCGTACGCTCGGCGCCTCCCCGCACCTCGGCGTCCTCATCACGGGCCCCGCCGGCGTGGGCAAAGCCACGTTGGCCCGCTCGGTCCTGTCCTCGCGCAAACTTGTCGAACTCGACGGCCCGGGAGTCGGTGCCACCGAGGCGAATACCCGCCTGCAGCGAATCGTCGACGCCGTTGCTGCCGTGCGCGGCGGTGGCGTACTGCTGATCAGTGACATCGACGCTCTGCTTCCGGCCACCGCGGAACCGGTATCCGCACTGATCCTCGAACAACTGCGCAGCGCCGTCGCAACCCCGGGCGTGGCATTCGTCGCGACCTCCGCCCATCCGGAGACCGTCGACGCGCGCCTTCGCGGACAGGATCTCTGCGATCGAGAACTCGCACTTACCCTGCCCGACGGCGCAACCCGCAAGGCATTGCTCGAACTCCTGCTCCGCCGCGTGCCCACCGGAACCCTCGAACTCGACGCCATCGCCTCGCGCGCACCGGGATTCGTGGTCGCCGACCTCGCGGCGCTCTGCCGTGAAGCTGCCTTGCGAGCGGCGACGCGGGCCTCCAAATCCGGTGATTCTCCGGAGATCACGCAGGAAGATCTTGTCGGTGCCCTCGAAGTGATTCGGCCACTGTCTCGTTCGAGTACCGAAGAACTGTCGATCGGCAGCGTCACCCTCGACGACGTCGGCGACATGGTCGAAACCAAACAGGCGCTCACCGAGGCGGTGTTGTGGCCGCTGCAGCACCCCGACTCCTTCGCGCGCCTCGGTGTCGACCCACCCCGCGGCGTGCTCCTCTACGGCCCTCCTGGCTGCGGCAAGACGTATCTCGTTCGTGCCCTTGCCAGCTCGGGGCACCTCAGCGTTCATGCCGTGAAAGGCGCAGAGCTGATGGACAAGTGGGTCGGCGCCTCCGAAAAGGCCGTAAGAGAGTTGTTCCAGCGCGCACGCGATTCGGCGCCCTCGTTGATCTTCCTCGACGAAATCGACGCCCTTGCCCCGCGTCGTGGTCAAAGTTCCGACTCCGGGGTGTCGGATCGCGTCGTAGCCGCGTTGCTGACCGAACTCGACGGCGTCGAACCGCTACGCGACGTCGTGGTGTTGGGCGCCACCAACCGACCGGATCTGATCGACCCGGCTCTTCTGCGCCCCGGCAGACTCGAACGTCTCGTATTCGTACCGCCGCCGGATGCGGAGGCCCGCAAAGCGATTCTGCGTGCTTCCGGCAAGTCGGTACCGCTCGCCGAAGATGTCGATTTGGACATTCTGGCCGTCGATCTCGAGGGATACTCGGCAGCAGACTGCTCGGCTCTCCTGCGTGAGGCTGCACTCGCCGCCATGCGTCGGAGCATGGACGCGGCCGACGTGACGGCCGCGGACGTGGCAACCGCCCGTGAGAAGGTACGTCCCTCACTCGATCCCGAGCAGGTGGCACACCTGCAGGCGTACGCGGACAACCGATAAGGACTGACCATGGCTGCTGATCTGGTTCTGTACGGCGACATCGTGACCATGCACGAGGAAGCACCACGCGCCCAGGCGCTCGCCGTGACGGGCGGCCGGATCACAGCCGTCGGCGCGCGCACGGACGTCGAGGAACTGGTGGGGCCGGATACCCGCGTCGTCGACGTCGGAGGTGCCACTGTTCTGCCGGGGTTCATCGAGCCACACGGTCACCCTTTGGAAGAAGCCATCGTGCTCGGGCCTGACGTCGTCGACATCCGGCCTGTCACGATCGCCGAGGCGGACGCCGTAGTTGCTGCCGTCGTCGACACTGTTCGTTCGCGAGGCGCTGCCGGCGCTTCTTTGAACGGTTGGGACCCGTTGCTGCAGAAGGGCCTACCCGACCCGACCATCGACTGGCTGGACTCCGTAGCGCCGGAGTACCCCCTCGTGATCATGCACAACTCGGGACACGTCGCGTATTTCAACACGGCGGCAGCAGTGCAGGCCGGCATCACCCGCGATACCCCCGATCCGATCGGCGGATCGTACGGCCACGACGCGACGGGCGCACTCGACGGAGCCGCGTACGAAATGCCTGCGGTGTTCGCAGTCGCGGGCCACGCAGTCACTATCGGTGACGACTTCCCCGCACTGGTGGCGGCCGAATGCGCCCGAATGAACGCCGCCGGAATCACCACCATCGCCGAATTGTCGTTCGACCCCAAGATGCGGCCCGCCCTGGCCGCAATAGCCGACGCCGGACTGCTCACCACCCGCCTGCGGCTCTACGAAATGTCCAACGACGCACGCACTACCGAGGCGTCGCCGGGCGACGGAAACGACCTGGTGCGCCAGATCGGCATCAAGGTCTGGTCCGACGGTTCGCCGTGGGTCGGCAACATCGCCACCAGTTTCCCGTATCTCGATACCGAAGCCACCCGTGCGCTCGGGATCGCCTGCACGCACGGGCATGCCAACTACACCGGCGAACAGATCCACGACATCAGTTCCGCTTACTTCGCCAAGGGGTGGCAGATGGCGTGCCACGCCCACGGCGACGACGCGATCACCATGGTTCTCGACGCGTGGGAGCAGCTTCTGAAGGAGCTCCCCCGGCCCGATCACCGGTTGCGCCTCGAACATGTCGGCGCGATGCGTCCGGATCAGTTCGCCCGCGCAGCGGAACTGGGCGTCACGGTCAGCATCTTCATCGACCACTTGCACTACTGGGGTGACGTTCTGGTGGATGACCTGTTCGGCCCCGAATACGGATCCGTCTGGGCCGCAGCAGGATCTGCACTCGCGGCCGGGCAACGGTTCACCTTCCACAACGACGGTCCCGTCACCCCCGCCAATCCGCTACGAAACATGCAGGACGCCGTCACCAGGCTTTCGCCCAGCGGTCGCGTCGTCGCACCCCAGGAACGGATCCCCGTGGACGCCGCCGTGCGCGCCCATACGGTCAACGCCGCTTGGCAGCTGTTCAGCGAAGATCACATCGGGTCCATCTTTCCCGGCGCCTACGCGGATTTGGTTGTGCTGTCGGCAAATCCCCTCGACGTCGAGCCGGCCGAGCTGGCCGACATCACGGTGCTCGCCACCGTCCTGGAGGGCCGGACGGTGTACGGGGACCTGAGCGCGATCGACTGATCGGTCGCCGCGGACAAGACTGTTGCCCTCCCTGCTCGAGTTCCGAGGATCGTTGCGAGAACGGAAACGACGCTGGGTGGTCTCAGAGTTCGGTGTGGACGTCGTCAACGACCTGGGCAATCGCATGTTTCGCCCAGGCCGTGATCTGCTCGTTCGTGTCGCGGTAGTACGGCAAGGCAACCAATGCAATCGACAGAGCCCATGCGCGGCCACGCGTCCAAGTGCCCTCGTCCACGTCAACATGAAGCCGGAATGTATGCCGAGCGCTCGGCGTCAGCAGAGTCCATGCAATGAGGCAGTCGAGATTGCCTGCCGCAAATCGAATGAAGATCCGAAAAGTCCCAAAAATCGGAATTGTCGAAAATTATTGCATAGGAACAGTTTTCGAGATACAAGTCTTGTGTTCGAAACTTTGTTCGATTAGACTTTTAGCATGGACAGTCGGGAAGCGTGGCAGCTGGATGGCGAGGACCTCAAGAGCGAGGTTCTGGGTCTGGTGCGCGCCCGACACGAATTGCAGTCGCGGATGGTGTTGCTGATCGTGGAGATGTTTTCCCGGGAAGTTCTCGGCGGGAAGGGTTTTCGGGCGATCGCACAGTGGTTGCATGGTTCGACGAATCTGGAGATCGGTGAGTGCAGCCTGCTGGTCGGGTTGGCGCGGTTGTTGATGCT
>NZ_JBXAFO010000056.1:0-10569 GCF_058793255.1 Rhodococcus sp. MPR-R1B
CAGCAGGGACTAAATCCAAGCCGGGTGGTGAATTTTCGTCCGACGATCACCGATCACTTTTCATCCGACGTTGACAGGTCGGTGTGCTTGATCGCGTGACGCGTGACCTTCAGGACGAAGTCATTCTCGACGACCTCATGTTAGAAGGCGAAGCGCCAACCGAGACACGTCAGCGAGACTTGCTTCGTGTAGTTCTGCTCGGCACGTATAAGACTGTTGACGGACTCAAGAAAAACACATTTAAGCGTGGCGCCGATAGCTATCCACTTGTTGAATCATCGTGTTGGGTCATCGACGGGGTCAACTTACAACGCTTTATGGGGCTTCTAGCCATGCATCTAGACCCAGAGAAGCAGCTTCAGCTTGGCACTTTCGTTGCAGATCCTTCCGCGAGAGCCGTGGCGGACGGTGACCGACTCTTTCAGCGGCATGCGGCGTTGCTAGGGAGTACTGGTTCAGGCAAGAGTTGGGCAGTTGCACTGATCCTTGAGCGAGCGAAAGCGCTTGCACACCCGAACCTAATCGTATTCGACATGCACGGCGAGTACACGCCGCTCGCGCAGGGTGATCAGCCAATAGCGAAGCGCTTTCGTGTCGCTGGTCCAGGTGACGAAAATGAAGACGGTCTAGCTCTGTATCTACCCTGGTGGTTGCTCAACCAGGACGAGATGCAGGCCCTCCTCCTTGACCGTTCCGAGGAGAATGCTCCGAATCAGGCCGCGCGACTGACACACCACGTTCGTGCTCTCAAGCACGAACGATTAGAGCACGAGGGCAAGGACGAACTAATCGACAGGTTTACGGTGGACAGCCCTGTGCCGTACAGCTTGAACGAGCTGGTCGGGCGCTTGGACGCCGACGACGTGGAGATGGTCGCTGGCGTTAACAATCGAGAAAAACAGGGGCCATACTACGGTCGTCTGACTCGCTTCGTTGGCCGTATGCGAGCGCGAATCGAGGACCGACGCTACGGATTCATGTTCGCACCATCCGAGGACGAAGTCGACTATGCGTGGTTGCATAAGCTCGCGAAGAATCTCCTCGGAACCAAACCTGGCATTAAAGTCATTGACTTCAGTGAGGTCCCCAGCGATGTCCTGCCCATCGTTGTAGGGGTACTAGCGAGAGTGCTTTACGAAATCCACTTTTGGACAACAGACGAGAAGCGCACGCCGGTGACGTTCGTCTGCGATGAGGCACACCTCTACCTGCCTGCCGGGCTTGCCGGAGCCGCAGAACTGCGTGCGCTCGACTCGTTCGAGCGCATAGCGAAAGAGGGACGAAAATATGGGATTTCTTTGCTTGTCGTGAGCCAGCGACCATCCGACGTCAGCCGCACGGTTCTGTCGCAATGCAACAATTTCATGGTGCTCCGACTTACAAACGACCAGGATCAAGCAGTCATCCGGAGACTTATGCCCGACAGTCTGGAAGGGCTCACGGCGGCACTTCCGCTGCTGGATGTAGGAGAGGCCCTACTCCTCGGCGACGCACTCGTTCTTCCGACTCGAATCCGGCTTGACCCGCCAAGTGTCAAACCGACTAGTGCCACGAAAAACTTTTGGAGCGAATGGAACGAGACAGCGGTGGAAGATGAAGACCTCGTGGCTGCTGTCGAAGCCATGCGCACGCAATCCCGCCGCTAATCTCGGCAAGAGTGAATTCTTCAGTATCATCACTAACGGTAACTGACGGTCCTGAAGGACAATTCGGGAGCCAGGTCCAGGGAACCGTCCAGGGAACCATAGTCGCGACAATGACGGGGCTCGTGAGTGCCTCCGGGAGCATGCGCAGTCCGGCGTGTTTCGGGAAGGTATCCTCTTGCAAGAATCATGCGTTTGCTAATGTCCTGAAACCAACTCGGTGATTGGATGCCTTGTAGTTGTTCCCTGGAGCATCGACGAAGAAGTGCAGACCGATGTCGATAGCTGCTCGATCCTGATAATACGTGATAGGAACCTCGTCAAGTTGGGATGACATGAGCGAGGCCCTCACAGAAATTGATACGTTTTTATTTCTAGGTTCAGCGCACTGAGTGAGTCGTAAACTTGGCGTCACGGTTCTTCTAGGTCGAGACTCGGCGACGCCCAGATCTATCTCAGTTGTTGTGGTTAGCTTGGACTCATTCTGGTCGCTGGACCAGACAACCCACCGAAGAAGGGAGCGCCTGAAACATGAGCTTTGACAGCTACATCAAAATCGACGGCGAAGGCGCCTATGTTTATGCCCAGCAAGGATACATCCCGATGATAGCAGCATTATTTTCCGAAAATGAAAAAGTTGACGATCTCGAGGGAGATGAAAGATCGTATGGTTACCGTTCGGTAGCTGGTGAAGTTAGGCAGCGATTGATTTTAAGAGGTTTCACGCGTGGTCGGGTTCTCGAAGATTTGCGGAGGGCTGTCGCGTCGTGGCATGAGTGTGTGGAATCGGAAAATTCTGAGGATCAAGCAGTCTTCAACCCCGAAGATCTATTTGAGAATGGACAAAAAGTCTTTCTCACAGACAGTGATATTCTTGACAGAATATCACTGTCCGTCAATGTGTCGCCAAGTAAAATATTTGACGATCCAGCCTACGATTCATTGTATCCGCCGATTCCTGATGCTGTGGAGCAGTACTTGGACCCGCGTTCGGTTTTAGCGTTATTAATAGACCAATTGGAAAACACTCAGGCGTCGATATTCTACGAGCTTCGGGATATGATATCTGGGTTGTACTTTCGGCCAGGTGCTAATATAGCCGAACGGGCGCGAGCGGAGGGATCGAGGGCCGTCGCAGCCGAAGTTCCTCTCATTGTTCTGACCGAGGGTCGCAGTGATTCTGAGCTTTTGAGCAAAGGTATGCAGATTACACATCCGCACCTCGTCGGGTTCCTTCAGTTTTTGAACTACCAAGGAAATGGAGATCTGCAGGTCGAAGGAGGAGTAGGCCGTTTCACAAGAATTGTGACGAATTTTGTGACAGCCGGCGTCGCAAATCGAATAGTCGTACTTGTGGACAATGATAGTGCCGCACAAGATGCGCTTAAGAGTTTGAAGAAACTGAAACTTCCAGACAGATTTCGCGTCGTCCATTACCCGAGTCTTGAACTTCTTCGGGCATATCCAGTTCTCCGTGCGGGCGCTGTGAATACCGAATTGCTTGATGTTAATGGATTCGGTGGATTTTTGGAGATGTACCTTGGAGAGGAGCTTCTCACAGTAAATGGGGTACTGGTGCCGCTCCGTGAAATTGGGTTCGTGGGAAATCCGCCAGTGAATCAGTTCGATTTCGCGGAATCGCGGCATAAAAAGCGTATTGCAAAGGAATTTCGGACAAAGGTCAAAGAGAAACGTGACGGGGATTGGTCAGGTGTCGCATCGATAATTGATGCGATCGTCTTCGCTTTTGACTGAGTAATTATGTACGCGAGCGACAGTTACCCGAGAACCGTTGATAGAGTCCAATTCTAGGATAACTGTGTGGTTGCGTCATGTAGGATTGCGCAGCTGACTCTTCCGGACGTAGAGTGCATTGATGCGTTCCCGAGGCTGTTTGGATTAGATTAATGATCGAGAGAGTTTAGTACTCCAGATTGCGGAAACTCAATGCGATGCCCCACGAATACTTCGAGCGCCCGTTGATTGTCTCCATCGGACCGTGGGCTGCGCTCGAAGTCGCTGCTGCGTTGGTAGCGCGCAACGTGCGGCTGAAGCATGACCTGCAGAAATCTGATTCGGTTCGGCGCGTCGCCCATACAGCGATTGGGAGATCGGCTCTAATAAACGTGTGACAGTCATCATTTTCGCTCGCGCAAGCAACGGCTACGTCATCGCTTCTGATGGTCGTACGTGTAGGCCTAGTTTTCCCAGACACATCAAAACCGATGACGCAGAGAAGATCCGTGTCTTTCCCATTGGAGACGGAGGTTACGTGACCGCTTCGAGCGGTCGCGCCACGATCGGCAACGTCTCTATCGCCACGGTTGAAAAGTCGTTCGTGCAGGAACGAATCGACTCCGGGGTAGGCATCGCTGGTCCGGAGGAGTTCATTTCGTACTTCGTGGACGCACTCAAACAATTCAACGAAGGGCAGCAGTGCGATTGCAGCACAATGCTTTACCACTGCGTAACCTGCCAGTTTTGTGAGGGATGGGATCGACAGCAATGCGAAAACTGCACCAGCGCGAATCCGGTTTTTGTGTGGTCGGCGGAGGGTGACTTTGGCGAAAAGTGCTGGTGTTCACCGGGGGAGGGGCGTCCCGCCGGCACCCCGTCGACATCTGTCGCTGGGTGCGAATGCAAACCCACCCGTGAGGATGATCTGACTTGGCTTTGTGTACCGTTCGGGCCGAGGGCAGTTGAACCAGTAACGGCAACTGTTCCATCGAAGCCAAACCTGAATCCCCGCCCTGAACCTATTATTGGGAATGTCTTACTTATGGGTGAACTTGCAAGCGGGCAATTTGCGACGGAAACCGAAGAATTAGTGAAAATGGCGAACAATGGGTTCCGATTGGATGTCGAGGCTTCGGTTGTACTAGCTCGGGCAATTCTCCAATCTGCCTACGCAGAAGCATCTAACAGTGCCGTACTTCACGCTTCCTCAGACTTTGCTGAAGAATTGAATGCCATGAGCTTCAACGGGGCTATCGGGGATAGCCTACAAGAGTGGGCTGAAATTACCCGAAAACTCGCAAATTCTCAAGGCTGGGACGCGGACGAAAGGGTTGGGGCTGCGGGGATTGGCGGCACTGCGCGCGTCGTTGCCATCAACGACTCCGATGGTGCGAAAATGGTTGAGACGTCGGACAATTTTGGACTTCCGAGCAATGTCTGCCCAATTCATTCCGTCGGCCCGTGTCAAGAGAATGCGACCCGGAAGTAAGGTTTGACTGCCGTGGAATGACAACGGTTTGATCGATATAGGTGGATCCTTCAAATCGCACGCGTCGAACGTCAACGAGTGGACGGCCTACAACTAAGGAGATCATGCGATCTTTTAATCGCTTGATCGTCAGGCCACTGTTCCAACGCTCAGTGATCTTCGCTGCCGTCGAACAGGAACCTGAAGAGTAACCTGCCGAAGAGACAAATCGCCGATCCCGACGGGTTCCGCAGCCTAGATTGGCAACTAACAGAGGCTTATGGCAGCGGGTTCCGTGCTTACTGCTCGCGCCGTCGTAGGGGGGCTGATGATGAGGCACGCTTGAGCGATCGGCAACCCCTTGCCTGATCGAGCCGCGGTGTAGCTCGATCTCTGGTTTGGTCGCTTTCGTGCGCAAACCAATCAGGTGTTCAGGCTGCATCAGTTTGTCGGGGTTGCCGGTTTTGGACATCGGTGCGAAGCAGCGGATCAGCAGTTGGATGACAGGTTGAGCGCGATGTAGTTTCGCAGGCTTGTTGTGCCAAGTCAGTGCCACTGTCCGGCGAGCTAAAGTGAGGCGGCGGTGAGGCATTACTAGGTGTGGATGTCTATGCCGTCGGTGCGTTGGCATGGGTGTGTCGACGATTCGATCGAGTGCTGCACTGATTACTCAGATGAGTTGGCCTCCGATTATTTGGGCGACCTTATCTTCTCCTCGTGGATGTGGCCCGAGGTTGATCGGGTTGGTGTGCGGACTGTGCGTGATCTGGCACTAATTGCAGGTGTCGGTGGGGTCAGAACGGGGTGTTTGTGCGTTCAGGCCTGCGATGGATGAGTGTTTCGTATGCGGTGGCGATTGATCGTACAATGTTGCGACACATCCATCGCGATGCCGATCTCTTCCCATCTCGACCCGTGGCGGTGCAGTAGTCAGGCATCGTCTTCGTCGCCGTTCATGGCCGGTTCTCCTTTCGGCCTGGGATTCGCCGAAGTGAGGCGGCTTCTGGCTACGCTATAGGCGGACACGATGTGGGGGATGACGCCGGTGGTGATCATGTTGGTGCTGATGAGCTATCCCTGAGATACTGACAGAATGGTATTGAACCTCGCTGCCCTCATTTCCGATATGGATGCCTTGTCTCGAATGACTTGGCGTCGAGTATTAGTCGGTGATGCATCCGGGTTGAAGATGCGCGAGGACTCGATCACTGATCACAATCTTTTTGAACTTATGGAATCCC
The DNA here is from genome assembly GCF_058793255.1 of Rhodococcus sp. MPR-R1B. Lineage (NCBI taxonomy): Bacteria > Bacillati > Actinomycetota > Actinomycetes > Mycobacteriales > Nocardiaceae > Rhodococcus > Rhodococcus sp. MPR-R1B. The sequence continues at coordinate 6,090 of NZ_JBXAFO010000056.1, forward strand.
ACCCTGAACTGTCAGTCCGGCGTTTCAACCAGAACGCAGAGAAAAAAGTCGGCGCGGACTGGGAATGGTGGATCGGGTCGACCAGGTTGGGTTGGTTTCGTTTGAGGATCCAAGCGAAACGTGTTCACGACGCATCGTACAGAGAGTTGGACCATCCCGGCGCAATTGAAGGCGATTATCAGTACCAGACATTGATTGATGAATGCACCAAAGGGGACGCTACCTATCCGTTTCACGTCTTCTATAATGGATGGCGTGAGAATCGTTTTCTCGAAAAGTTCGAATCGGACCACTATTTCAATAGTTGCGGTTGCGGCGGGTCGAGGCAAGATCTATGGGGCTGCGGTGTGATGTCCTCGCGGATCGTCATGGATCTGCATCTAGGGTCCAGCGCTGCTGACTGGCGGAAGCGTTCGTATGTTCCTCGCTATATGCCTGAAATGTTGCCTTGGTCAAGGCTATTCACGTTCGTTTGCCCATCCGTATCCCATCATCTCAAGATGAGATTGAACAAGTCAACGCCGGACGCCATTTTCCGTGAAATGCACAAGGGAGTCTTTGTCGCTGATTCATTTAGCCGCGGTGAGCTTTCCGAAAGGTTTCCAGATGGTCAGGGAATTAAAGAGTATATCGACGAGGGACTGTCGGGTGTTGAGCTGTTTCGTGAGCTACCCGACTATGCGAATAAGGCGCGTTTGGCCCGACGGTCTTTTCTCGCCGATGGAATGAGCTACGTTGAGGACAATCCTAACTTGCGGCCTGCTGTGCATGACGATCCTCATAGCGATCAGCCGGGTATTGTGTCTGTTCTCGACCTCGAACTCGATCCCGATGAGGTGGATCTGCGCTTCGAACATCACCGGTGATCACAGCGAGGGCAGTCGCGCGGTGTTCGGCCTGACCGATGACCACGCGTGCGATCTTGGTGCGGTGTCCGGGCAAATGGCAGTCTTGGCCTGGAATCGGGCTCACTAGTCACTTCTGGCGTGCGTCGGCGACTGGCGACTCCTGCCGATATTGGGGATGGGAGCCCGCGCGCTCTTTATAGTCCGCTTTGGCCGCCGGCAGCCGTGTTGCCGACGGTTGAAAACTAGTCCAGAAACTGCGGTCCAAAACTAGGCCACCCAACCAAGATTGAATGAGTGATCTCCATGGAAGACTGGGCATTGATCAGGCACCTCTATTAGAGCGAAAAGCTGTCGAAACGTGCCGTCGCTACCAAACTCGGTACGGCGTGTGACACCGTCACCAACGCCCTTGCCGGCGACGGACCACCGAAATATCAGCGACCACCCGTTGAATCCGCGATCAGTGCCGTGGAACCGAAGATCAGGGCGCTGCTCTCAAAACATCCGACGATCCGGTCACTGTGCTCGCCGAACGCATCGGATGCGGCGGATCGATCAGTTGGCTACGCGAACGAGTCTGGGCAATCCGACCCGAATACGCCCCCGCCGACCCATCAGACCGCCTCCAGCACGATCCGGGCCTGTGCAATGCGATCTGTCGTTTCCACCGGCGTCGTTTCCGCCGGCGTCGATTCCGCTCGGCGACGGCCAGTGTGGCGCCCCGCCGTTACTGGTGATGGTTGCTGCGTTCTCCCGATTCATCACCGCGATGATGCTGCCTAGCCGAGTGGCGACGGACCTGGTCGCCGGCATGTGACAGTTACTTTCACATGATCTCGGTGCCCTCCCTCACCGTCTGTGGTGGGACAATGAATCCGGTATCGGCCGCCGCGACTGGCTGACGGATCCGGTGATCGCATTCGTCGGAACGGTTGCCACGACACTGATCCAGCTCAATCCGCACGACCCCGAGTCCAAAAGAATTGTCGAACGCGTCAACCAGTTTTTGGAAGCCTCGTTCATGCCCAGTCGAACGTTTCGTTTACCTGAGGACTTCAACACCCAACTGGCCAATTGGCTCGCGGTGGTGAATTCTCGAGTTGTCCGCCGGATCGGTGTTCGCCCGATAGACTTGGTGTCCGTCGACACCGCGGCGATGTTGTCGTTGCCGCCGGTTCCACCGTTTACCGTCGCACGCTCGCGGATCCGCCTGCCTCGTGACTCCTACGTTCGGGTCCACGGAAACGACCACTCGGTCGATCCGTCAGCGATCGGACACCTGGTCGAGGTCGCTGCGGATCTGCGCCAGGTAGCGGTCACTCGTGAAGGTCGAGTTCTCGCCGAGCACGAACGGCGGTGGTCTCGGGGGCTGACTGTCAGTGATCCACTGCATGTGGAATCGGCCGCCCGGTGGCGAGAACAGTTTCAAAACCCGACGCCGGCCACCGTAGATCAGGATCGGATGATGCGCGATCTGGGCGACTTCGACCGTGCATTCGGAGTTGAATTCCTTGTGGAACAACATCTATTGACCAGGCGGTGCAGTAATGGGAAACGTGGATCCACTCAAGGGCGTCGAACACTACGCCCAGAAATTGAAAGCGCCACGTATTCGGGAATCGGCAGCACAACTAGCGGAGCAAGCCCGCAGCGACGGATGGAACCACGAGGATTATCTCGCCGCCACCTTGTCGAGAGACGTCAAGGCGAGGGAATCGTCCGGAACTCAAACCAGGATCCGATCAGTTGGACTTCTGACACGAAAATCATTGGAGGAGTATAACTTCGAGTACCAGCCCTCACTCAGCCGAGAACGGTGGCTTATCTGGGAACCCGAGGCTTTCTGATCCAAGTACACAATGTGGTGCTCTTGGGCCTCCAGGCGCCGGCAAAACGCATCTGGCGATCAGGCTGGGAATCATGGCATCCCAGTCCGGGTGCCGGGTGGCGTTCACTACCGCCGTCGATTGCGTGGTCAGAGTCAAAACCTCTCACGTTGAGGGAAGGCTGCCGGTTGAGCTGGCGCGTCGACGATTGATCGGGTTGATCATCTTCGACGAAGTCGGCTACATCCCGTTCGAATAGGACGCCGCGAACCTGATTTCCAGGTGGTGTCGAGTCGCTACGGGCATGCCTCACTTATCCTGACATCGAATCTGGCGTTCAGTCGGTGGGGTGACGTGTTCGGCGATCAGGCGGTTGCTGCCGCGATGATCGACGGAATCGTCCATCACGCAGAGGTTTTGACGTTGAAAGGGGCGAGTTATCGACTCAGAAACACTGGAATCGATACGTTGCCGTCCGTGAGAGCGGACAACGCGGCACAGTGAATGCATCGGCGTGGACTAGTTTCCGTCCGTCGGGAATGGACTAGGTTTCGACCGTCGTTCACATGATGTGCGAGTCAGGGCATGAAACGGACAATTGCTGCCCTGGCCTTCGCCGTCGTCGGGCTCACCGCGAGGGGGTGCTCTTCCGACAATGACGGTCAGGCCGCGCCGGTCACCGCCACGGTCGCCAGTGCTGTTCCCAGGTCGACGATTGAACCTACTTACCCGTCACCGCCGGTGCGGACAACGACCACCGCTGCCGTGTACTACGAGGAGGCCACCACTGAGGAGACACAGCCGTGGATACCGGTTGTGACTCTGAGAGAAGAATGCGGTCCACGAGGAAGAACCACAGTGACTGCTGGCGGCGCGACCGACGGTGCAATGTGGTGGACATCGCCCGGTGTAGCACCGAATACGAGAATCGCTACGCCATACACGCCACCGGCGACAACCAATCGTCCGTACCCGACCGCTGATGAATCGTTCATCGAAACGTGTATGGGAAATACGGGACAGACCCGTGCGCAGTGCATCGCCTCCATTCAGCACGGGATAGACAACGGAAATATCGTTGTCCCATAAGGTAACCCGCCACATAGGTGTCATGGGCCGAACCGAGACCGCGACTTTCCGAACGTGAGGCCACGCTTGTTCGCGTCGCCACCATCTCCGATGTCGTCCATCGCCGATAGATTCCGAGCGCGACGGATATTTACTTGTGACGGATACGCGTGCCGGGAGTAATTGGGGCGAGGTGCTGAAGCACGACAAAGTCGGCGCGGACGAGGACCCTGAGAAGTGGACCAGTCTCACGTACATGTTCGACGAACTTCTTGCGGCGATCGCCAACGGGAGTGAATTCGACGGTTGGACCGCCGACGTCATAACCGGAGAGCTGACCTGGGATCTAGGGGGTAAACCGTGAGATCGGTTTGTTGGTGTGGTTGTTTCGCTTGTCGCCGCAGTCTCGATAAGTGCGTGCATCGCAGCGGTGTCCGATTCAGTCCGGAGTTGGCGGGGCGGCCCCGCACGACACCCACCCGTGCGCGGGAAACCAGGAGATCGGGTACACCGGCGAGTATAAACGGATGAATCTGCTTCGCAAGCGCAAGTCCTCGAGACTTGGCCACGCAACACCTCTCGATGGCTTCGGATCGCGATTTCTCGGCGTCTTCCAGGCGCCACATGCTCTTCTCCAGGTCCTTTGTTTCGTGAGCGTTAAGGGTTTGGAGAGGTCGATTCGCAGGCGAAGTTCACTGGAAGCAAGGGGCGTGAATGTGATCATCCGGTCTCCTGTCC
>NZ_JBXAFO010000057.1:0-4866 GCF_058793255.1 Rhodococcus sp. MPR-R1B
TGTAATCCGTAGCTAGTAGGTAGTGCCGTTGACATCATCCTGGGCTTCCTTCCACGGATTCGGGATATGTGGGCGACGGTGTTATCTGCAGGCAGCGAGGTACGCCGATGACACCGCCGACACGCACCGTTCGGGTGCATCGAATCAGGCAGGGTCGGGCGTAGCTTCGAGTTCAGGCGAACGGGAGCGGGCTGATGGCTACAGCGCAACGTGTCACTCTCAGCGACGGTGCAACGACCTGGACGGTGATCGACAGATCGTTCGGTCTCGTTGAGCCGGTCGAGGCATACCTCGAGTACGGGCGGCAAATCGACTTCCGGCCGAACACGACCCGCGCCTACGCACAGAGCCTGGCCCAGTGGTGGTCGTTCCTGGAAGTGACCGGCACATCGTGGGATGCGGTGAAGCTGCACGACTTCGGCGACTTCATCTCTGCCCTGCGCTACGGCGAGCTGGACTCGCCGGTCCGCGAACTCCGCCCCCGACCGACGCTCAGCGACAGCACGGTGAACCTCCGCATGCGCGCGGTGATGAGTTTCTACCGCTACCAGGCCGACAGCGGAACAGACGCTGCGCCGTTCCTGTGGAAGCAAGCCCAGGTCCGATCGGGCCGCTACCTCTCGTTCCTCGAGCACGTGGCCAGGCGAGCGCCGCAGAAGCGCGCAACTATCCGAATCCGCGCCGCCCGCAAGGCCATCCCGGTTCTGACGCCGACCACGATCGACGCCCTCCAAGATGCCGAGGCCAGCTACGACCCGGTGCTCGAGGAGTGGCGAGGTGACCTGCGATATCGGTTCCTGTGGGCAGTCCTGGCGGAATCGGGCATGCGGATCGGTGAAGCCCTCTCGTTGCAGCACCGCGACTGGATCACCGGGATCGGTGGCAAGAGCGCCCGGGTCGCGATCGTGAGCAGGGTGCACCCGCACGGCCTGTCCGCCAAGTCCGGGGAGCGCGAGGTCCACATCGGGTCGCGGCTCGATCGGCTCTACGCCGACTACGTGTGGTGGCTGTGCGATCGAGGCGCCGATGTGGCCCTCGATGATTGGGACAGCAGCTACATCTTCTGCAACGTGATGCGGAACCCGCTGTTCGCGCCGCTGCGCACCGAGTCGGTCTATGCGCACCTGCGCTCGATGAAGCACCGCGACAACGACTTCCCGAACCTGATGACACCGCACTGGTTTCGGCACACCCACGCCACTGCGCTGTTGCTGGCAGGGAGCCCCGTCCACACCGTCAGTCGCCGCCTCGGCCACGCGAGCGTGCAGACCACGATGAACATCTACGGCCACGTCACCGAGGACGCCGAGCTGGCCTCGGTAGCGAACTGGCGCGAATACGTCGCCGGATGGGAGTATCCGAATGCTTAGCCCAGCAACAGATCCCGCAATCACGTCCTGGTCGCGCAGCCCCAAGAGACTGCACCAGATCGATCCGGGCTTGGCACTAGCGGACATGTTCGACCTCACCATCGCCCGCAGGCTCTGGGACTCTCTGCCCGAAGAATGCCGCAGCGATCACTTCGACAAGAAGACGATGCCGGCGCACTACCGACCGGCGATCCGCGAAGTAAACGTCGGTGGGGGCTGGACCTCCTGCTACCTGAACTTCCGCGGTTTGCCGGAGCCGATGACCTGGGAAATCGCCTGGATCATTCATCGGCGTATCGAGCTGGGTCACTTCGTCCGCGTCATCGAGACGAATGCCGTCTTCACCCTGCTGCGCGCCGCGATGCATCACGACGACGAGTGCCGGTCGGCGCAATCGCTGCTGCACCGTTCGCCGGACGAGTGGGTGAGATCCGCACGGAAGGCTCAGATGCGCGGTGAGAAGATCGGCGAGTCTGCGTTCAAAGGCGGCACCTACCGCCTCGGGCACATGGCCGCCGTGCTCGGATACGCCTATCACCGCGGCCCGTGGTGGGAGCTGAACGTCTGGAACCCCAGCCTCGACCCGAGGGTGCCCCAACGCGACCACGAACCGCAAGGTCGCACGACCATGCACTTCACCAACCTGACCAGCATGTGGTTGCGCGAGGGAGCGAAGTACTGGCTCTCGGCGGGCCTGACCACGGAAAGGTACTCGTGGAGCACGATCAAATCGCGCCTGGACGCTCTGAAATGGCTGCAACGCTACATCGACACCACCGCCGATCAGGGCCCGTGCCTGACAACCGATCCACACCGCCTGCGGGGCTTCATCCGCGGCTTCTGCGACCTGCTCCTCGCACACCGCATCGAGTCCGGGGCGCGCGCGGGCAAGCCGCTGGCGACGAACCCACGCCGCCAGATCATGACCGCGATCGAACAGTTCTACCAGTTCATGTATGACCACCGGGACGAAGCCGCCACCGAACTCGGCATCAGCGCCTGGGCCACTCTGCGACCCGAGCACTGCGTGCTCTTCCGCCCCGAGGACAAGCCCCGCCTGGCCAACGTCAAGGCAGACGGCATGGTCCTCGAAGACGATGTCATGGCGCAGATCGCCGAAGGCAGCGGCCTGCTCGCACAGCCCGTGAACGAGGGCGGACTCGGCGACCTGCAAGCCTTCCACATCATGATGCTTCTGCTGCGCACCGGACGTCGCGCCAACGAGGTGCTGATGATGGACTTCGACCCACTCGAACCGATCCTGCGCACGCGCACAGACAGTGATCCTGACAGCGCGGGATTCGTCGCCCGGATGCGGTATCAACAGACCAAGATCGAATCGAACCTCGCACCCACGATCCCCGTGGACGAGGAGATCGTCACGATCATCCGAGCCCAACAAAAGCACGCCCGAGAAATGATGGCACACTTCGGAAACCCTGACGTCACGCCAAAATACCTGTTCCTTCGCACGACCCGAAACCGACTGGGCGACAAGCCTTACCCGCTTCCGACAATGCATCTGCGGTTCAGCAGACTCACCAGCCTGCTCAACATCAGAGACTCCGTCGGACGTCAGGTCGCGGTCTCCAAGACACACCGCTTCCGGCACACCGCCGCGACCAACCTCATCAACGCCGGAGTGCCGCTGCACGTCGTGATGCGCTACTTCGGACACATCTCTCCGGACATGACCTTGCACTACGCCGTGACCTCCGCTCAGACCATGGAGGAGGAATTCCTCCGATACAAGAAAGTCACCCGCGACGGCCGCACCGCCTCGATCGACAGCTCCGACCTCTACGACCTGATCCAGCTCGACAAGCGAGCCGACCGCATCCTCCCCAACGGCTGGTGCACGCTCCCACCGAAACAATTGTGCGATAAGGGAAACGCCTGCCTGTCCTGCTCGAAATTCGTCACCGACTCCACTCACGCCCCGCAGTTGCGGACCCAACTCACCGACACGGAAACCCTGATCGAACACCGGCAAGCAGTGTTCACCGCGAAGTACGGCGCCCCGATGGACGAGACGAACATCTGGCTGCACGGCCGCCAAATCGAGGTCGACTCGCTCAACCGGATCCTGCTCTCGATCAACGACGTCTCCGCCACCGACAAGGCCGTTCGCGGCCCCGGAACCACCATCTAGAGCAAGGAGAACCAGCCCGTGCCCGAACACCTCACCGCCGCAGCGCGAGCGCGCCACACCGAGACCAGAGCCCGCGCGGACGCGGCGCTGCTGGCACTCAGCAATGCAGGCGAGCCGGTCACCTTCGCGGCCGTCGCTCGCCGCGCCAAGGTCTCCACCGACTTCCTCTACAACCAGCCCGACCTGCGCACGAAGATCAACGACCTCCGCACCAGGCGGTCGCACCGCCGAACAACTCCGGAACAGATGACCGAACCCGGACAGCAGTCTGCACCGTCCGCAGTCAGAGCACTGTCCTCGCAGCTCAAGGAACTCAAACGGCGGCACGCCGAAGAGGTCGGCGAGCTGCGCACGGCGCTCGCGGTCGCCCACGGCGAGAACCTCGCGCTGCGGCGACGATTCACCGACTCCGGCTAGCGCCCTGCGGGTAAGCGATTTCGCCGCTCGTTCACGAAACACGACCCGCTGCCTCGGCATCGGCGGGAAGCGCCTGTCCGGGACACGTCGACAGGACGGTGGCGATCGCGTCTTTCTCCGCCTGGGTCACCCACAGTCGATACCGGAGTTTGACCGCGACCTGACGGGCCACATAAGCACAACGGAACGCCTTGTTCGGCGGCAGCCACGATGCGGCATCCGAATCACTCTTCGCCGAGTTCGGAGCCTGCGTGGTAGCGATGAGATTGAGCGGATCATTCGCCAGATCGATCCGCTCGGCGGCCGACAACTGCTGCGCGCCCTTCTGCCACGAATCACCAAGAGCGACGACATGCTCGATCGGGACGAGCGGCGAAGTCGTCTCCCCACGAACGAAATTCACCGTCGTCCCGGTATACGGATCGTGAAGAACTCCCGACTGCACCACACACGGCGGCGAGACCACACCCGAGCGGACCTTGCACGTGACGTCCACAAGGTCACGGGACAATATGTCCTCGCGAGTACTCAGCGAGTTCCCGCCCCACATAACGGTGTTCGTATCAGTCCACGCGACCCCGAACTCGCTGCGCGCATACCCCGTCTTCGGCGCACGCCCCTTCACCGCAAGCTGATCCAGCGCCGACAGTGCCTCATCGACCTGCACACCAGGCGCAGAAGTTCCCGACACCGGAGCGGCGAATACCGACCCACCATCAGCGGGAAGGACCGAGCAACCAGACACAGTGACAACGAACGCCGCAGCTACCGCCGCGACCCCGGTCACGCGCTGGCGCATCACAAGGCCACCACAGCAGTGAGCGGCATGTCATCGACATAGTGACCAGCAGAAAGAGGAAGACTCCTTGACAAAGCTGCTGATAACACGTGATCGATCTGGACTGCAGAAGACGTGTCCTGGCCGCG
>NZ_JBXAFO010000057.1:4965-10168 GCF_058793255.1 Rhodococcus sp. MPR-R1B
AGTGAACGCGATGGTCTTGTTCGTGTACGGGTCACGGAGCGTACCGGTTTGGACCGAGCAGCTTTTGGAGCCGTCCTTGAATGTCAGGTCGGTGAGGTCACGCCGCAGGATGTCGTTGCGAGTTATCTCTAGCGCCGCATCAGGATGAAGGCACGGTAGGCACGGCGTGTCGGTCGCCCTGTCCCTCATGGTTATCTAATAGCGTCTATATCACAGGTGGGACAGCCATAGGAGTGGCGATGTCGTGTGCTGTAGAGAAGGTCATTTCACCGACGACGGGGCAGTCGGGTTGGGTGATCGTGGACGAAGAATCCATGCGCCCGGTCGCGGAGGCTTCCGAGTGGGTGCTGTTCATGCAAGGCGCCGGAAGGTCACCTCAAACAATCCGCGCATACGTTCCTCGGGTCTGTTGGTTCTTGAACTGGACTGCCGGTCGCGGACTGGATTGGCACGAGATTCGTGTAGGTGAACTCACTCGTTTCAAATTCGCCGTCGAACACACCCCAACCGTCCACTACCGGCTGCGCTCCGGCAGATCGGTCAACGCAGTGATGACCGCTGTCGTCGAATTCCTCAGGTTCTGCGGAATGCGTGGATTGGTCTCCGCAGATGTTGTTTCTGGGCTGTCCCAGCCCAAGTACCTGGCCTACGCACCCCGCGATTTCCACGAAGGTGAATCCGGTCAGCATCGGCTGATTCGTGCCAGAACCCTCAAAGCGCCGGAAGTCGTAAAGCCTCCGGAAATTATTACTGAAGAACAGTTTTCGCATGCTCTGAACTCCGCGAACACCGAACGAGACCGTTTTCTGGTGCTGTTGCTGGTTCGTTCCGGACTCCGAATCGGAGAGGCATTGGGTTCGCGCCGTAGCGACCTGCATTTCCTTCCGACCTCGGTTCATCTGGGATGCCAGGAACGTGGACCTCATGTTCATGTTGTTCGGCGTGAAGGCAATTCGAACGGTGCCCGCGCTAAAGGACAATCCCGAGTCGTACCGGTCAGCGACGAGGTGGTCACTCAGTATCGCGAGTACCTTCTCGAACGAGACAGCGTGCCCACCGCAATGACCTCGGACTTCGTGTTCGTCAACCTTCTCGGGCATCACGCCGGTTCGCCGATGTCGTATTCGAACGCAAAACAGATTGTGGAAAGGATCGGCAACCGTGCCGGTTTCCGATTGCGGCCCCACATGTTCCGGCATACGGCAGCCACAATCTGGACGCGCAACGGCACCGGTATCGACGTGGTTCAGTCGTTGCTCGGTCATGTGAGCCGAGCATCGACCGCGATCTATCAACACCCCGACGCGGAGGACCTGAGGGCGGCAGTGGAAAGAGTGGGCATATGAGCATCACCGCTCTACCCGTCGAGTCAAGAGCCCTCTCGACTGGAAACGAACAGACCTGGAAAGCGTGGTTGATCGAACGAATCGACCCGCAATGGCGAGTCGCGGAATGGGATTCACGCCGACAGGTATTCACCGGAGACGTCGACAACGAAATGACAGCGGTCTATCTGTGCCGAGTCGACCGATGCATGACGGTCGTGGAAATCTTCGACCGCCGTTGCAGGCGGTGCGAACGCCACCGCAAGCTCAACGGGACCTCACCTTCATTCTTCGACCGGACATTCGACCCCGATTCGGTTCCACGAAGAGACGAAAAAGCCTTTTCGAAAGTCGATTTCGAACTCAGTGAGGTGAACGGCACTGTTGCGGCGGAGATTATTTACGGAGTGCAGCAGCGTGACCGTGATCAGATCATCTTGGTTCCGATGCGGATCCGCAGCATAGTTTCCCACCTCCCACCGGATTGTCGCTCACTGCTCGATGTCGCCGGAAATCGCCAGTTCGAGAAGGCACTCGGAGCTGCAGCCGGTGGTGTGTTCCGGTCGTTGGTCACACATCTGCAGCGGGCGCACGTCGTGTACTCCGGTACTGATCCCACCATGGCCGACGTGTGGAAACCTGCCGTCGTGGGCCTGCAAGCTGCTCCGGACCGGCGATACAGTGCGGCCGGTGGCGTTGTGGACTTCCGAGAGATCAGACAGCGATGGCTTCGAGAGATCACCAAACAATTCGGCCGCGAGGTACGCCCACCCGTGACGACACTGCGGCACACCGTTCATGCCGCCGAAATCGCTTCACGGCAACTCTCGCTGCGCACGAACGGCGATCACCCCGAACTACTCGACCACGGTGACATGAGCGCTGTCGTCGAGGGTTTCCGCACCAGCGCCGATCGAGAGGGCAAGCCCCATTCCTTCACCCATCGACGATCATTGCTCGGGTGGTGGCGCCGACTTCTCGAGTTCTCACGCCGCACGGGCGCAATGGATGACATCCCCGGCTCCTTCGCACTCGATCTGCGTTCGCACACAATTGCCCAGGTCGAGACCAGCGAGGACGACTTCGGACGCACGATCCCCGAACATGTCATCGCACAACTCGATCAACACCTCGAGCTGCTGGGTAGGCACTCCACGTACTCCGCGCCGGGCTGGAACCCTGACGACTACGCCATGATGTATCAGACGGTCTACCAGATCATCCGGGACACCGGTCGACGCCCGAGTGAGATCGTCGGGCTCAAACGCTCATGCCTGGACTGGGTCGACGGCAAGCCCACACTCGTCTACGACAACCGTAAACGTCGCAGAATGGGGCGTAGATTGCCGATCAGCACTGCAACGGCAACCGTGATCGACCAATGGCTCGACCACCTTCAATCGCTGTCTGTTCCGGACACACTGTGCGACTGGCTCTTTCCCACGCCGGGAACCCGCAACAACATTCGCCGCGGGCACTTGAGCGGTGCGCAGTTCGGGTCCCGGGCCTTCGCCATCTGGATCGATGCAATCCCGGAACTTGTCGACGAAAGACTCGACGATGACGGAAACCCAGCTCTCTACGACAGATCAATGATCACTCCTTACGGATTGCGGCACTCCTACGCTCAGCGGCACGCTGACAACGGCACACCGGTGGACGTCCTACGCGAATTGATGGATCACCGCAGCGTCGACACGACCATGGGATACTTCTCCGTCACACTCAAACGTAAACGCCAAGCCACCGAGGAGATTTCGAAGTTCGCGATCGACAGGCACGGACGACCGGCGGGATTCACGTCGGTAACGGAGTACGAGCGACAGTCGGTGGCCGTGCCCTTCGGAAACTGCACCGAACCCTCGAACATCAAAGCCGGCGGCCAACACTGCCCGATCCGATTCCAGTGCGCAGGATGCTCCTTCTACCGACCGGACCCGTCCTACCGGCCCGCAATCGAGCAGCATCTCGCAGAGCTGCGCACAGACAAAGAAACTGCAATCGCCACCGACTCCGCGTCGTGGGTGATCACCAACTTCGACGCCCAAATTCACGCGTTCACGGACGTCATCTCGTCGATGGACGCAATGCTTGCCGACCTGCCCGCAGACCAACGCGCGGTCATCGACAACGCCTCCCGCGAACTGAGGAAAGCGAGGACCGCAGCTGCCTTCATACCGCTCGAGTCCGTAACCACCCACACGAACGAGGACGAACAACGATGACTGCCGATGACCGTGACATACGAACCCAACGGCTCATCGCCTCCCGTCGACGTGACAGCGCTGACAAACAACGCAGAACGCTGACAGTCATCGCCGACCTCTCATCCGCTGGCGAACGCATCAACATCAGCGAAATAGCGCGTCGCGCAGGCGTTTCTCCATGGTTCATCTACAACACCGCAGCAATTCGAACCGCCGTCGAACGCGCCACAGAAGAGCACTCCCACACCGCCACCAGAAGCAGCGCCGGACGCACGTCCGCTACGGCGGACAGTCTTCACGCCGAACTGTTGATGGCGCGTGAGGAAGTTCGGGCGCTACGAACGGACCGAACCAAGCTCGAGACCAAAGTGCAACTACTACTCGGCAACCAACTCGAACACCTGCCGCACGACACACTGCTCGCCCGTATCCACGAGCTCGAACAGATAGCAGCCGAGCTGCGCTCGGACCTCGACTCCGAACGCAGACGCGCCGACACCATGACAACACGAACCGAAGAACTCCAGGACGAGCTCACCGCCGCCCGCGCCTCACTCAAAAGGATGGTTCAAAGCGTTTCTCCAGCACGACGAATCGAAGCAATCGGCACATAAGAACACACCCCAGCAAGCATCGGAATCTACGCGGAACTGTGAATCAACACGCGGACAATACGGCAGACATCGCATCCTTCTCTGCTTGAGTCACCCACAGGCGGTAGACCGACTTCACCGTGATCTGCTTCGAGACGTAGGTGCATCGGTACGCCTTGTTCGGGGGAAGCCAGGATGCGGCATCGGAATCAGACTTCTTCGCGTTCGTCGGTCCATCCACCGGGATCAGATTTCGGGGATCGTTCGCCAGATTCGTGCGCTCCTGAAGACTCAATTGTTGCGCACCCTTCTGCCACGAATCGCTCAACGCGACCACATGGTCAATCTGAACTGCAGTCGAAGTATCCTGTCCCCGAACAAAATTGATCGTCTTTCCAGTGTAAGGATCAGCCAACGTGCCAGAGAGAACAACACATTGCTTCTTTCCTTCTTTGAAGACCACGTCAGTCAGCCGCGAAGCCAACAGATTATTGCGCGTATCGCACCCGTCATGCCCGAACTCCACATCGACATCATCAGACCATGCCTGACCGAACTGATCTCTGCTGTAACCAGTTTTCGGAGCACGCCCCTTCACCGGAAGCGTCTCCAACAGCGCAACGGAAGAAGCCACATCAACATCGTGCTGACCAGGGCTATCCACAGACAACGATCCTGCTGGGATCACATCCGCCAACGTCGTACTGCAACCGGAAATCGACAACCCGACCAAGGCAGTGACGGCAACCAGGAGGGAACGGGAACGCACCAAGCGACTATGCAACGTGAAACTCCTAAATCATATGCAGTGCAGAGGATCTGCACTCTTATCAACAAAACTGATGAGGATGATTGTCGGGAAATCCCGACATCAGACCAGGTGTGCTACACATCCACCGAACCCAATCAACCGGCCACGTGCGTGATTGAACATGCCATCGTCCCTATCCGTGCGGTCGAACCGGTCGACCGTCACACGAACTGACCATCGTCACTCACATAACTCACACCGTCGACATCGAACAATGGGGGCCTACCAGCAAGGTTTTGAGATATGTCAAAACTGCGTGCAGATAAT
>NZ_JBXAFO010000058.1:0-10060 GCF_058793255.1 Rhodococcus sp. MPR-R1B
CCTTTATCAACCGCCCGCGGTTGATAAAGGCGCACAGTTCTACTGAGATGAGGACTCCATGAAGCTTGCGGTCATTCCGGGTGACGGAATCGGCGTCGAGGTCACAGCCGAAGCGCTCAAGGTGCTCGGCAAGTTGGTTCCGGATCTGGAAACCACCGAATACGATCTCGGTGCCCGTCGCTACAACGCCACCGGCGAGTTGCTCCCGGCGGACGAGCTGGACCAGATTCGTCAGCACGACGCAATCCTGTTGGGCGCCATCGGTGATCCGCGGATCGTCGCACCCGGCATCCTCGAGCGTGGTCTGCTGCTGAACATGCGCTTCCAGCTCGATCATCACGTGAATCTTCGCCCCGCACAGCTGTATCCGGGTGCGCTGTCGCCGTTGGCGGCCCAGCCGGAGATCGACTTCGTCGTGGTTCGTGAAGGCACCGAGGGTCCGTACACCGGAAACGGTGGAGCGATCCGCGTCGGCACCGATCACGAGATCGCAACCGAGGTGTCGATCAATACCTGGTTCGGTGCCGAGCGCGTGGTGCGTTACGCATTTGCCTTGGCGCAGACCCGGTCCAAGCACCTCACCTTGATTCACAAGACCAACGTGCTCTCCAACGCGGGCGCAATCTGGACGCGTGCAATCGAGACCGTCGGTGCCGAGTTCCCGGACGTAGAAACCGCGTACTGCCACATCGACGCGGCCACGATCTACATGGTCACCGACCCGTCGCGCTTCGACGTGATCGTCACGGACAACCTCTTCGGTGACATCATCACCGACCTCGCCGGCGCCGTAACCGGTGGCATCGGTTTGGCCGCAAGTGGAAACATCGATGCCTCGGGTACCAACCCGTCGATGTTCGAGCCCGTTCACGGCAGTGCTCCGGACATCGCCGGCAAGGGAATCGCTGATCCCACCGCCGCGATCCTCTCGGCCGCACTGCTTCTTCGCCATCTCGGACGCGAGGACGACGCCGCTCGGGTCGAGGCTGTGGTCGCTGCCGACCTGGCTACCCGCGGCGAAGGTCCCATCTCCACCACGGAGATCGGCGACCGGATCACTGCAGCGCTGTAAGGAATTCTTTCACGGGACTGACGCGCGTGAGCCATTCGGCTTGCGCGCGTCAGTCGTTTCCGACACCCCGATAGACTGGCCGGCATGCGTCTTGGTCGAATTGCCAGTCCCGATGGTGTTGCGTTCGTCAGTATCGAAGGTGAAGAGGATGCCCTCGTCGCCAAGGAAATTGCGGAGCACCCGTTCGGGAACCCCACATTTACCGGCCGAAGTTGGCCGCTCGCCGATGTTCGTCTGCTGGCTCCGATTCTCGCCAGCAAGGTGATCTGCATCGGCAAGAATTATGCAGATCACATCGCGGAGATGGGCGGAGAGGCTCCCGCGGACCCCGTGATCTTCCTCAAGCCGAACACGTCCATAGTTGGCCCGGGTGCCCCGATCGTCTTGCCTCCCACCTCGAACGAGGTGCACTTCGAGGGTGAACTCGCGGTCGTCATCGGTCAACCGTGCAAGGACGTTCCGGCGGCGAAGGCGTTGAGCGTGGTCCTCGGTTACACGATCGCCAACGACGTGTCGGCGCGAGATCATCAGCGTCACGACGGGCAGTGGACGCGCGCGAAGGGCCACGACACTTTCTGCCCACTCGGACCGTGGATCGAAACCAGTCTGGATGCGTCCGACGTCGACATCAAGACCGAGGTGAACGGCCAGGTCAAGCAGGACAGCAGCACGGCTTTTCTCCTCCACGACATTCCGAAGATCATCGAGTGGATCTCGGCGGTGATGACTCTCTTGCCTGGCGACGTCATCCTCACCGGCACCCCCGCCGGAGTAGGCCCGATCGTCGACGGCGATTCCGTGTCGGTCACGGTCTCGGGGATCGGCACTCTCACGAACCCGGTGACCGCCAAGAGCTGATCCTGACCCGGTTCGTTCAGTCACACCACGACGGAGGCCCCATCCAACCGGATGGGGCCTCCGTCGTGGTGTGAGGTCGAGAGGTGTCTGTCGCAGAAAAGTTGCAAGATGGTAACTATCGCCAGTGGGGTGATCGGGATTGCCTACCGACTCGAAGAAATCAGGCTCCGGGACTGACCTGCGGGTTTCATGACCCAGGCGAAGCTTCGCTTCTGATCCTCCTGGCGTTATGTCGGATTTGGCCAGGTTGGGAGAGTTCGCCCCACGGTTTGCTGTCGCGGCCCGTAACAGACCAAATTCCCTGAAATGTAACGCTGAGCAGTAGGGTGACCGATAACTGGATAGAAGCCGATGGGGCAATCGAGTGGATTGCGCAGAAACGTGGTGATACATGACGACCTTCGCGGAAGCCTCCCGGACAGCGGCAGGGCAAGCGCGGAACGGGCAGCGGCCGGTGTGGCGAGACAAGAAGCGCTACCTGTGGCCACTGGGTTTGCTGGTTCCTCTCAGCCCGTTCGCTGCGTGGTTCCTGGTCGACAAATTCAGTCTCGGGCTCTTCTGGGCCATCGGGGCGTGGCTGATCGTCATCGTCATTCCCCTGATCGATCTCCTGGCGGGCGAGGACGGTAACAGCCCACCGGACGAAGCGATCCCTGAATTGCAAGAGGATCGTTTCTACCGCTGGTGCACGTACTTGTTCCTGCCCCTCCAATACGTCGGGCTGGTGTTCGTCGCGTGGTGTTGGGTGAACGCGCCGATGGCGGCGGGGGAGAAGTTCGCGCTCGCGATGACTGCCGGCGTGGTTGCCGGTGTGGGGATCAACGCGGCGCATGAATTGGGGCACAAGAGTGAGAAGCTCGAGAAGTGGCTCGCGAAAGTAGCGCTCGCGCAGTCCTTCTACGGCCATTTCTACGTCGAACACAACCATGGTCACCACGTCCGCGTCGCGACGCCGGAGGATCCGGCCAGCTCGCGGTACAAGGAAAACTTCTGGTTCTTCTTGCCTCGCAGCGTCATCGGCGGCCTGCGCTCGGGATGGCGGATCGAAAGCGCTCGTCTGAGGCGTCAGGGGAGACGGACGTGGAGTTACCGCAACAACATCCTGAACGCGTGGGCGATGAGTGTGGTTCTGTTCGGCAGTCTGATCGCCGCGTTCGGCTGGGAAATTGCGCCGTGGCTCGCCGTTCAGGCAATTGCAGGCTTCACGTTCCTCGAGACCGCCAACTATCTCGAGCACTACGGCTTGCTACGTGCGAAGCGGCCTGACGGCTCGTACGTCCGGTGCTCGCCCGAGGACAGCTGGAACAGCGACCACGTCGTCAGCAATCTGTTCCTCTATCAACTTCAGCGTCACAGCGACCATCACGCGAATCCGCGTCTGCGGTACCAGAGCCTGCGAAGTGCGGCCGAAGCGCCGCAACTTCCAGCGGGTTACGCAGTCATGATCGTCTGCGCGTGGGTGCCGCCGCTGTGGCGAAAGGTCATGGACAAGCGACTGCTGGCCTACTACGACGGCGACATGACACGCATCAACGTCCTGCCGGGTAAGTGATCGGCCGGATGGAGGAAGGGCTGCCGGACTAACCTGTAGTACGACCATCCATCATCGCCGAGCCAAGTGAGCCATGACCAACAGCGAAGTACGCGTCCGTTTCTGTCCGTCACCCACCGGAACCCCGCACGTGGGTTTGGTGCGCACCGCCTTGTTCAACTGGGCATTCGCACGACACCACGGCGGCACATTCGTGTTCCGTATCGAAGACACCGATGCGCAGCGCGACAGTGAAGAGTCCTACCAGGCCATCCTCGACGCCCTCCGCTGGTTGGGGCTCAATTGGGACGAAGGCCCGGAGGTCGGTGGGCCGCACGCACCGTATCGCCAGTCCGAGCGTCGCGACCTGCATCTCGACGTTGTTGCCAAGTTGCTGGCCGCGGGCGAGGCCTACGAGTCCTACTCGACCAACGAGGAGGTCGAAGCGCGACACAAGGCGGCCGGACGCGATCCGAAGCTCGGATACGACAACTTCGATCGCGAGCTCAGCGACGAGCAGCGCGCTGCCTACATCGCCGAGGGGCGCAAGCCCGTCGTCCGCCTCCGGATGCCCGATCACGATCTGACCTGGAACGACCTGGTGCGGGGCGAGACCACGTTCAAGGCAGGCACCGTTCCGGACTTCGCGCTGACTCGCGGCAACGGCATTCCGCTGTACACCTTGGTCAACCCGGTCGACGACGCGTTGATGAAGATCACCCATGTACTGCGCGGCGAAGATCTGCTGTCCTCGACTCCGCGTCAGCTCGCGTTGTACGAGGCATTGATTCGTATCGGTGTCGCCGATTTCACACCGTCGTTCGGGCACTTGCCTTTCGTGATGGGTCAGGGCAACAAGAAGCTTTCCAAGCGCGATCCCGAGTCCAACCTCTTCATCCACCGCGATCGGGGCTTCATTCCCGAGGGATTGCTGAACTACTTGGCTCTGCTCGGGTGGAGCATCGCCGACGATCACGATGTCTTCTCGCTCGACGAGATGGTTGCGGCCTTCGACGTCTCCAAGGTCAACTCCAATCCTGCCCGCTTCGACCAGAAGAAGGCCGACGCGATCAATGCCGAGCACATTCGTCTGCTCGAGCCGGCCGACTTCGCCGGTCGTCTGAAGTCGTTCCTGGTGGAGCACGGACACATCGGCGCCGACGTCGACGAAGCGACGTTCACTGTTGCGGCGGACCTCGTGCAGACGCGCATCGTCGTCCTGTCCGACGCGTGGGATCTGCTGAAATTCCTGTTCGTCGACGAGGCGTCGTTTGCTCTCGATCCGGCCGCGGCGGCAAAGAACTTGAAGGAAGATGCCGGTCCGGTTCTGGACGCGTCTCTTGCGGCGCTCGATGCCATCTCAGAGTGGTCGGCGGCCAGTATCGAGGAAGCACTCAAGAAGGCCCTCATCGAGGATCTGGAGCTCAAACCGCGTAAGGCCTTCGCTCCGGTTCGGGTCGCGATCACGGGCTCTCACATCAGCCCTCCGCTGTACGAGTCGATGGAATTGCTCGGTCGTGAGGTCTCGCTCGCTCGGTTGCGCGCCGGTAGGGCAGCGGTAACCGCCTAGATCGGACGGTCTTCCGGCCGAAAATGAAGCAAAAACCTCCTGTGACCATACGATTTGGTATTTGGGGCAGGGGTACTGGTAATCTTCTTTTCGGCCGGAGACGAGCCGCCGAGCACAACAGCGAAGCGGATCGGGCAAGGCTGGTGAGCAAGACCTTGGGGTATGGTGTAATTGGCAACACAGCGGTTTCTGGTACCGCCATTCTAGGTTCGAGTCCTGGTACCCCAGCGGAAATCCGGTCGATTTTGTGGCCGGACTCAGACAAGCTAAGCTTGCTGAGCATCCAAGAGCAAGACTGAAATACCACGTTTAAAAGCGTGTCCTGGCCCCGTCGTCTAGCGGCCTAGGACGCCGCCCTCTCAAGGCGGTAGCGCGGGTTCGAATCCCGTCGGGGCTACAAAGGAAAGACCCTCCGATCATTGATCGGGGGTCTTTTCGTATGTGCGGGAAATGTTTCCGGCGATGCGAAAAACGATCACCCCCAGTCGAATTCGACTGGGGGTGATCGTCATCTCACTCTGTTGTCCGCGATCGGTTATCCGCTCTTACGGCGGAACTCTCGCTTGTGATCGGCGGGGCCATGCGTGTTGTGGACCTTGGACTGTCCGTCGCGATGGTCGGTCGATTTGGCGTTCTGATGATTCTTCCGTTCGAGGGCCTCACGGAACTTTCGTTTGGTTTCCTCCGATTGGGATTCGGGTTCGGACGGGGTGTTGCTGTCGAGATCGCTCATATGCTCACTCCTTGTTGTTGGGCCTGTTGGTGAAACTACGCCGGCCCGAATTCGATTGCTCGTGATTTTTCCGCTCACGAATCTCAGGGCTGCGGCGGCGGTGCGGTAGAGCCGGAAAGAGGCATCGCAGGCATCCCGAGCTTGCGGTGATCCCACGAACGAGTTCGATCGGGAACGAACCGTACCGCGACGCGCTTGTGGAGCATCGCGTCGACGGCCGGGCGGAGATCGTCGGTGTACGGGCCCGTGTATCGCTCCCAGACGCTGATTCCCACAGCGAAGAGGGCTTCCGGATCTTCGACGATGACCCCGGTACCCTCCATCGAGACTCCTCGGAGCGTGTCGTACGTCTGACCGTCTTCGATCAGGACGGACATTCGGGCGTCCCGGCGAAGATTGACGGCCTTCTGCGACTTGGCTTTGGTCTCGAACCAGATTTCGCCGTCGACTATCGCGAACCACATCGCGATCAGGTGAGGCATTCCGTCGGCGCTCAACGTCGCCATCGTTGCCGTACGGCTCTTTTCGACGAAGCTCGAGATTTCGGCCTCGGTCATCGTGATCTGACTACGCTGCTTTCCTGCCATGGTCGCGTCGTACTCCTACGTGCTCGAGGATCTGAAGGCCTTACTGTGTCACGAATTACAGACGCTTGTGGAGCGCTTCGGCAGCTGCGAGAAGGTCCGCCGCCCAGCGGGCTCCCGGTCGTCTACCCATCCGATCGATGGGGCCGGAGACCGAAATCGCGGCAATGACAGCGCCTGCCGAGTCTCGGACGGGAGCCGCGACGCTGGCGACACCGGGCTCACGTTCGGCCGCGCTCTGTGCCCAGCCGCGCCGGCGAACCTCGAGCAGCACTCGTTCGCCGAAGGACGCATCGGCGAGGACGGTCCGTTGGGTTTGTGGATCTGCCCATGCGAGAAGGACCTTGGCACCGGATCCGGCGTTCATCGGCAGTCGGGCTCCGACGAGCACCGTGTCACGCAGGCCCGTCGGTGGTTCCATCGACGCGACGCAGATGCGTTGTGTGCCTTCGCGACGGTACAGCTGGACGCTTTCGCCGGTGATTTCGCGAAGGCGGGGGAGGATGAGTCCGGCCGCAGCAATGAGTGGATCATTAGCGGTGGCAGCGAGTTCGGCGAGTCCGGGCCCTGGGCACCACTGACCGTCCGAGTCGCGAGTGAGGAGTCGATGGACTTCGAGACCGACGGCGAGTCTATGGGCGGTCGCGCGCGGCAAACCGGTTCGTGCACAGAGTTCGGTGAGGCTGCACGGTTCCTCAGCTACTGCATGAAGCACGCCCATTGCTTTGTCCAGGACGCCGATGCCGCTATGCTGTCTCATAGGTCGATACCAGTTTCTCGCATAGTGGGATGCTACCGCATTTCCTGTAGGGATAGCGCATTTCCTCGGGACAGTCTGCATCTGCTGTGAAGGCTGGGGACCTACTTCACGCGCGGCGGGCCAGCCCGTAGTCCGCCGACGCGAGGCTACGTACAGAGGTGGAAGACATGGCACAGAAAGCACGCACTCTCGCCGAGAAGGTGTGGGACGACCACGTTGTCGTGAAAGGGGAGGGGCAGGATCCCGACCTCATCTACATCGATCTCCACCTCGTTCACGAAGTGACGAGCCCCCAGGCATTCGACGGACTTCGCCTGGCGGGACGCCAGTTGCGCCGTCCCGACCTGACGATCGCCACCGAGGACCACAACGTTCCGACGATCGACATCGACAAGCCGATCGCAGATCCTGTGTCCAAGACTCAGGTCGACACCTTGCGCCGAAATTGCGAGGAGTTCGGAGTTCGCTTGCACCGCATGGGCGATCTCGACCAAGGCATCGTGCATGTGGTCGGACCGCAGCTCGGCCTGACGCAGCCCGGAACCACCGTGGTGTGCGGCGACAGTCATACGTCGACGCACGGCGCATTCGGTGCGCTCGCAATGGGAATCGGCACCAGCGAGGTCGAGCATGTGATGGCAACGCAGACATTGTCGTTGCGCCCCTTCAAGACCATGGCGATCACGGTCGACGGCGAGCTGCCTCCCGGCGTCACGAGCAAGGACTTGATCCTCGCAGTCATCGCCAAGATCGGCACCGGCGGCGGCCAGGGCTACGTACTGGAGTACCGCGGCGAGGCCATTCGCAAACTGTCGATGGAAGCTCGTATGACCATCTGCAACATGTCGATCGAGGCCGGAGCCCGCGCGGGCATGATCGCACCGGACGAGACCACTTACGAGTTCATCAAGGGCCGTCCGCATGCACCGTCCGGCGCAGAGTGGGACGAAGCCGTCGCCGCGTGGGAGTTGCTCAAGACCGACGAGGGCGCGGAATTCGACAACGAGGTTCACATCGACGCAAGCGCATTGACGCCTTTCGTCACGTGGGGAACCAATCCGGGACAGGGTGCGCCGCTCGGCGACCGTGTGCCTGATCCCGAACTGATCGTCGACGAGAGCGAGCGTCAGGCAGCCGAGAAGGCGCTCACCTACATGGGTCTCGACGCCGGTATGCCGCTTCGGGATGTTTCTGTCGACACCGTGTTCGTCGGTTCGTGCACCAACGGACGCATCGAAGACCTGCGCGCAGTGGCGGAGGTGCTCGAGGGTCGCCATGTGGCAGAGGGCGTTCGGATGCTCATCGTTCCCGGCTCGATGCGGGTGCGGGCTCAAGCCGAAAGCGAAGGTCTCGGTGAAATCTTCACAGCGGCAGGGGCTGAATGGCGCCAGGCCGGTTGCTCGATGTGCTTGGGAATGAACCCTGACCAGCTTGCTCCCGGCGAGCGTTCGGCATCGACGTCCAACCGGAATTTCGAAGGCCGACAGGGTAAAGGCGGCCGGACCCATCTGGTTTCCCCGCTCGTCGCGGCTGCCACGGCGGTCCGCGGAACGCTCTCGGCACCGGCCGATCTGGTCTGACCCACTTACCATCTCGAGGAGAATTTCGATGGAATCCTTTACCACGCACAAGGGTATCGGCGTCCCGCTGCGACGCTCGAATGTCGATACCGACCAGATCATCCCTGCCGTGTACCTGAAACGGGTGACGCGCACCGGATTCGAGGACGGGCTGTTCGCAGGCTGGCGTACCGACCCCAACTTCATTCTCAATCTGGCTCCGTACGACAAGGGAAGTGTCCTCGTGGCCGGTCCCGATTTCGGCACGGGCTCTTCGCGTGAGCATGCCGTGTGGGCTCTCTCCGACTTCGGATTTCGGGTCGTCATTGCTTCCCGGTTCGCCGACATCTTCCGCGGAAACGCCGGAAAAGCCGGTCTCGTAGCGGCTCAGGTCGAGCAGAGCGACGTCGAATTGCTCTGGAAGTTGCTCGAAGAGCAGCCCGGACTGGAATTGACAGTAGATCTCGAGAATCGGACCGTCAGCGCCGGAACTACGGTGGTGCCGTTCAATATTGACGACTACACACGGTGGCGTCTGCTGGAGGGTCTCGACGACATCGGACTGACATTGCGGCAGGTAGACGCGATTTCCGAGTTCGAAAAGTCAAGGCCTTCATGGAAACCGACTACCCTTCCAGCCCGAATTTCGCAGGGCTGAACCGAAATCCGCAACTCCGCGCGGGAAGAGAAATAGGTCACCATTTCGCAGTCACGTTGAATGAGAATTGGCGTGGCACATAGACTCTTGCCGTTATCAGGTTTACCGTGGTTCTCAGTCGGTCCGACGGTGGACCACAATTAGCGGAGGAATTTCAATGAACAAGGCAGAGCTCATCGATGTTCTGACTGAAAAGCTGGGTTCGGACAGGCGCACAGCGACCGACGCAGTGGAGCACGTCGTGGACACCATCGTCCGCGCCGTCCACCGTGGCGAGAGCGTGACCATCACCGGCTTCGGAGTCTTCGAGCAGCGTCGTCGTGCAGCACGTGTTGCACGCAACCCGCGTACGGGCGAGACCGTCAAGGTCAAGCCGACGTCGGTTCCGGCTTTCCGTCCGGGTGCGCAGTTCAAGGCTGTTATCGCTGGTGGACAGAAGCTTCCGGCCACCGGCCCGGCAGTCAAGCGTGGCGTAGCAGCACCGGCCACCAAGGCTGCAGCCAAGAAGGCTGCTGCCAAGAAGACCGCAGCCAAGAAGGCTCCGGCCAAGAAGGCTCCGGCCAAGACCGCAGCCAAGAAGACGGTTGCCGCGAAGGCTCCCGCCAAGAAGGCTCCGGCCAAGACCGCAGCCAAGAAGACGGTTGCCACGAAGGCTCCCGCCAAGAAGGCTCCGGCCAAGACCGCAGCCAAGAAGACGGTTGCCACCAAGGCTCCCGCCAAGAAGGCTCCGGCCAA
>NZ_JBXAFO010000059.1:0-1972 GCF_058793255.1 Rhodococcus sp. MPR-R1B
AGGCGACGTCGTCGACGGATGGTGTCTGCAGTTGTTGTCAGCCCCGGTGGGACTGTTTCGTAATCGGTGTTTTGGCCCGAGACGCTGAGTGAATGCTCGGCGAGGAGGTGCCGAGATGACGACACTGGAAGATGTGACGAAGAAGAGGGCCGAGCCCTCCGCGGAAGCTGCGGCGGCCGCGGAGTTGGTGCGCCTGGCCAAGGAGCAGGGCCTGTCGCTGACCGGGCCGGACGGTTTGCTCAAGCAGTTCACTAAAACCGTTCTGGAAACCGCACTGAACGAGGAGATGACCGAGCACCTCGGGCACGACAAGAACCAAGCTCCGGCCGATCGGGAGTCTACGAATATTCGCAACGGGACTCGGTCGAAAACGGTGTTGACCGAGGCCAGTGGGCATGTCCCGATCGAGGTCCCTCGTGATCGGGAAGGGACGTTCGAGCCGCAGATCGTCAAGAAGCGCCAACGTCGATTGAACGGGGTCGATGAGATCGTGTTGTCGTTGTACGCCAAAGGATTAACGACTGGTGAAATCAGTTCGCATTTCGCTGAAATCTACGGGGCCTCGGTCTCGAAGGAGACCATCTCGCGGATCACCGACAAGGTCCTCGAGGAGATGCAGGACTGGTCTGCCCGTCCGCTCGACGAGGTGTACGCGGCAGTTTTCGTCGATGCGATCGTCGTCAAAGTTCGAGACGGGCAGGTCGCAAACCGGCCGATCTACGCGGCGATCGGCGTCAGTCTCGACGGACGGCGCGACGTGCTCGGATTGTGGGCCGGCACCGGCGGTGAGGGCGCCAAATTCTGGATGTCCGTGCTGACGGACATTCGCAATCGCGGCACTCGGGATGTGTTCTTCCTGGTCTGCGACGGATTGAAAGGCCTGCCGGAAGTCGTCGAGAACGTATGGCCGGCCACGACGGTACAAACGTGCGTCGTGCATTTGATCCGCAACACCTTTCGGCTCTCGGGACGTCAACACTGGGACGCACTCAAACACGATCTCAGACCGATCTACACGGCACCGACCGAGGCTGCCGCTCACGCGGGGCTGGACGATCTCGCCGAGCACTGGGGTGAGAGGTATCCGGCGATCATCCGATTGTGGACCAACGCTTGGCAGGAGTTCATTCCGTTCCTCGATTACGACACAGAGATACGGCGAGTGCTCTGCTCTACCAACGCGATTGAGTCCCTCAATGCCCGCTATCGGAGGGCGGTGAAAGCTCGTGGCCATTTCCCTACCGAGGCGGCTGCGCTGAAGTGTCTGTATTTGGTGACACGTTCGCTCGACCCGACAGGCAAGGGCCAGGCACGATGGATAACGAGGTGGAAGCCCGCTCTGAACGCGTTTGCGATCACGTTCGCCGATCGTTGGCCGGGATCGGAAACTTACTGATGGAAAACCGCCGAAACACCGTTAAAGAGATAGACCCCCCCGGTGGCCGGGGTTTTGCTTTTGGCTCGAGAAGGTGACCACGAGGGTTCTGTTGATGTCAGCGATGGTGATGGGGTTGGGGCCGTCAGGCCCCGGCTTTTGTGGTTGGTGTTTGCGGCCGCTGGTGGCTGCGTTGGGTGGTTCGGGTGCCGGTTGTGTTGTGGGCGAAGGGGTGTCTGCCGGACCGGTTGTTGTGGTGGTGGGCTGCCCCGGCCGGCTTCCACTGCGTTCTGCTCGGCGCCGTCCGTGGCTGGGTCCGCTGCGCTCGGCTGCGGATGGTTGCGTTGTGCAGGTGCTCACCCCTCGGTGGTGTCGTTGGGTGTGTGGGTTTGTGTTGGTGGCAGCTCGTTGTCGGCAGCGGTTGGTGGCGGGTTGGCGGTGATGGTGGTGAGGGTTTTCAAGCCGGGTTGTTGGCGCTTCACAGGTGGGCGTTGAGGTCACGAACGAGTGGTGTGCGGGTTCACGATTCGGGTGACGGTTGGGGTGGGGGGGGGGGGGGGGGGGGGGGGGGGGGGGGGGGGGGGGGGGGGGGGGGCG
>NZ_JBXAFO010000059.1:1980-7682 GCF_058793255.1 Rhodococcus sp. MPR-R1B
GGCTTCCACTGCGTTCTGCTCGGCGCCGGTCCACGACTGCTGTGGCTGGGTCCGCTGCGCTCAGCTACGGATGGTCACCGCATGCAGATACTCACCCACACGGTGGTGCTGTTGGGAGAGCTGGTTGAAGCTCGTCCGACCCGGGTTTCGGGTTGGCGGCCGCACCAGTTGTCGGTGACATCGACGGGCTGCGCGGCTACCGGCAGAGGGGGCTCACCCTGATGTCGACAACGCAGATCCCAACGAAGACAACACCGTTGACGACACCCCGCCAGGGGTGCGACACACACCCGGCCGGCGGACCCAGATGACACCAACAGCTGCACACAACAGATGACACCAACAGCAGCGACCAAACACTCAGGGGCAACCACCACCCGGGGGCGAGAAGCCACCGACAGAAGCCGACAAGGCTTAGCGCAGCGGACCGACCACCACCAACCGGATACGACCGCAGGTCAGTCGGCCACCCACCCCGTCAGGGCACCGGAGGATGCGAGCGAGCGAGCATTCTTCGGGGCACTGCTACGGGGTGGTCCACGAAGTGGCCGACACCTGCGGCGTAGCCGGAACCCCCATCAACCACGCACTCACACCATCACCCAGACAGCGAAGCGAATCTGTGGTGTGTGTGACGTGCGGTTGTGGGGGTTAGTCAGGATTTTTCTTGGGGGGCTGGATGTCGGGTTTTTCGGATAATAGTTGCTGGTTGCGGCATTTCCGGTGGAAAGTTGTTCTCGACAGCTGGTGTCGGGGTTGGGGTCCGGGTTTTGGGGAGGTTGGTTCTGTAGGGTGTGGGCAGTGCCGCTGCGGTGAGAGGTGAGACGTTGGTTTCGGTTGTGCAGTCCTGGGAGCGTGAAGTTTTGGCGACTCCGGAGTCTGTGTCCGAGTGGAAACGGGCTCGGTCGCGGCGACGGTTCGCAGCTGATGCTGTGCCGGCGGATCGGCGGGGAAAGCCGGGTGGGAAGGGGCCGGCGGGGTGGCGTCGGAAGCCTGCGGATGAGGACTTGCTTCGGTTCATGACGCTGCATGGTGTGGTGTCGTTGCGGCAGGCGGCGCATTGGTTTTACGGGGGGAAGATCAGCACGGCTCGGCATCGTGTTCGGTCGATGGAGGATGCTGGTTTGTTGACGCGGAATCAGGATCAGCCGTGGGCTGGCGTTGTGTTGGTTCCGACGCTTGATGGTCAGACAGTGGGGTTGGAGACGGCGGAGTTTCCGGTGTCGCATTCGTCGTTGCGTGGGCACATGACGGTGCCTGCGAATCTGTTGCATCGGTTGTTGGTTGCGGATCAGACGTTGGCTGCTCGAGCTCGGGGGCGCACGGTGATTTCGGAGCGCCAGATTCGGATGCTGGAGGCCCGCGATGAGAGTCAGTCGCATCGTTTTTTGCAGTCGGTGGGGGTGCACTATTCGTCGGATGGTGTCGCGGCCGGTGTTGTCCCGTCGCGGCTGACGTTGATCGATGAGGGGCCGGCTGGGACGACGGTTGTGGGGGAGCGGAACACGTGGTTGGGGTTGCCGGTTCGGACTGACTGGGACAACCGTGTGGCGCCGTATTCGCCGCAGCGTTCGGGTCTGCGTTTCCCTGATTTCATCGAGGTGTTGGAGTCGGGTGAGTTGGCTGCGGTCGAGGTGGAAGTCGCGACGAAATCGGAGGCACGCATGAAGATGCTCGTCGACGGTTACCGGTCGTCGTTGCCTTCCGTTGAGGACGTCGTTGATGCCAATGGTGCACCGGGGAAGCGGCTTCGGCGCGGTCAGTTCCGGCACTGCCGGTGGGTGGTGTCACCGGAGGTGCGGGTGGTGTTGCAAGGAACGACGAACTTCATCAGCGGTGGGCATCAGGATGGCCTTCTGCAGAAGCTGATGCCGGATGTGTACGCACAGAATTTTGATTGGTCGAAGCAGACTGACAAACTGCCCGTTCGGGTGATCGCGGCGACGTCGGAAGACACCGGCGTGCAGTACGCGTTGGATCAACGCAACCTTGAACCGCAGTACCGGTGCGACTATCGGACATGGCTTCGGTGGCGACGGTTGTGGGAGGCGCAGATACCTGCTGACAAGCGCGCCGTGTATACCTTTGCCCGGTGGATCAGGACGGCTGACAACCTCGAAATCTGCCGTCGTTTGGTGCGAGGCTGATCGTTTCGATTTGGTCGTATTCGTTCTGCCGGCAGACTAGCCTTCCGTCAGGCGGTACGTTCGGCCATCAAAATGTGAGAATTCTTGGGAGAGAATATGACCGACCAGACAGCTGCCGCGAGTGAAGAAGCCGTGCCAGTGGCTGATGCTTACCATGATGCGCAGGGCCAGCCGATCATGGCTGAGTCGATCGTCATCTACATCGACGCGCTCGCAACCAAGACGTTTTGGAAAGAAGAATCAGACTCCACTAAGCTCGAGTTTGTCAGGGACTGGGTACGTCAGTTCAACGAATTCCGAGGGGATCTCGACCTCTATCGAGGCCTAGTCGGCGGACCTGAAACGCCGCAACCTCCCATGGCTGTCACGTTCACGGACAACGTGGCCGTCGCGATTCCACTACCGCCGAAGCATATCGAGACACTTGCTGCATTGGCTGAGCACAGACTTCCAGCAGGTGCTGAGGCCGCGGAGCAAGCTCACGAAGCCTTGGACTGGCTCATGGACATGGTGTTCAGTCTCCAGATTCATATTCTGCGATTGGTGTGGGGACACAGCCGATTGTTCCGCGGTGCTGTGAGAGTTGGCCCTGTCTACGCGGACGACTGGACGATCATCGGCGACGGCCTCATCGACGCTGTAATGGGTGAGGAAAAGGGAACCGTGGTTCCTGCCATTCAGCTCCCCGAATGGATGGTGCAGGCATATGAACTGGATGCCAGTTTCTACAAAAACCACAAAGATTCCTCGCTGTACCAAACCCTTGGACACACGCAGTTCACAGCTGGATATGACACCTACTCGTTTGTGTTTTTGAACTACCTCACATGCCCCGATGGGGCCGAGTACGCGATGTGGCGTGACGAGGTCATCCCCGCCCACAAGGCCATGGTGACCAAAGGTCTAGAAACGAACGCCAACAGCCATGTCCGATTCAAATTCCTGTGGACAGCCGTGTACCACAACTGGGTTGTAGCAGATAACGGTCTCGACGAGTCCCTCCGAATAGATCTCGAAGACGAACTCGCAGCACGCTCCATCATCGTCCAATCGCTCGACAAAGCCACGTAACCGGCTCACACGACTGCGGCAACCAGATCGTGGAATCAAAAACACGCGTATCCAGAGTTCACCTTCAACCGCTGGATGCAGACACGCAACTACCTCGAATTCTGCCGCCGATTGACGCGAGGACAGCCGAATCTCGGACTACCTGTGACACATGCGCAGTGATCGAAGACGTGGGTTTGGAGCCGACGTCTGAGCTACATCGACTCTGCGGATAAGGAAAGATCAACGAATGCATCACTCAGTGGTCGCTCTGGAAAAGTACAAAGGCTGGACGTTCTACGCATCCAGTCACTCTGGGAAAGTCAAACGACTAATTGTGTTCGTGCACGGTTTCGGTGGTAACGCCATCGGGACTTGGAAAAATTTCCCTGACTCGGGCGAGCGAGAATGGTGGCTCGAAGCCGACATGCTGTTCATTGGCTATAAGTCTCGGAAAGAGAACCCAAAAGGTGTAGCGGACCGGATCCGGAGATCGATTGGTGACTTCTTTCCGAAACCCAACGCCGCAGCGCTCACCACCAGCGCTGGCGCCCTTCGGACGGACATCACGACCGAGTACGAGGAGCTGTTTCTGGTCGCGCACTCGTTGGGCGGACTGATAGTTCGCCAGGCACTGGCAGACGCCGCGCAGAAATGGAGAGAGGACGGCTCTCCCGCTGAAAAGAGACCTCCCATTTTGAGTGCACAGACTCGAATGTTCAGCCCTGCCAGTGCGGGATTTCAGGCATCCGGTGCTCTTGGAGCAATGAAGGCTGCGTCCTCAGTGTGGAGCGCTATCGAGGTATTTCTCCGACGAGCACCGGCGTTCAGCGATCTTCAACCCGGTTCCGAGGTCTTGGAAAGGACTCGGCGACGAACAGAAATGTACGTGAAGGAGCCTGGGTGTGAGGCGCTGAAAGCTCGGATCGTGTGGGCTAATCCGGACAACGTAGTCATCACCGATCGATACGACACGGATTTTGTTGACGAATCCATCGATGAGACCTCCCACACTACGGTCTGTAAACCGCGCGCCGCCGAACTAGCACCAAAAAGTTCCAAAGCCTTTGAAATGCCGTGGATTTTCATCGAGACTGGCACCACGGAGGAATCATGAGCACGCGCCCGGACATATCCGAAGAGATCCTGCAAGCACGGCTCACATCCTTCATAGATACGTTGGTTCGTCCAGAAATCGACGCCCTTCCTCCCTCTTACGGCCCCGAACGAGACCGCTACGTGATAGGCCTGACGACAGCCTGGAACATCGATGAGGCTGAGTTTTGGGCGGATTTCCCTGGGCAGGCTGCAAGCATGACAGCGATACTGTTCTTGTTCGAAAAACTCGATCTCCTGCTCCGCGGCCAGATGGCGGGATATTTCACCGAAGGGTACTCAGACGTCACCCGAGTCCTACTGTCGCTCCCTATGGGCCGTGGCGCAAGGCTCGCGAAAGCATTTCAATCCCACTCCTATCGACTGACTGAGGAACGCAAAAATAGCGCTGATTTCGTATCGGATTCCCACGCCCTTGACGACTTTCACACCAGATTTGCAACCATTCTCGACACTGACAGCCCGGAGTTCCGAGAGTTCATACGGCTGGTGCTCTTCGCCTCAACCGATGAGTGGACCTTCCGGATCCAACAGATCCATCTGTTAGCCGATGAAATTCTGCGTGATCCCGCCCTCGCTTTGTCCTCCGCCGAGGTAGACACGCTGTCATGGGCACTGTCCGGAGCTGACGAGGCACGCTTGTACGAAGACAATGGTCATCATTTAGATCCGGCGTCGCCGATCGAAGCGAGTGTGCGTATTTTGACGTACACGTCTCGATTTACAGACCTGGTATCCGCCCGTGACAGGTTGGCCGACATCGCACCAATAGTCACTGCCGATGAAAACACCGCTGCACAACGGGCTGCCACCCTCGAGCAATACATGTCCAGGACGAACCGCAAAGAACGTCCGCAGCCGTCACGCCAATACCCAACTCTTCGAGACACGTTCAACAGGCCCCCACATTTCGGGTGAACCTCTAGCTCCGATCCTCAACAGGGGCGGCGATTTGCAGCGGATTCCATCCGGTGCAAATCGCGTTGGAACTGCTACCGGGTTTCAGTGCGACGGATACGGTGCGGCCTTCGTCGTCGAAGATCGGGGCGGGGCGAACTGGCTTGTTTCCGGCGCTGCGGACAGCGTCGTGGACGCGCCGATCTCAGTGATGGGGTAGGGGACTGCTGCACGCTGCCAATGTGCCGGCTGCGGTGTATGCCAGTCGTGGCATCATTTTCTCCTCAGGAGCGAGAACAGTCGTCGTTGAAAACGACGTGTCAGGCCCAGTCGGCGGCAGCAGTGTGGCGCTGCTGTCGACGTGCACCTTTACCGTCTGAGCCGCGGCGGCCAGGGATGCGGTTGGCTCGCCGGCGTGTCGACGGCCATCGTAAGCTCCCCACTGGCGGCCATTTATGGCGCATTTTGTGGCCATGGTTTCTCCCCGCGTAC
>NZ_JBXAFO010000060.1:0-6960 GCF_058793255.1 Rhodococcus sp. MPR-R1B
CCCTGCCTGGAAACAGTTCTTGCTCGTGTCGTCGATTCGGATCAACTTTCACAAGCTCATCGGTGGATTCAGGCTAAGCTGATGGTTCTGACCATGGAACGGAGAGAGCTCATGTCCTCACGGGTTTCCCTCGCCGAGCGACTGCAGGTCTTGTTTCGGGTATGGCACCCAGCTAACGAGAGCGAAGAAACGTCGACGGACGCTGCTGCAGCGATCAGCGCTGCTGGACACCAGGTATCAGCTGAACAGATCGACGCCCTGCGATCTGGTGCTCAGACCGAAGCGGATCCAGATTTGCTTACAGCGATCGCCGTGCACTTCCGGACGCCCGCGAAGTATCTGCTCGATGACGATATTCAAGATCTGCACGAACAACTGCTGCTCCTCGAGCAGTTCCGGATGCGGAAGGTGCAGAGCATTCAGCTTCGCGGAGAACGCACTGATGCCGACCGCAGGGCGTTGCTGCGGGTGCTCGGAGAGGGTTCGGATAGCCCCTCAGCGGCCAGCTGAGGTTCCTTGTCAGGGGATATGCGCGTGTTCCTGTTCGCTGATGCTCGATTGTCGGAGGCGGCCGGCTAGGGACCAGTGCTGGGCGATGAGCATCATGGCTGCGATCGCAGATTCGGTGTCGTCAGGGGCGACCGGTGCAGTGGCAATCGGAGCCTTTTCATCGAGTGGGCTGAGACCGCGTTTACGTCGTTCAATGGCGTTCTGCAGCTGAGCTGCCTGATAGACCGCAATCGCTTGTGTCGGTGTGAGTCCTAGCTGGGCGAGTTGATCGTCCCAACGTCCATCGTTGATGGGTTCTGCGTAGTGGTTGAGTCGTTGGACAACGTCGAAAACCTCGCTGGTCACCCTCAGCTGACGTTGACTGTCAGTGAGTGTCCGCCGGTCTCGGATTGTTCCGAATACGAGATCGGGTTCCGTCCGTGTGATCGTCTTCCACAGTCGGTGGATTCTGAACTGGTCCCACAGTTCCCGACGCATGTCCGAGCGAAAAAATGGGAGCCCTGACAAGGTGACGGCGACGAGCATCATTACGGCGAATAGCCACCCGTTGGAGTTCGATTTCGCTTCGACAAGTCGTTCTCCTTTGCCGCTTCCAGTCAGGATGGCGACTGCCAGCATCTGCAACGATTCGACCAGCATGGACACGAAGAACACGATTACGCCGATCACGGTTACTTTCGTGGATGCGGTTCGGATCCGTTTCCAGCTTCGGAGATAGTCCAGGGTTACCCGGCCTAGTCCGTACGCGGTGAATGCGGCGTAGATCGCGAAGTAGGCCACTGCTTGCCAACCGCCGGTGAGTTCGACTGTTGTTTCTGCGGCGCGTGCTGGCGCCGAGAGGACGAGCAGGAGCACCCCGAGTGTGGTCGCGATGCAATAGAGCGTCGGCTGTTTCCAGTGGGGTTCGGTGGGATCCCAGGAGTTGTAGACACCGACGAGGGCTGCCACCGACCACAGGATCAGGATGTGTACGAGTGTCCGGGTGAGCGTCGGCCCGAGTATCGGGTTGAGAACTGACGCGACGGTGGGGTCTTTCAGGGTGAGCGCGATGCACGCGAAGGTCAGTGCGTGGGTTAGTCGAACGTCGTAGTTGTTGAACCTCAGCAGTGTTGACCGCGCTGCCAGCACCGACCACACGAATAGAAGGATGAGCGCGTGCAGGGGGGCGGGGATTGTGTTGGTCATCCGTCTTCACCTCGGACGAATGTGTTGAGCATTCGTGTGTGGCGGGTGTCTTGGATATCCCCGACTGCGCGATCGATGAGCAGTGTCGCGAGGTATTCAGCTTCGTATTCACTGCGAGCGGAGAAGCCGCTGCGTCCGAGTATCCCGCGGACCGCGTCGGGATCCAGGCCTGGTAGCCATGCGGACAGCCCTTCGATGTCGATCGACGTGGTTGGTGGCCCTGACTTGGCGGGAACTGGTATCTCGAGGTCGTGGTCGAGCAGCATGTGGCCGAGTTCGTGGCAGATGACGATATCGATGTGCCAGGACGGGGAGTCCTCTGGGTAAAGCAGGTAATCGGTTTCGTCAGAGCTGACCCACAGGCCGCATACTTTGCCTTCCATCACGTGTTGTGGCACTGGGGAGAGCACTATCGGGTGTCCGCGATCGTGTGCGATCTGTTCGACCAGTTTCCGGCTGTCCCAGGGATCGGGCAAGGTCAGGTTGTCGAGCGCTTTCCGCACTTTGCGTTTGGATGCCGTTCGAAACATGCTGCCACCATCGCCTTTCGAAGAACTGTGCGTTCCGTTCAGTGCTTTCCCGAACCTGCGAGGGTGCGGGCGACTCGGTTTCGGATCGCGGCGTAGTCGAGGTCGGTTGCCATCTGGTGCACTGCGGACCGATCGTCAGGGTAGTGCCCCCACAACGCAGACCGGCCGTCGGCACTGTGTACTTGTGCGGTAGCCGAAACGCTGGACAGGATCACCGTGGGATCGAGCATGACGGACGTGGCGACACTGTCGTGGGAGGTGTAGATCGGCTGCTCAGCGCCGTATGTGTTCGTGCAGTAAACGTGATAGTCCTCGGTGATGGTCTGAATGAAACGCGCAATATTCGATGTCGACGTGAGGGTTTGCAGATCTGCCCACCTCAGTCGTAGTCGGCCTGTGACGTCCATGCCTACCCAGGTCACTGGACCGGGTGTCGCAGCCACTGTCGCGGCGGCGGCTGGGTCGTGGTTGGTGTTGGTATCGCCTTTGGCGAGGAATTTCGGTTGCGCGGCGGCGACGATTTCGCGGCGATCGGCCGTGCCCATTCCGCCCATGATGGTCACTGATCTGAACTGCCGAAGGATCGTCGGATCGCGAGTGATAGCGGCTGCAATGTTGGTAAGCGGTGCAAGACACAGCAGGTCGACCTGGCCGGGTCGTTCGCGTCCTGTCCGGAGGATCTGGTCGACGGCGGTTTCGTCGCTCAGTCGAACAGAGGGTGGCGGCTGGAGTCCGCGACCGCCGAGCCCGTCGCTTCCGTGTGGGGATGGTGTCGTCGGTGCTGGCCCGGGCCGGGGGCTCCCTACGCATACCGGGATGTCGGTGCGGTTGACCGCAGCGAGGACTGTCAGCACGTTCTGAGCGGCCTGGTGTTCGGTGCAATTGCCGAAGACGGTGCCGATGCCTATGACGGACGTGTCTGGTGCGTTGAGGGCTGTCAGTATTGCGAGCGCGTCGTCGACTCCGGTGTCGGTATCGACGAGTACATGCCGTTCCGGGGTGTTCATTTCGGCGGTCACGCGGCCCCTCCCATGTCTGTGCGTTGGCGTCACGAATAGTAGTGACTTCGCTGATCAGATCATTGACGGCCGTCTGGTGATCGTCGGACAGCGTCGTCGCGGCGAAAGCGTCCACCGATCTGACACCCGCCGTAGGTGCCAGATCAGTGGAGGTGTCTAGCTGATCAAGAAGCAGTCCGGCACGATCCGGTCGGCCTCTGCCCACTCGTCTCGGACGTACATCCTTGCGCTTCGCAGGGCGCTCACGACTTCCTCGAAACCGTCGCTGTCTGCGAGTGCCAGCAGGATGTTCGCTATCGCGTCCGAAGCGGCCTCCGTCTCGCTCCTCGAATCCCCGAAAGAGCGTTCGGTGTCGAGAAGTTTGCGGCCCGTCCAGATCGCCCGTGTGAGGCACGTTTCGGAGCGTTCACCGATCTCGACGCTGATCCGTACCGGGCTGGTGACCGCGACCGCGCGGGCGGTCTGCTCGACCCACCCGGCTACTGCATCGCTTCCTTGTGCGATCACATCGTCGGGTACGAGGTATTCGACCCTGGTCGCGACCGCAGTTGCGGCGCGGCTCTCTCCGCCGACCACCATGCGGTGCGCATTCGACGTGAACTGTTCCGTCGACGGGAGCGTGACTAGCTCGCCCGCATCGACGCCGACCGTTGTATCCAGCATGTCGCCGTCGTTGACGACGAACCGGATCGACTGTCCTTGCGGTGCGTCGACACCGACCAGCAGTGTTCCGGGAGTGACGTTCGAGCGGTGGGCATAGATCTTTGCGTCGACGCCTTCGACTCGAGTTTCGATCAGCCCGTCGGTGTCGGTGTCGGTGTGGTCGGCACCCGTGCCCGGGGCCGAGTCGTGGCCGGGTGTGTCCTGCTCTGCGCTTCCGTGCGAGCCGGGGTTGTTGTCGTAGCCCATTTCGTTGTCTCCTAGATCGTCGGGAATCTGACGCTTTCGATTCCATCTCGTCGATCTGATCTGTGCGGCAACGGGTTTGAATATCCAATGCCCCGGAAGTGCACTCGATGAGGATCTGCCCACATCTAAATTTCCGGGCAGCGAAACAGCTTTCACTACTTGCCCGACACAGGATGTCCTGTCGGGCAAGTAGTCGAAGTCAGGCGACGATCCGGGGTTCTTTGCCGCTGTAGACGACCTTCAACTCAGTCCCTGATCCGAGACCGTCGGTGTGCGAGGTGAGTTCGTCCGCGTACTCCTCCAAGAACGTTTTGGGGAGGGTGATCTCATCGGAATCGCCGTCGCAGTAGTCGACTTCCACCTCATCGGAGAAGAAATATCCGTTTTCCCATAACTCCGTGGTGAACCTAACTCTCCGAAGGCCCTTTCGCTCTCCCTGCTCGCCCACAGCGACCTCGAGTTCATCGAACAACGACCGTGGGTCATCCACGCCCAAATCGAGTGCCAGAACCGGCGCGAGGAGCACTCCGATCTCCGCGAGGACCGCCCGGTCGCGGACGGATTCCCTGAGAAGGTCCCCCAAAGTGGCCATAGCCGCGCCGCCCAATGCCTGTGTGTCACCCATGTCGATTCCTCCTGGACTGTTTCGTTGACAGACCCAGGATCAGGGTGCCGGCGCGAATGTGCGGCACCTTGAGTGTCTCGCCGCACCATCTTGCTTGTGCCCGGTTCCGTCGGACGGCTTCGGACAGGCTGCGCAATTGAGGCGTTGCCCGTCCCCTCTCCCCGGCGGGCAACACCTCAACTGTCCTGATCAGTGGTTCTGCGCACCAACCTGGTACACCTCCCACTTCACTCCCCCGGCATCGGCCCACTGCTCGAGTACGATGGCATCGTCTGCGGTCACATCGACAGCGCGCTCACCGAGCGCACCAGCATCGACCAGATTCTTGGCAGCCGCACGTGCCCATTCCGCAAGGATCGGGGTCGCTTCCGCCTCCGAACCCACCACCGCGACCTGGTCAAACATATTGTCATCATGGCCTTGCATCTGGACGACCCATGCTGCGGCGAGTGCATCATCGCCGTACACGATCTCGCCGGATTCTTTGCGAACCTGACCGCCAACTACGCGCAGTCGCCACCGATCGTAATCTTCGCTTTCGCAGGTGATTTCACCGTTAACATCGCTCTCCGCGAGAGCTGAAAGCACCGCGTCGATTTCGCCGGGATCGGAGTGAACCCCTTCCCCAGATACAGATACGATGTATCGACCACCGATCAGCGCATTCCACACCTCTGTGAAGTCGTCCGGATCTTCGGCCAAACCAAGGACTTTGGCCAACGCCCCAGCTATGACCGCACCCGCGTCTTCGTCTCCGTCGGGGGTCAGCCCGAGCGCGGAGATGTCTTGCAACTTGCCGACCGCGTAGGCCAGAGCGGCGCGCCCTTGATCGTTGTCCTGCACAGAAAAGTTCGCAGACGAATAGATGCCAGATCCCATGTCGTTCCTTCGCTTTCATTGACTACGAGTTGAGGTTCTGACGATTCCGTGTCGCTCACGAGTGCGCGTCACGGCATAGGTCGTCGGGTGGGCGGGCCTCGAAGTTGATCTGCACCAATCCGCCTGCCCACATTGCCTTCGAACTACGCGCATTGAGGACAGGGTCAGCCGCGTTGTCCACAGCTGAGCAATCTCCACCTAGGACAGCAGATGGGCGGTTACGACCGACCGAGAACACACGTTCGGCGGACCGAAGGCGAAACACCCTGTCCCACCGCCGATAGCGGCGGTGGGACAACCACTTCGGATCGCGATCAGTCTGGTACGACGATTCCGAGTTCCGCCAGAATCTGACGCGACGGCGCGAGTGCTTCCTCGAATTTCGTGGGGTGAATCTGCATATCGAGTGCGTACGCCACCATCAGGGCAAGAGAATGCTTGGGTGCTTCCCGCTGAGCTTCCTCGAGCGCCATACGCAACAGCGCTCCGTCGCATGCGAAGTAGGCGAGAACTGCGACAATCGTCGCAGCTTCGGCCCGTGCCGGTCCACAGACCCGACGCGTTACGTCCGCAAAGACAGCGCGTGCAGCCTCACGGCGCCCGGTCAGACCGATAGCCACTACCGCGTCGCGAACACGTTTGTTGAGCAAGCCGCCCGCCAGCTTCGCCACATCGGCGTCAGAGAGTGGGTGGCCGTTCATATGGCGGTCCATCGCGGCGAGAACAGCACGCACGGCCCGCGCCGCTCCTGCATTGGATGGGGCCTTACCTGCAACGATATTGGCGCCTGTGGCAGTTACTTCGATTCGCAGTTCTTCACGGTCGCTGGCTACACCTCGACCTCGTTCGATCAACGAGTCCAGCGCGGCGGGACATGTAGTTGGGTCGTCGATAAGGCCCTCAGTCTTGCTGCTGTGGTCGATCCATCGCTCACCAAACGCGATCCGATCTACCTTGATCGTTGCCGTCACGTACATTCCGTCGGCCAGGCATGCCGCTGCGACAGCGTTCAAGGCGTCGTCTCGCCGAGAATTCACGCCGATTCCGATCAGTGCCACCATGTCTGCACGGTCGTCCTCGTGGCCCACCAGACTCGAAATATCGTGCTCAGCAGCGCGTATTGCTGCGTCGAAATCGATCCGCACAGCTGCCGCGAGAGCGCCCTTTGCGAGTCTGACCACGACCAGGCATTCGTCCGGGGTGAAACCGAAGAATGCCGGTACAGCGGTGTCAACGTCGGATGAAAAGTGATCGGTGATCGTCGGACGAAAATTCACCACCCGGCTTGGATTTAGTCCCTGCT
>NZ_JBXAFO010000061.1:0-6481 GCF_058793255.1 Rhodococcus sp. MPR-R1B
GGATGTGTCAGGGCCGACGGTCAGGACGTCGACGACGTCCCCGCTGCGCAACATGTCCGCGACGGCCGCATCGGCCAATCGGACGGGGACGATGCGGGCGTCGTCGGTTCCTACCGACAACCCGGCCAGCCGTGGGCTGAGAACGCGCACGTCGGTGACGGTTTCTCCGGAGCGAATCGGGCCGGCAACGGTTCTCCCGACTACCAGGTCGGTATCGGAGACAACTCCTTCGGGAAGTTGTTTCGAGTCGATCTCTCGCATCTCGACATCCGAATCCGCAATCACCTGCCCCGGAGTGAGATCGCGGCTCGAGACAACTACGGCGACGGTGTCGGTCGCGGGATCGCCTCGAAAGAAGAGAACAACGCCGAGTGTGGCCAGGACAACGGCTGCGATCTTACGGACTGTCGCCGTGCGGAATCGTGTGCCGCGTGTCAGTTCGACGACGCGATCGAAGGTGCTCGGGCTGAGATCGAGTTGGGCGCGCAGTGGATCGGAGCGCCTCGGCGAGCGAGAACGTGCTGACGGCATTCATGCACGTTAGGGCCGGAAGCGGTGCTTCCGGCCCTAACCATGTGAAACTGTGGACAACCCGGAGGTTGTGGAAATCAGCTCGCGGCAGCCTTTGCGGGCGCCGGCGTGCTGGTCGACGAACTCGATGTCGAAGAGGAGTCCGACTTGGACTCGGACTTCGCAGCGGGTGCCGAATCACTCTTGGCGGGCTCGCTCGCAGTCCCGGAGCCGCCGCGGCTGTCGGTGCGGTAGAAGCCGCTGCCCTTGAACACGATGCCAACAGAGTTGAACAGCTTGCGGAGCTTGCCTGAGCAAGCTGGGCAGACCGTCAGCGAATCTTCGCTGAAGGACTGGACGATGTCGAAACGGTTGTCACATTCCGTACATGCGTATGAGTAGGTGGGCACCGGGCTTCCTCCGCACTGTGATGTTCGAGCAGCCGCGTATTTACACCGCAGCCTTTAGCACTCTACAAGTGACAGTGCCAACAGCGCTAATCAGGGATCTATTCCCGCAGATCAATCGCCTTTGAGTTGCGTGAGGCCGCCGCGCGGCGTCAATGCCCAGCCCATGGGAATGTCGTGGTCGTCGGCAGGCAAGGCCTCGACGAGTTCGGAGTCTCTGACAATTGCCACGAGCCGAGTCTGTGGTCCGACCGACCCGAGCGTCCGGTCGTAGAAGCCTGCGCCACGGCCGAGGCGTGTTCCGCGAAGATCCACCGCGAGAGCAGGGACAAGCATGCATTCCACGTCGGACAGGGCTTCCGGTGGCAAGGCGGGTCCGACAGGCTCCCGAATGCCGTACTTCGCGGGGCGCAAACCGTTCGCGCCGCTGTACTCGACCCAGGACA
The DNA here is from genome assembly GCF_058793255.1 of Rhodococcus sp. MPR-R1B. Lineage (NCBI taxonomy): Bacteria > Bacillati > Actinomycetota > Actinomycetes > Mycobacteriales > Nocardiaceae > Rhodococcus > Rhodococcus sp. MPR-R1B. Next base: position 1,364 of record NZ_JBXAFO010000061.1, read on the forward strand.
ACGGTCCCGGCTCCCCGGTGATCGGAAGTAGTACACGCTGAGCGATCTCGGCAACGGCGTCGAGCAAATCGGTGGATCCTGGTTCGGTGCGGGTGGGGACGTACGCACAGACGACCGAGCCGTCGACAATCACTGAACGTATGTGCGTGATCAACGCCGCAGTTTCCGTGTTTCGAGTGTGCTCGGAGACTGCATCACGTGCTGCGAGTGTGATTTGTCGCCATTGTGCTTTTGTCTGAGGTGTCACCCCGCAACGATATTCGTCGTGCTGACCGAGCGGTAACAAGCGGCGGCTAAGGTGTTGGCATGACAGACGTTGTCGCTAGCAGCACGAGGGCCTTCCGTACGGCCGTGGTTCCCGCAGCCGGACTTGGTACGCGTTTCCTGCCTGCCACCAAGACGGTTCCGAAAGAATTGCTGCCGGTCGTGGACACACCGGGTATCGAACTGGTGGCAGGTGAAGCTGCGGACTCGGGAGCCGAGCGGCTCGTCATCGTGACGTCCCCGGGCAAAGACGGCGTGGTTGCCCACTTCGTCGAGGATCTCGTGCTCGAAAGCAAGCTGGAAGCAAGCGGAAAACTCGCTGCCCTGGCGAAGGTGCGCAAAGCGCCGGGTTTGCTCGAAGTCGACTCCGTGATTCAGGAGCAGCCCCTCGGCCTCGGGCATGCAGTCGGTTGCGTCGAGTCGGTTCTCGACGACGACGAAGATGCCATCGCGGTCCTTCTGCCCGATGATCTCGTACTACCGCGTGGCGTCCTGGAGATCATGGCGCGAGTTCGGGCCAAGCGCGGAGGATCCGTTCTCTGTGCAATCGACGTCCCGAAAGACGCAGTCAGCGCTTACGGCGTCTTCGACGTCGAGATCGTTCCCGACGCGGTCAATCCCGACGTCCTCAAGGTCGTCGGCATGGTCGAGAAGCCGGCTGTGGAAGACGCGCCGTCGACCTTTGCCGCTGCAGGTCGCTATCTGCTCGATCGTGCGATCTTCGACGCACTTCGTCGCATCGAGCCGGGAGCCGGCGGTGAGTTGCAACTCACCGACGCCATCGCTCTCCTGATTTCCGAGGGCCATCCGGTTCACGTGGTGGTGCACCGCGGAACGCGTCATGACCTGGGCAACCCCGGCGGGTACCTCCGCGCTTCGGTGGACCTGGCGCTCGACAGTGACGATTACGGCCCGTCCTTGCGTAAGTGGCTCGCGGATCGGCTCGACCGCTGAGCGTGTCGCCACGGTGGTTGATCGCCCGATAACGCAGTATCAATGTGCTTGTCCCTTTTCGGCGGCAAGGCATCATGAGCTGACGGATATCACCGAATTTCCAGACACAGGAGGACGCGGACCAGATGCGGTCGGTTGAGGAGCAGCAGACCAGGGTTACCGCTGCTGCAGTGGCACCCCGTCCGGTTCGGGTCGCCATCTCGGAGGCGCAGGGACTGCTGTGTGCCGAGGAAGTGGTGACCGAACGCCCATTGCCGGGATTCGATCAAGCTGCCATCGACGGTTACGCGGTTCGTAGTGTCGATGTCGCCGGCGCCGGAGCCGACCTCCGAGGCGAGGACGGCGAGCCTACCGACCTCACCTTGCCGGTGGTCGGTGAGGTGACGGCGGGCTCACGCCAACCGATCCGCTTGCAACCTCGCCAGGCCGTCCGAGTCGACACCGGCGCGCCTTTGCCCACGCTGGCCGACGCAGTTCTTCCGCTCGAGAACACCGACGGTGGTCGCGCTCGCGTTCGGATCTTCGAGCCGGTGCGTTCGGGCGATTACGTTCGCCGTGCAGGCGACGACGTCCAGCCGGGCGACGTGGCCGTTCGGGCAGGCACCATCATCGGAGCCGCACAGGTCGGGTTGCTCGCCGCGGTCGGCCGCGACAAAGTACTCGTCCATCCCCGTCCGCGCCTCTCCGTCATCAGCGTCGGTGGAGAACTCGTCGACGTGGATCGCACGCCGGGGCCAGGCCAGGTTTACGACGTCAATTCGTATGCCCTCGCCGCCGCAGCGCGCGATGCCGGCGCCGACGTCAACCGTGTGGGAATCGCAGGCAACGACTCGCGTCGTCTTCGCGAAGTAGTCGAGGGACAGCTGATTCGCTCGGAAATCGTTGTCATCGCCGGTGCCGTGGGCGGCGGAGCGTCCGACGAGGTTCGTGAGGCGCTTGCCGACCTGGGGACACTCGAGGTGGAGCGCGTTGCCATGCATCCGGGATCGGTGCAAGGCTTCGGAAAGCTGGGAAGGGACGAGGTTCCGACCTTTCTCCTACCGTCCAACCCGGTCAGCGCACTGGTGGTATTCGAAGTCATGGTTCGCCCGCTGATCAGAATCGCGCTCGGACGCCGCCAGCCGATGCGGCGAGTAGTGAAAGCGCGGACAGTGGGAACGATCACGTCGATTGCCGATCGCAAGGGTTTTCTGCGTGGTCAGCTGATGCGTGACGAAGCGACAGGGGAGTACCTGGTGCAGGCCCTCGGGGGTGCGCCCGGTGCGTCCTCACATCTCCTCGCGACCTTGGCGGAAGCCAATTGCTTGGTTCTGGTCGATCGAGACGTCACCGAAGTGCACATCGGTGAAGAAGTCGACGTAGCTTTTCTCGCCCAACGTGGGTAACGCCGACCCGAGTGGGGTGTGATGTCAGTCCATCCAGGATGGCCGGAAGATCTCGGCCCGCTGCGAGTGCCCGCGGGAGTGGTGACCGTCCGCCCCGTGAAGCTCCGTGACGCTGCTGTGTGGAGTCGTCTCCGCATTCGCGATCGCGAGCACCTCGAGCCGTGGGAGCCCACCGGAGAATCGCCCTGGGATGCTCGCCACCACATCACCGTCTGGCCGTCCCTGTGCGGGAACCTTCGCTCCGAAGCGCGCAAGGGCAGGATCCTTCCCCTGGTGATCGAACTCGACGGGAAGTACTGCGGGCAGGTCACCATCGGAAATGTGGTGCGCGGCGCTCTGCGGTCCGCCTGGGTGGGCTATTGGGTCGCCTCGCACGTGACCGGTGGGGGCGTAGCCACAGCTGCCGTTGCACTCACACTCGATCACGCATTCTCGAAGGTCGGTCTGCATCGAGTGGAGGCCACTGTTCGGCCGGAGAACGCGTCGAGTCGCGCAGTCCTACGAAATGTTGGGTTCCGGGAGGAAGGTCTTCTCAAGCGCTACCTCGATGTCGACGGCCAATGGCGTGATCATCTTCTGGTCGGAATGACCATCGAGGAAGTACCCACCACCGTCGTCGACAGATTGGTGCGGTCCGGACGCGCTTCGTGGGTGTGACGAAGACGGCGCCAGAAGCGTGAGAAACGCGAGCTAAACAGCAGTTACCGCTGAGTAGTCCTACTTTCGTGCGGGAAAATGTGGTTTTTGATTCAACCAGAACTTGAGACTTTTGAGACTGAACCGGAAGTTCAGTTCGGTACGCGTGTGACACATGAGTATGGTGGGGTTCGGCGCGTCGGCAACGATGCGAGGGCGTCGGCCGTTAACCTTGACTCGTCAACGGCTGGCATAGGTGCTGGTAGGTGATCGGGAGGAGGCCGCGGCATGCCTAGCTCATTCGTGTGGATCGGGCTGGTGGCCGTGTGGCTGTTCGTCCTGGTGCCGATGCTTGTCAACAAGCGCCCCAGGATCCGGCAGACGAGTGACGCGGCACTCGCGACTCGAGTACTCCACCGCGGCGACAGCAACCCTGTTCAGCGCGGGCCGGCAGCAGGACATCGAAGCGATCCGAACTGGCAACCAGAACCAGTGCGCAGCAGCTACGACGCGGAGGACCAGATGGACACTCACGCAGAAGACGACTACGCCGGCGGTCGTGCACCGGTCGGAGAATTTGTTCCGGTTCGGCGCGGCCGAGGCGGATTCGACCCCGAAGCGGATGCCATCGCCCGGGAGGCGCGGTATGCATTCCGTCAGCGGACATTGCTGGGACTTGCGTTCGTCGCGATTCTCTCGGGCGCTCTCGCATTGATCATCTCGCCGATGGTGTGGTGGTTGTTTGCGCTGACCGTGTGCGGCCTCGGCGGGTACATGGCGTACTTGCGTCGGCAGGTTCGGATCGAGCAAGAGATTCGCCGCCGTCGTACCGAACGCCTCAACCGATCGCGACTCGGAGTCGAATCGCACACCGACGAAGAGCTTCGCCTGATTCCGGCGCGACTGCGTCGGCCAGGAGCGGTTGTCCTCGAGGTCGACGACGAAGATCCGGTGTTCGATCACCTAGATCACTACGAAGAAGAGATCAGGCACACCGAGATGCGTCGCGCGTCCGGTCAGTGATCTTCTGGGCCGATCTCGTCGGGCCGAAAGTTCGTGTCGGGTGATTCCAACGGGAGTATTCGTTCCTGTTAGAGTTGCCGAGCACCGCTGAGGCGGTGGCACGGGGCTGTGGCGCAGTTGGTAGCGCGCTTCGTTCGCATCGAAGAGGTCAGGGGTTCGATTCCCCTCAGCTCCACCAAGAAGTACCAGCGAAAAGGGTCTTTCAACGAAAGTTGAACGACCCTTTCCTGCATTTTCAGGGCCTGCCCGAATTGCGAAGATTCGATCTGAGTGTGCGCCGTTTCATACGATTGCGACCGCTGATCCGGACCGTTGAGCTTCCAAGTGAGGGATGATCCTTGGGCGGATACATGTTTGCCGGAAATGTAACGAGGGTGTGTCCGGTGCGATAGGCACGGTGAGTCTGCCGCAGTTTTCCGCAGGTCGGACGTATGTGTCGGGGAGGAATGTCGATGAGCCAGCCACGACGGCTAGCGATGATGCTTGTTGCTGTGATGTGCCTGATGGGTATCGGCGTCCTTGCCGTATCGGTCTTCCCCGCCATCGTCGCCGCCCAACCTGGCGGCAACAGCGGTGGTGGCAACAACGGCAATGGAAACGGCAATTACGGCAACAACGGCGGCAATAACAACGGCAACGGTGGCGGTCACAACGGCAACGGCGGCAATAACAACGGCAACGGTGGCGGTCACAACGGCAACGGTGGCGGCAACAACGGCAACGGCAACTATGGCTGGCATTGTCACCGTCACAACTGCGGCACGACCGTAATTCCGACACCGACCACGACGACTGAGCCGACCACGACTGAGCCGACGACGACTGAGCCGACGACGACGACTGAGCTGACCACGAC
>NZ_JBXAFO010000062.1:0-6423 GCF_058793255.1 Rhodococcus sp. MPR-R1B
CCACAACCCCCACACCATCCCAACCACCCACCACCAACCCACGCTCACCGGCGACAAACACGTCGACCTCACCGACCGGTGTATCCGCGTTCGCTGCGAAGGCGGCAAGAATCCGCGACATTCGCTGTGCAATGGTGTCGACCGCGGCGCGGTCGAATGCCGCCGGCTGGTACCGCAGGCTGACCTGCAGCGTCGGTTCCGCGACCGACAGCACGGTGAGCGGGTAATGCGTGGCGTCGCGGGCATTCACAGCGGTGACGCGCATACCGGCAATGTCGGTGTTCCCGCCCATCCCCGAGGTATCGATCGGATACGACTCGAAGACCGACAGTGTGTCGAACAAATTGCCTGTCCCTACGACAGATTGAATCGCGCCGAGTCCGACATAGTGATGATCGAGCAGAGCTGTCTGCTCGCTTTGCAGTCGAGCGAGCAGCTGCGTACACGTCTCGTCCGGATCCAGTTGCACTCGGACAGGCAACGTGTTGATCAGCAGCCCCATCATGTTTTCCACACCAGACAACTCGGGTGAGCGGCCCGAAACCGTGACGCCGAAGACTACGTCGTCACGGGAAAGCATCCGAGACAGTAGGACACCCCACGCCGCCTGGATCACCGTGTTCATCGTGATCCCGCTCCGTTGGACCAGCGCACCGAGTCCGTCGCGCACCGAATCGGGTAGATCGACGGCAACCTCTTCGGGCACCAGCTGCTCCACGATCGGCGTCGAAGGCGCCAACAACGTCGGCTCGTCGACGCCTTCCAAGGCGTCCTCCCACGCCGCGAGCGAGGTCTCCATATCGCGGTGCATCAACCATTCCAGATAGGCGCGGTAGGAGGGAGTCTCGGGAAGATCGGCCGGGGCCCTCTCGACCGGGAGACCGTCGGCCGCGTATCGCATCAACAGTTCGCGAACCATCAACGGTATCGACCAGCCGTCGAGAACGATGTGATGGTTCGTCACCACCAACACGCACCTCGTCGGCGAGGTTCGCAGCAGCGTCAGCCGAAGCAGTGGCGGCGAAGCGAGGTCGAAGGGTGCACTGCGGTCCTCGTCGAGGCGGCGCTCCAGATCTGCGTCGGTTGCCGATCCGCGATCACTCAGGTCGACCTCGGTCCAGGGAATCACTGCATCGTCGACAATCAACTGCACCGGTAGGCCGTTCACGTCGTAGAGGAACGCTGCACACAGATTCGGGTGGTTTGCGAGTAGTCCGGCAGCAGCGCCGCGCAAACGCTCGGAATCAACCGCTCCTTCGAGCTCGACGCACAACTGCGCTGTGTAGACGTCCGTCGACGTGGCCGCCAGTGAGGCATGGAACATCAGCCCGGCCTGAAGGGGCGACACCGACCAGACATCTTGCAATCCGGGGAAGTCGTTCTCCCAGCGTTCGATCTGTTGTTGGTCGACCGAGACGAGGGGAATGTCCGACGGCGTCAGACCGCCCGCATCAGGTCGCGACGCGTGCGCGGTGAGTCCGTCGAGCGCACGACGCCACAGTTCCGCGAACTCCGCGATGTCAGACCTGTCGAGCACTCCGCGGGGAAAGGTGAAAGATGCTGTCAGGCAGGGCCCGTCGACATGGTCCTCAACCGCCGCGTTGATGTCGATCACGGACGCCACAGGCATGGACCGATTCTGGGTTCCGCCGAGCCTTCGATTGCCCTCCACCGGCAGCCAGTCCTGTGTTCCGTCAGAGGAGCTGATCCGGCCCAGATAGTTGAAACTGATCTGAGGAGAACGGAATCGGCCGAGTGGGTCGCTCTCGCCCGACAGGTACCGCAACATCCCGAATCCGATTCCATGATCGGGGATCGCACGCACGTACTCTTTGACAGCTTTGAGAGCCCGCCCGGCGTCGGCGCCACCTGCCAGTGCGTCGTCGACGTCGATTGCGCCAAGTTCCACGCGCACCGGGTAGAGCGTGGTGAACCAACCAACGGTGCGAGCGAGGTCTGCACCAGGAACCGCTCCTTCCTCGCGCCCGTGTCCTTCGAGCGTGATCAGGGCGGCAGCGGTATCCATACCGCGGCGTCGTCGCCACTCGATCGAGGCCAACGCAACAGCGGTGACGAGTCCGTCGTTCACGCCGGCGTGGAATGCCGCAGGAACCGTGGTGAGAAGGTTCCTGGTCGCCGAAGGCGAGATGTCCACTGTAACGGTGTCGACCGTCTCGTCGACGTCGATCGTGGGATCGAGTGGGCGCGAACCGATCAACGGGTCATCGCCGTCCAGGATCGTTTTCCATATGTCCAGTTCGACGCTCCGGTCGCCCACGTGCTCGACAAGCCCATGCGCCCATCGCCGGAACGACGTTCCGATCTGTGGCAGTTCGGGCGTGACACCGGCCTGGAGTTGTGCTGTCACCGACGCCAGGTCGGTGACCAGAATGCGCCACGAGACGCCGTCGACAACCAGGTGATGAATCACCACAAGTAGTCGGCCCCGCCCGGTCGACACGTCAGGTTTGACGGCCAGGTCGAACCAGATCACGCGCACCATGTCAGCCGTGGCGGGATCCAAGCTGTCGGCCACGGCCTCGAGTTCTCCCGACGCCAAGGCCCTGAAACCTTCGTCGTCCACCGAATCGACAGCTACGCGGTGGATCAGTCCTTCGGCCGAGATCGAGCCGGGTGGTAAGACTTCCATGACCCGGTCACTCTCAACCAAGCGAGCTCGAAGCATTCCGTGGCGGTCCAGCAACACCTGGAGACCACGGACAAGGAGGTCCTGGGTGAGATCAGCGGGAGCTGTCAGCAAGAGCGCCTGGGAGAACCGTTTCACTCCGCCGCCACGCAGCCCGCCACTGCTGCGGTCGAGCATCCACTGCGCCACCGGGCTCAGTGGAACAGTTCCGACAGCGGATCCCGGTAGCTCCGCGAGTACATCAGGCCTGTCCTGCTCAAGGTGCGCCGACTCGGCAAGCGCGGCGACGGATTTGTGGTCGAAAACATCTCGGGGTGAGATGATCACACCCGCATCGCGAGCGCGGGCCACCAATTGGATGGACATGATGCTGTCGCCACCGAGCTCGAAGAACGAATCATGCACTCCTACCGCGTCGAGACCGAGAACCTGCGCGAACAGAGCGGCAAGAAGATTCTCGGTTTCCGTTCGCGGTGGCCGGTCGGGTGTGGCGGCGGACGAGAAATCGGGTGTGGGAAGCGCTGCGCGGTCGAGTTTTCCGTGAACCGTCAGCGGAACGGCGTCGAGCACCACCACCGCCGCCGGCACCATGTACGACGGCAGGCGCTTGCCTGCATGGGCGAGGACGTCTCGCGGATCGACACTCGCTCCGCGATCGGGAACCACGTAGCCGATCAACCGATCCCTGCCGTCGCCGTTCCAGACGGCCGTCACCGCCTGGGCCACGCGCGGGTGCGTCTGCAGTGCCACCTCGACTTCCCCGAGTTCGATGCGGAACCCACGGACTTTGACTTGGGCATCGGTGCGCCCGAGATACTCCAGCCGTCGGTCGGGCGTCCACCGCACGCGATCGCCCGTGCGATAGATCCGCGTTCCCGGCGCACCGAAGGGATCTGCGACAAACTGCGTGGCGGTCAACGGGTATCGCCGGTGATAGCCGCGAGCGAGAGCCGGCCCGGCAAGATACAACTCCCCCGCGACACCTACCGGTACCGCTCGCAGACGCGAGTCCAGCACTACCTCGCTGAATCCGCGAGTAGGTGTGCCGATAGTGACCGGGTCGTTCGGAGCCAGTGCCGCACTGATGCTCGACACGACAGTTGCCTCGGTAGGACCGTAGGCGTTGAACATCTTTCTGCCCGGAGCCCAGCGGGCCACCAATTCCGGCGGACACGCTTCCCCACCTGTCACGACACAACCGACAGTGGTGAGACCGTCTGGGTCGACGGACGTTAAGGCCGCCGGAGTCGCAAAACAATGGGTGACGCGCTCGCGCTCCAGTAACGCCGCCAGTTCCGACCCGCCGTAGACGGTCGGTGGCACGATCACCATCGTGGCTCCAGCACCAACGGCCATCACGAGCTCGAGAACCGACGCGTCGAAACTCGGCGAAGCGAAGTGCAGAGTTCTGGATCGGGTCGTGGCGGCGAAGGTCTCACGCTCCTGGAGCGCGAAGTCGCTCAACCCGCGATGTGTGACCGTCACGCCCTTGGGTGTTCCTGTCGACCCCGACGTGTAGATCAGATAGACCGGATTGTCGATGCGAATCGGTGCCTTCCGATCCGCGTCGGTGACTTTCGATGGCGAGTACGCCCGCAGCCGTTCCTCGAAACCGGCATCGTCGAGGACCAGCCACGGCACGAGGCCGGACAATGCCGCGTTGTGAGCTCGAGACGTTATCCCCCACCCTGCACCGGAGTCGCCCAGCATGTGCTCGATACGAGCAGCAGGATGTCCCGGGTCCACGGGAAGGAATGCCGCACCTGTCTTGGCAATGGACCACACCGCCAGAACGGACTCGATGGAGCGTGGGAGACACAACGCCACCACCGATTCGGGACCCACTCCGGATTCGATCAGCATGCGGGCCAATCGGTTCGACTGCGCGTCGAGTTCGAGATAGGTCACTTCACGTTCCTCGAACACCAGCGCAACGGCGCCGGGATCCTGGGCAGTCGCCATATCTGTTGCTGCAGTCAGCAAATCCGGAAGGGTCTGAACAGCGGCGGAAATCTCACCTCGCACGGGTACCAGTTCGGCTGACTCATAGGCGTCGAGGATCTCGATATCTCCGATCCGTGATTGCGGATCCGTGATAACGCGCTCGAGAATCCGTTGCAGGCGGTCGGCGAAGCCCGCTACCGTTTCCTCGTCGAAAATATCTGTGGCATATCCGAATTCGGCGCGAAGACCGTCCGATTCGCCGGCTGCGCCGGCGTTCTGCGTCACCGTCAACTGAAGATCGAAGTTGATGGTGTCGATCTCGACGCCCACGTCGGTCACCTGCAGGTCGGGGAGTTCGAGTGCAGGCCGTTCGATGTCTTGGAACTCCAACATGACTTGAAACAGGGGCGAGTACGCCGTCGAACGTGAAGGATTCACGATCTCGACGACTCTTTCGAACGGCACGTCCGCGTGAATGAAGGCGCTCAGATCTACGTTTCGGACCTGGTCGAGGAAGTCTCCGAAAGTTGCGCCGCGGTCCACTGCAGTGCGCAACACCAACGTGTTGACGAACATGCCCACCAGGTCGTCGAGTTCGCGCTCCCCACGCCCGGCGATGGGAGTTCCGACGGCTACGTCGTCCTCATCACTGAGCCTCGCCAGCAGCACTGCCAAGGCTGCGTGCACAACCATGAAGACCGTGGCGTTGTGTTTGCGCGACAGGGCAACCACACCGGCATGCACCTTCGGACCGAACACGAACCTGATCCGTCCGCGCCGAAGCGAACGCACATCAACACGCGGTCGATCGGTCGGAATGTCGAGAACCTCCGGTGCGCCCGCAAGATTCTCGGCCCAATAGCCGAGCTGTTTCGAGATCAGAGACCGAGAGTCCGATTCCGAGCCCAACCAACCACGTTGCCACAACGCGTAGTCGGCATACTGGATCCCGAGCGGCGCCCACTGCGGTGCCTCACCGTTCACACGGGAGGTGTATGCGCTCATGAGATCTCGGGCCAGCGGTACCGTGGAGAATCCGTCGGCGGCGATGTGGTGAATCACGATCACCAGGACATGCGAGTGGACCTGGTCGTCTCGCCGCAACAAGGTGGCGCGCATCGGGACCTGCTGCATGACGTCGAAACCATCCGAAACGATCTGCCGGCAACGCTCGCGCAGCTCTTCCTCTCCCTGCACAAGTATCGGTGCAAGATCCGATACCACCTGTGAGGTAGACATGATCACTTGACGCGGGCCGTCGTCAGTGAGAGGAAAAACAGTGCGCAAGGACTCGTGCCGCTCGACGACGTCGACAAATGCCGCGTGAAGTGCACTCAGATTCACTGTGCCGTCGAGCCTCAACGCGCACGCGACGTTGTAGGCGGCGGACTCGGGGTCGAACTGATTCGCAAACCACATTCGCTCCTGCGCCGGCGAAAGTGGGATATCCGTCGTCGTACCCCGCGGCCTCAACGCCGGCTTGGCCCCCTCTCCTCCGCGACACTGCGCCAACTCGGCCAGCGCTGCAACGGTAGAAGCATCGAAGACGTCGCGAATGTTGATCCTTTCGCCGAGAACAGAATTCACTCGCGCAACCAGCCTGGCCGCACTGAGAGAGTTCCCACCCAGGGCAAAAAAGTCGTCGTTCACGCCCACCGTCGACGTTCCCAGCAGATCATCGAAGATTGCGGCAACCGTCTCCTCGACCGGCGTTCGTGGCGCAACATACTGCAGCGGTTGAGGTTCGAAGTTGACGTCCGGGAGGGCTTTACGGTCCAACTTCCCATGCACCGTCACCGGAAACTCCCCCAACACCACCACCACCGACGGCA
>NZ_JBXAFO010000063.1:0-6123 GCF_058793255.1 Rhodococcus sp. MPR-R1B
TGCGGCGTTGACTGCGCAGGTGCGTCCGGTTCGGGTTCCGTTGTCGTTGGCGCAGCAGCGCATGTGGTTCCTCAACCAGTTGGATACGAGCTCGGCAGGGAACAACGTCCCGGTTGCGATAACTCTCACCGGAGAACTGGACGTCTTGGGGCTGGAGCAAGCGGTCGCCGACGTTATCGGCCGTCACGAGGTTCTGCGCACGGTCTACCCCGAGGTCGACGGCGTCGGCTACCAGAAGATCGTTGCACCGGCTGATGTCGACGTGAACCTCGCTGCAACCTCGGTCTCGGATTCGGAGATCGTTTCCGAGGTAACGAACTTCGTAGCGGCAGGCTTCGACGTGACGGCCGAGGTGCCGTTGCGCGCCAAGCTTTTCCAGATCAAGGCCGACGAGCACGTTCTGGTATTCGTGGTGCATCACATCTCGACCGACGGTTTCTCGATGGGCCCGTTGACCCGCGACGTCATGACCGCCTACTACGCCCGAACCAACGGCCAGGCTCCGACCTGGACGCCGTTGCCGGTGCAGTACGCCGACTATTCGTTGTGGCAGCGTGAGGTTCTCGGGTCCGAGGACGATCCGCAGTCCGTCATCGCGCAACAGATCACTTACTGGGCGCAAGCACTGGACGGCGTGCCCGAACAGTTGAATCTTCCGGGGGATCGGGCTCGGCCGGCGGTATTCTCCGGTCAGGGAGCGACATTCGAATTCTCGATCGGTCAGGAATTGCATGAGCGGCTGATCAGCGTGGGCCGGGAACACAATGCGTCGATGTTCATGGTGGTCCATGCGGCTCTGGCGTCGCTTCTCGCTCGTCTGTCGGGAACAACGGACATCAACATCGGTGCACCGATGGCCGGGCGAGGTGAATCCGAACTCGACGATTTGATCGGAATGTTCGTCAACACCCTGGTTTTGCGTACCGAGGTTGATCCTTCGGCGGCGTTCACAACACTTCTGGCCTCGGCTCGGGAAACCGACCTTCAGGCGTTCGCGCACTCGGACCTTCCGTTCGAGCGGCTCGTGGAAGTGCTGGATCCCGTTCGGTCGAGGGCACATCACCCGCTGTTCCAGGTGGCATTGGCATTTCAGAACCTGGGGCAGAACTCGTTGGCTCTGCCCGGTCTGACGGCGGCCGAGTTCGAAATCGACGAGACCGTGGCCAAGTTCGACCTGCAGCTTACGATCAGTGAGGTATCAGAAGGGCTGTCGGCGACGTTCACGTACGCGACGGATCTGTTCGACGAATCGACCGTCCGCGGATTCGCCGCACGATTGATGCGCATTCTGAACGGAATTGCGACGGACCCCGCAACTTCAGTGGGTGACATCGAAATCCTCGACGCGTCCGAGCGTGAGGTTCTGACGAGTCAAAGGGCTTCGTCAGGAGTAGCGCAGGCGCCGTTGGCCGAGATTCTTGCCGACGCTGCTGCGCGCTACCCGGACAACGTCGCTTTGCGCTACCCCGGCACGGCGCAGGCCGCGGCCGGTAGGTCCATGACGTATCGCGAGGTCGACGAGTGGTCGTCGAGGCTGGCCCGCGTTTTGATCAACCGTGGTCTCGGGGCTGAAGATCTTGTGGCGGTGTCGATTCCGAGATCCGTCGAATCGGTACTCGCGGTCTGGGCAGTGTCGAAGACCGGGGCAGCGGTCGTTCCGATCGATCCGCACTATCCGGCAGACCGTATCGCGCACATGCTCAGCGACTCGGGTGCGAAGGTTGGCCTGACCCTCGACGTCGAACGTCCGAATCTCGCCGACGACGTCGAGTGGTTGGTCGTGGACGGACCGCTCGGCGAACAGATGATCGCCGGAGTGTCCGGAGCGCCAATAGATGCCGAGGAACGTGTCCGTGCACTGACGACTGCTCATCCGGCTTGGGTCATCTACACCTCCGGCACGACAGGACTGCCGAAGGGCGTTGTCGCGACCAACGCGGGACTGGCGAGCTTCAGTGTCACGCAGGCCGCGCATTACCTCGTGAAGCCCACCTCGCGGACATTGCACTTCGCGTCACCGAGTTTCGACGCGTCGATGCTCGAGTTGTTCCTCGCGGTGGCCACCGGCGCGACGATGGTCATCGTCCCGCCTGGCGTGTACGGCGGCGACGAACTGGCTGAGGTGTTCCGTAGCGAACGAGTCACGCATGCGTTCATCACACCCGCTGCCCTGGCGTCGATGGACCCGAGCGGCCTGGACGACCTGACGGTGGTAGGCGTGGGTGGCGAAGCGTATTCGCCGGAACTGATCAGCAAGTGGACGACAGGGGACGGATCGGCCGCGTCGGCTTCGGCTCCCAGGACATTCTTGAATGTCTACGGCCCGACCGAGACGACGATCGTGACGAACGTCAGCGTTCCGCTTCTGCCCGGTGACCGAATGGACATCGGCGCCACGATCGGTGACATGGCAGCATTCGTCCTGGACACACGACTCAATCCAGTTCCACTGGGAGTCTCGGGCGAGCTGTATCTGTCCGGTCCTCAGGTGACCCGCGGCTATCATCGTCGTCCAGGCTTGAGTGCCGATCGATTCGTGGCAAACCCGCACGGTAATCCGGGCGAGCGAATGTACCGAACCGGTGACGTGGTGCGCTGGGTCGCTGGAACGGCACCCTCCACCTACGCCGTGGAATACGTGGGCCGCAACGATTTCCAGGTCAAGATTCGCGGTTTCCGTATCGAACTGGGCGAAATCGATGCATCGCTGACGGCACACCCCGAGGTCGAGTTCGCTGCGACGATGGGTACGACCCTGCCGTCGGGTGCCCCGGCGCTGGTGTCGTACGTGTTCACCGGAAAGCACGCTTCGGTCACTTCGGCGGAATTGATCGAATTCGTCTCCAGAACCCTTCCGGCCCATATGGTTCCGGCTTCGGTCATGGTCTCCTCGGACATGCCGCTCAGTCCGGCAGGCAAGCTGGACCGAAAAGCGCTCCCAGCACCGGTTTTCGAGACCAAGGAATTCCGCGCCCCGGTCACCGAGATGGAACAAATCCTGAGCGAGATCTTCGCGGACGTTCTCGGCCTGGATCGCATCGGCACCGACGACTCGTTCTTCGCTCAGGGCGGCGACTCGATCATGTCCATCCAACTCGTCTCTCGTGCGAAGGCACGTGGGGTCGTATTCGCACCCAGTGACGTTTTCGAGAGCAAGACTGTCGCGGCATTGGCCGAAGTGGCGAAGTATGCCGCCGACGTCGAGGCCGCGGTGGTGCTCGAGGAGTTGCCGGGCGGTGGAGTCGGCTGGATGCCGTTGACGCCGATCGAACGATTCATGGTCGAGCGCGGTGGCAGCTACAACCGATTCACACAGACGATGACTCTCGAGCTTCCACTCGGAGTGCAGCGAGCCGACATCGTGCGAACACTCGCCGCAGTCGTCGACCACCACGACATGTTCCGCTCGCGGCTGATCTCCGACGGTCGCGGATGGGGGATGTCGGTCTCCGAGCCCGGAACCGTGGACGTCGAGGATCTGCTCAGCCGCGTCGATGTCGACGCGGCTGCGGACGAGTCGACAATTGTTCTCACGGCTTCCAAGGGCCTCGACGAGGCTCTCGGCCGGTTGAATCCGGCGGACGGCGTAATGGTTCAGTTCGTGTGGGTCGACTTCGGTCCCACTCGCACCGGGCGCTTGATCATCGCTGCACATCACCTGATCGTCGACGGGGTTTCCTGGCGAATCATCGTTCCGGATCTGGTGTCGGCTGCGGCTCAGATGGCCGGGGCGAGCGGAGCGACGGGGGATGTTGCTCTCGAGCCGACCGGTACGTCGATGCGACGCTGGGCTCATGCTTTGTCCGAAGAGGCCCATCGGGATTCGCGTGTGGCCGAGCTGGATACGTGGCGGAAGGTGTTGCAGACACCGGACCCGGTGCTGGGTAAGAGGGCGTACGACTCTGCCGTCGACGTTGCGGCAACGGTTCAGCGGATAAGCGTGACGGTCCCCACTCAGGTGACGGAGACTCTGTTGACCACGCTGCCGGAGGTTTTCAACGGCGGCGCCAACGACGGCCTGCTCGCTGGACTGGCACTCGCGCTGATCGAGTGGCGTCGCCGAGCCGGAATCGACTCGACGTCTGCTTTGCTGCAACTCGAGGGCCACGGTCGCGAAGAAGCCGTGATTCCTGGCGCGGATCTGTCAAGGACCGTTGGCTGGTTCACCGCTGCCTTCCCGATCAGTCTCGATCTTTCCGAGGTAGATCTGGGTGACGCTTTCGCCGGAGGTGATTCGGCGGGACGCGCGATCAAAGCAGTGAAGGAACAGCTGCTGGCGATCCCGGACAAGGGCGTCGGGTACGGACTGCTGCGCTACCTGAACGAAGACACGCGCGCAGTGCTTTCTCGCTTCGCCGGGGGACAGGTCAGCTTCAACTACCTGGGACGAGTTGTCGCCGAGGATCTTCCGGCAGGCGTCGAGGGACTCGGGTGGCTGCCGGCCGGCGATTTCGCCAACGTGTCGGCACCCGAAGACGTCGACATGCCCGCAAACAAGGTCGTCGACATCAATGCGATCGTCAACGACGGCGCAGACGGTGCTGTTCTGGAGGCCTCTTTCGCATACCCCGTCGGTGCCATCGACGGCGAGAGTGTCGAGACATTTGCACAGATTTGGGTCGAAGCACTGACTGCCCTGGCGGAGCATTCTCGCTCCGTCGGAGCCGGTGGACTCACACCGTCCGACGTGCCGCTTGTCTCCGTGAGCCAACGAGATATCGACGGCTTCGAGAATCGATTCGGTACGGTGACCGACATCTGGCCCCTGGCACCGCTGCAGTCCGGTTTGCTCTTCCACGCGATGTTGGCAGAATCCAGCGTCGACCTCTACTCGGTGCAGATGATTCTCACTCTGTCCGGGAAGGTGGATGCCGGCCGCTTGCGCACTGCAGCACAGGGAATCATCGACCGTTATGCGAACCTGCGAACGGCATTCACGGCCGACGACGACGGAACGCCGGTCCAGATAGTCCTCGAAGACGTTCCAGTCCCGTGGCGGAACATCGATCTCAGCGATATTGCGGCCGTCGACCGTGAGGCAGCTCTGAACGAAGTTTTGACGGCTGACCAGGCGACACACTTCGACATGGCGTCACCGCCGTTGATTCGGTTCACCTTCGTCACCATGGCGGAGGGGGACTATCGCTTGGTGGTGGCGAATCACCACATTATTCTCGACGGTTGGTCGGTGCCACTGCTCTTGCAGAACCTGTTGGCGCTGTACGCGACGCGTGGTGACGACTCGGTTCTTCCGCGTGTGCGTACCTATCGCAATTACCTGGCGTGGCTTGTCGATCAGGATCGTGATCGATCACTCACAGCCTGGGCGGATGTGCTTTCCGGCGTCGAAGAGCCGACGCTGCTTGCTCAGGTCACAGGCGGACAGGAATTCACCGCGCTGTCACAGAAGCTGAACGTGTCGATGTCGTCGGAGACAACCGCGGCGCTCACCGCTCTGGCCGCACGACTCGGGGTCACCGCCAACACGATCGTGCAGAGCGCGTGGGCGGTCCTGCTCGGTGCGTTGACCGGAACCGACGACGTTGTCTTCGGTGCAACAGTGTCCGGCCGGCCACCGGCGCTCACCGGCGTCGAATCGATGGTCGGGTTGTTCATCAACACCCTCCCCGTGCGGGTGCGCCTCGACGCCGCGGAGTCCGTCGAAGAATTGGTTGCCAGGGTCCAGATCGAGCAGGCGAGAATGCTTGATCATCACTATCTCGGTTTGACCGATGTCCAGAAAGCAGCGGACGTCGGAACACTGTTCGACACGTTGGTTGTATTCGAGTCGTACCCGGTCGACCGTGAGGGCCTCGCCGCACAGGCGGATGTTCTCGACGGAATGATGATCGACGACATCGCCTCGGACGATTCCACGAACTACCCGTTGACCCTGCTGATCGCACTCGACGAGCAGTTGCACTTGACGCTGCGGTACCTACCGGACTTCTTCGATGCCGACTACGCAACTGCGTTGCTGGACAGAGTTCTTCGACTGCTCTCCTCCGTAGCCACCGATCCTTCGGTGCGTGTTGGTGACGTTGATATTTTGGATTCTGTTGAGCGTTCGTTGGTGCTCGAGGGGTGGAATGACACGGCTCGTGAGGTTGCGGGTGTGTCGGT
>NZ_JBXAFO010000064.1:0-5590 GCF_058793255.1 Rhodococcus sp. MPR-R1B
AACCCGGAAGCTAAGCCCTTCAGCGCCGATGGTACTGCACTCGACAGGGTGTGGGAGAGTAGGACACCGCCGAACACACATTAGAGAAGCCCCCCAACCAGTACTGGTTGGGGGGCTTTCTCGTACCCAAAACACCCCCACCATCACCCGAAAGTACCTTCGCCGGCACCCCCGACTTCGAGTGAACGGTACGTTCGTCGCCTCAGATCGACCCAACGCACCGTTCACACCATCAGGGGCGGGAGCACAGCCGACTCACCACCCCGTCCGGGATCGAGTGAACGACACGCTCACCCTCTTGGGCGAGGGGAACGGTACGTTCACACCATCAGGGGCGGGAACACGACTGAGGACGACAGGCACTTTGCCCGGATCAGTCGATGCCGTCGGCGGTGGCAGTCGCATACTTCGGCCGGCCAGCCGGCAGATACCTCTGAATCGTCACGCCCTTTGATGTGGCTCGCGATTCGGCCAGCTCTAGTGCGATGTCCGGTCCGGAGTCGGGAAACAGTCGCGTGCCCTGGCCTACCACCACCGGAACGATCAGCAGGATCATCTCGTCGACAAGATCGTTCGCGAAAAGCCAGCGGCACAGGTTGCCACTGCCGTGCACCTGAAGCTCACCGCCGGGTCTGGCTTTCAGTTCGCCGATCGCTGTGGCGGTGTCACCTGAAAGGGCCGTGGTGTTCTTCCATTGCGGATCGGTGAGCGTCGTCGACGCAAGGTGCTTGGGCCGCGAATTCAGTGCGCTTGCAATGGGGTTGACGTCGGGATTCTCGAACGCGCCCCAATAGCCGGCGAAGATCTCGTACGTGTGTCGCCCGAACAGGAACGCGTCAGCGCGCTGGTAGACCTGGACGAGGTAATCCATGGCTTCGGTGTCCACCAATGGCGCGGACCAGCCGCCCCGCTCGAATCCACCTCGCCGATCTTCGTCCGGCCCACCGAGTCCTTGCATCACCCCGTCGAGAGTGGCGATGGTAAAGGTCGTCAGTTTCATAGTCGTACCCATCTCCCAGGCGTCGTCGGATTTCCGCTGTGCCGATATAGACCGTCGAGAAGCGGGAAAGTCATCGAGCGAACGTGGCGTTGATCGCCTTGGACCGACCGAACGTGCCGTTCGCTCAGGGGGGGCGGTGGGGTCAGGGCTGAACGGGCACGGAGTCTGACGGGCTGGTCTCGGACTCCAGAGCGTCGCACGGAATCGCGAGCTCGGTCTGTTCGAGGCGGCCGCGAAGGGTGATGCTCTCGGTGATCGACCACTGTGCAGCCTCGGCACTGTCAGCGGCAGCCACAGCCCGACCGGATGCGGCGACGTTACCCGGAACCGTCTTGGCGACCTCGGACAGTCGCGCCGCTTCGTTGACGGGATCACCGATGACGGTGTACTCGAATCTCTCTCGCGCACCGACGTTCCCGGCTACGGCAACACCTGCGGCGACGCCGATTCCCGCGCTCACTTCCGGAACCTCGGCACGCAGGCGCTGCTGAATCTTGCGGGCAGCGGCGAGTGCGCTGCCGGCGTGATCGTCGAGTGTCGTCGGCGCTCCGAAGATCGCCAGCGCTGCGTCGCCCTCGAACTTGTTGACGAATCCGCCGTGTGCGTCGACCTCGTCGACTATGACGTCGAAGAAACGGTTGAGTAGAGCGACCACCGCCGTAGGGGAGTTGGTGGCCGCGATGGTGGTCGATCCGATGACGTCGACGAAGAGTACGGCAACGTCACGTTCTTCACCGCCGAGTTCCGGGTTTCGGCGAACCGCGTTTGCGGCAACCTCGTGTCCGACGTGGCGCCCGAAGAGGTCGCGTATTCGCTCTCGCTCGCGCAGACCCTCGGCCATGCGATTGAAGCCGGCCTGCAGTAGTCCCAGTTCCGTTCCGTCGTACACGACGACGGACGCGGTGAGGTCGCCACGGGTGACTTGTTCCATTCCTCGTCGCACGGACCGAATGGGGGCCGCGGCGGACCGAATGTTGATGTATGTCAGCCCGAGTCCGACGCACAGGGTGATTCCGCCAATGACGAGGATGGCGATCGCGAGGGCTTGCCACGATGCAGGCCGGATGAAGCTGAAGACCGCCACGAGCATCAAGCCGGTGACGGGGACTCCGCTTCCGAGCAGCCAGACGAGGATTGTCCGGCCGGTCAGTCCGAGAACGGCAGCCTTGCGGGGTGCTCCGGATTCGAGTGCACGCGCAGCAATCGGGCGGAGTGCGAACTCGCTGAGCAGGTAGCAGAAAGCGCACGTGGTGATACCGCTGAAAGCCACGGTGAACAGAACTTTCGGAATGGTATCGGGGTCGACGATTCCGTACATGGTCGTGAAGGTGATGAGCGCGGCCGTCCACAGGACGGCTTGCACTCGGGTCAGTCGCCACGGCCCGCGCAGCGCCGCGCGTTGATTCTGCTCTGTCGGTGGGTGATCCTCGGTGGCCCATCGAAGATCCCGCATCAGCCGTTTGGTGCCCCACAGCAGTCCGATGAGAAAGACACACCCGATGAAGACGGGCACGGCAATGAAGTTGATCCATGCGAATTCGGGGTGGATGATCGCGGGTCCGGGAACCACGAATCCGATGAGCACGATCGCCAGTACCGCTCCGATCAGGTTTGTGACCAGGAGGGGGGCGGTGAGTAGTGCCTGGACGCGGATTCGGCGGCGCCTGGGGCTTTCGTCGGTGGATCCGAGCAGCCACGACCCCAGGGGCGCACTCGGGACACGGCTTCGCTGCATAGTGTGTCGAGAGTAGTCGTAATGATCGCTTAGGGTGGTCCGGTGCGCCTAGTTATTGCTCGTTGCCGTGTCGACTATGTGGGACGCCTGACCTCCCACCTCCCTACCGCAAGACGACTGCTGTTGGTCAAAGCCGACGGCTCGGTCAGTATCCATGCCGACGATCGGGCGTACAAGCCGCTCAACTGGATGAGTCCGCCGTGCTGGTTGGTCGAGACCACCGGGGACGGCGACGACATCCTGTGGGTCGTCACCAACAAGGCGGGCGAGGAACTGCGGATCACTCTCGAAGAGGTCGAGCACGATTCGTCGTATGAACTCGGTCTCGATCCGGGATTGATCAAGGACGGTGTCGAGGCACACCTTCAAGAACTTCTGGCGGAGCATGTCGAGACACTCGGCCCCGGCTACACGTTGGTGCGACGTGAGTACATGACGGCGATCGGGCCGGTCGATCTTCTGGTCCGAGACGCGGACGGTGCATCGGTGGCGGTGGAGATCAAGCGTCGCGGCGAGATCGACGGCGTCGAGCAGTTGACGCGCTACCTCGAATTGCTCAACCGCGATCCGCTGCTCGCGCCGGTCACGGGAGTTTTTGCAGCGCAACAGATCAAGCCGCAGGCAAAGACTTTGGCCAACGACCGTGGGATCCGTTGCCTGGTCCTTGACTACGAGGCCTTGCGGGGCACCGAAAGCACCGAGTTCCGCCTCTTCTGACGCTGTTTAGACTCGAACCATGCCGCGCCGCAAACCTTCGCCGAAGCAAACCCGTCGAACGGATACTCGGCGTGCGCGGGATTCGAGCGCGGAGTCGGCGTCACCAAGCGGTGTGTTGTTCGGCGGAGCGCTGGTCCGGGAGGAACCCGGTCCGGGCGGTGAAATGTACATGGTGAGGCCGATACCCGGCTCCAACGCGACGAAGTTCTATCGATGCCCCGGTTGTGATCACGACATCAGACCCGGCGTCGCTCACGTGGTGACGTGGCCTTCGGAACCGGGCGGCGCGAACGAGCGTCGACACTGGCATACCGGATGCTGGTCAGGCCGCGGTACGCGCAGCCTGACCAGACGGTGGTCCTGAGCGTCGATCAGTTCCTGGACTGGGCTCGCTGCTCGACGGCGCGGGTGTCGATCTCGGCGGTGTTCGTCTCGTCCGAGTCCTCGAGAACGTCGTCTTCGTCGATACTCGGTTCTGATTTGACCTTATCTGAGTCGACCGGATCTGCGTCGGCCTTCTTGTCTTCGATCTCGAGATCTTCCTCGGCTTCGACGATGACCGGAGCGGGCGGTGCATCGAGGAGTTCGCTCTCCCGGTTGACCGATGCGAGCATAGCCGGAACCGAATCGAGTTGTCCGCGAATACCCAAGAGCTGAGCCAGGATTCGGCCTCGGAGAACGCGCAGTTCTTCGGTGAGTTCCTTCGCGTGAGCGATCTTGCGCTCTGACTGATCAGTGGCGGCCTGCAGCCTGCGCTGGGCCTCGTGCGACGCATCGGCGAGTCGACGCTCGGCCTCTGCTTTGCTCGACGACTCCAGCTCGTTGACGGCGGCGACGACCTTGGCGCGGCGCTCCGACATCGAGATGTCGAAGTCTTCGCGGATCTGAGTGCGCTTGGCCTCGGACTCGGCAGCCAGTCGATCCCGCTCGGCCTGCGCGGCTTCGACGATCCGGGCGGCTTCGGTACGGGCCTGCGCCATGGTCTGCTCGTGCATGGTTTCCATCGCGTTGCGACGGTCCTCGAGTTCGGCGATCAGCGACTCGTAGTGACCACGAAGGCGGGCGCCGTCCTGTTCGGCGATGGAGGTCATCTCGGCTGCGTCGGCCTCGGCCTTCGCGCGCACCTCCGAGGCCTCGTCGGAGGCAAGGCGCAGCATGCGGCTGATGCGATCGCTCATGCCCTCCGCAGTGGTGGGCGGTACCGAGAGGCGGTCGACGTCCTTGCGGAGGTCGTCGATGTCGTCGCGTGCATCGTCGAGCTGCTTGGCGAGGTCACGGGCCTGCGCAGCGGCAGCATCACGATCAGCCGCGGTAACTCGCAGCTCCGCGTCGAATCGCTCGAAGTAGTTGCGTACCTCGTCGCGGTCGTATCCCTTCCGTGCGATCTGGAACGGAAGTTGGATCGAACCGCGGTCCTGCTCGTATGCCATGGCGACAATCTACCTGGCATACGAGCTGGAGTCGGGTCTGCTAGTGGCTCGCGTCGGGTTCGACCAGTTCCACCAGGACGCCGCCGGCGTCCTTCGGGTGAATGAAGTTGATGCGCGAGTTGGCCGTACCGCGTCGGGGAGCGTCGTACAGCAACCGAACCCCGCGGTCGCGAAGCTCGGCGGAGATGGCGTCGATGTCGGTGACCCGGTAGGCGAGCTGCTGGAGTCCGGGGCCGCTTCGGTCGATGAACTTGGCGATGGTCGAATTCTCGTCCAGAGGCGCGAGCAGCTGAACGGCAGTGGATCCGGCGGGGGAGCCGACGACGGAGAGCATGGCCTCACGCACGCCCTGCGATTCGTTGATTTCCTCGTGGGTCGACACCATGCCCAGGTGCTGCGTGTACCACTCGATTGCCACGTCGAGATCGGGCACCGCGATTCCGACGTGATCGATCGCGACGACGAGGTCGGACGACAAAGGTGCGAGTGCAGAACTGGGGGAGGTCTGTGTCATACCTTTCACGGTAGCGCTACCGTTTGAGGAGTACACGTCGGGATGTGACTTGGCTCTTAGGCCGCACGGAACCGACGACTATCTCTCTTTTGCAGCCGGAGGAAATCGTGACCAGTTCTGTGATTGTTGCGGGAGCTCGTACCCCGATGGGTCGACTCCTCGGATCGTTGAAAGACCTCTCCGGGTCCGACCTC
>NZ_JBXAFO010000065.1:1901-5362 GCF_058793255.1 Rhodococcus sp. MPR-R1B
AGGTGGTTGTTTGTGTGTTGTTTGAGAACTGCACAGTGGACGCGAGCATCTTTGTTGTAAGTAATGAAGAGCGTACGGTGGATGCCTTGGCACCAGGAGCCGATGAAGGACGTAGGAGGCTGCGATAAGCCTCGGGGAGCTGTCAACCGAGCTGTGATCCGAGGATGTCCGAATGGGGAAACCCAGCACGAGTGATGTCGTGTTACCCGCGCCTGAATATATAGGGCGTGTGGAGGGAACGTGGGGAAGTGAAACATCTCAGTACCCACAGGAAGAGAAAACAACCGTGATTCCGTGAGTAGTGGCGAGCGAAAGCGGAAGAGGCTAAACCATGGGTGTGTGATAGCCGGCAGGTGTTGCATTCGTGGGGTTGTGGGGTTCATTTTGTCAATACTGCCGTGTTGGCCAACAGTAAGAAATCACAGGGTTAGTGGAAGTGGTCTGGAACGGCCTGTCGTAGAGGGTGAGAATCCCGTACACGAAAACTTTGTGACTGTTGTAATGGAAACCCAAGTAGCACCGGGCCCGTGAAATCTGGTGTGAATCTGTCGGGACCACCCGATAAGCCTGAATACTCCCTGGTGACCGATAGCGGACTAGTACCGTGAGGGAAAGGTGAAAAGTACCCCGGGAGGGGAGTGAAATAGTACCTGAAACCGTGCGCTTACAATCCGTCAGAGCCTTCGAGCAGTTTACTGCTGGGGGTGATGGCGTGCCTTTTGAAGAATGAGCCTGCGAGTTAGTGGCATGTCGCGAGGTTAACCCGTGTGGGGTAGCCGTAGCGAAAGCGAGTCCGAATAGGGCGATCGTAGTGGCATGCTCTAGACCCGAAGCGGAGTGATCTACCCATGGCCAGGTTGAAGCGACGGTAAGACGTCGTGGAGGACCGAACCCACTTAGGTTGAAAACTGAGGGGATGAGTTGTGGGTAGGGGTGAAAGGCCAATCAAACTCCGTGATAGCTGGTTCTCCCCGAAATGCATTTAGGTGCAGCGTCGCGTGTTTCTCACCGGAGGTAGAGCTACTGGATGGTCTAGGGGGCCCACAAGCTTACCGAAATCAGCCAAACTCCGAATGCCGGTGAGTGAGAGCGCGGCAGTGAGACTGCGGGCGATAAGGTTCGTAGTCGAGAGGGAAACAGCCCAGATCGCCAGCTAAGGTCCCTAAGCGTGTACTAAGTGGAAAAGGATGTGGGGTCGCGAAGACAACCAGGAGGTTGGCTTAGAAGCAGCCACCCTTGAAAGAGTGCGTAATAGCTCACTGGTCAAGTGATCCTGCGCCGACAATGTAGCGGGGCTCAAGTACACCACCGAAGCTGCGGCATTCACGCAATAGCCCCCCTTCACTCTGCGGAGTGTTGGGCAGGTGTGTGGATGGGTAGGGGAGCGTCGTGTGGCCATGGAAGCGGCAGGGTGACCTAGCCGTGGAGGCCACACGAGTGAGAATGCAGGCATGAGTAGCGAAAGACGAGTGAGAAACTCGTCCGCCGAATGACCAAGGGTTCCTGGGCCAGGTTAATCCGCCCAGGGTGAGTCGGGACCTAAGACGAGGCCGACAGGCGTAGCCGATGGACAACGGGTTGATATTCCCGTACCCGTGTGAACGCGCCCATGGTGAATCAGTGATACTAACCATCCTGAAGCCACGAGAAGACCTTCGGGTCTCGAGTTGGTGGATGCATGGGACCTGATCTGGTAGTAGCCAAGCGATGGGGTGACGCAGGAAGGTAGCTGAGCCAGTCAGTGGTAATACTGGTGTAAGCGTGTAGGGCGTGACCTAGGCAAATCCGGGTCGCACATAGCCTGAGACGTGATGCGTAGCCGATTGAGGCGAATTCAGTGATCCTATGCTGCCGAGAAAAGCCTCTAGCGAGCTTTCACACGGCCCGTACCCCAAACCGACACAGGTGGTCAGGTAGAGAATACTAAGGCGATCGAGATAACTATGGTTAAGGAACTCGGCAAAATGCCCCCGTAACTTCGGGAGAAGGGGGGCCCTGTCTGGTGACGACATTTACTGTCTGAGCTGGGTGGGGCCGCAGAGACCAGTGAGAAGCGACTGTTTACTAAAAACACAGGTCCGTGCGAAGTCGTAAGACGATGTATACGGACTGACGCCTGCCCGGTGCTGGAAGGTTAAGAGGACCGGTTAGTTCCTTCGGGAGCGAAGCTGAGAATTTAAGCCCCAGTAAACGGCGGTGGTAACTATAACCATCCTAAGGTAGCGAAATTCCTTGTCGGGTAAGTTCCGACCTGCACGAATGGCGTAACGACTTCTCAGCTGTCTCAACCGTAGACTCGGCGAAATTGCATTACGAGTAAAGATGCTCGTTACGCGCGGCAGGACGAAAAGACCCCGGGACCTTCACTACAGCTTGGTATTGGTGTTCGGTTCGGTTTGTGTAGGATAGGTGGGAGACTGTGAAACGGTGACGCCAGTTATCGTGGAGTCGTTGTTGAAATACCACTCTGATCGAATTGGACCTCTAACCTCGGACCATGATCTGGTTCAGGGACAGTGCCTGGTGGGTAGTTTAACTGGGGCGGTTGCCTCCCAAAATGTAACGGAGGCGCCCAAAGGTTCCCTCAGCCTGGTTGGCAATCAGGTGTCGAGTGCAAGTGCACAAGGGAGCTTGACTGTGAGACTGACAGGTCGAGCAGGGACGAAAGTCGGGACTAGTGATCCGGCACCGGCAAGTGGAAGCGGTGTCGCTCAACGGATAAAAGGTACCCCGGGGATAACAGGCTGATCTTCCCCAAGAGTCCATATCGACGGGATGGTTTGGCACCTCGATGTCGGCTCGTCGCATCCTGGGGCTGGAGTAGGTCCCAAGGGTTGGGCTGTTCGCCCATTAAAGCGGCACGCGAGCTGGGTTTAGAACGTCGTGAGACAGTTCGGTCTCTATCCGCCGCGCGCGTTAGAAACTTGAGGAAGGCTGTCCCTAGTACGAGAGGACCGGGACGGACGAACCTCTGGTGTGCCAGTTGTTCCGCCAGGAGCACCGCTGGTTAGCTACGTTCGGAAGGGATAACCGCTGAAAGCATCTAAGCGGGAAGCCTGTTCCAAGATGAGGTTTCTCACCCCCTCGAGGGGGTAAGGCCCCCGGCAGACCACCGGGTTGATAGGCCAGAACTGGAAGTGCAGTAATGCATGCAGGTGACTGGTACTAATAGGCCGAGGACTTACCACAAAGAAGCTACGCGTCCACTGTGCGGTATCTGAAACAACACACAGATACTGATGAGAAACCCTGTTTTCTCCATCCCCCAACACCAGAAACGGGTGTTGACGGGTGGTGAAACCAGGTGATCAGAAGAAGGTTACTGTGACAGTTTCATAGAGTTACGGCGGTCATAGCGAAGGGGAAACGCCCGGTCCCATTCCGAACCCGGAAGCTAAGCCCTTCAGCGCCGATGGTACTGCACTCGACAGGGTGTGGGAGAGTAGGACACCGCCGAACAC
>NZ_JBXAFO010000066.1:0-4857 GCF_058793255.1 Rhodococcus sp. MPR-R1B
AACTCACACCGTCGACATCGAACAATGGGGGCCTACCAGCAAGGTTTTGAGATATGTCAAAACTGCGTGCAGATAATTCGTGTGTCACAACCATTGTGGCCAAATTCGACGTCAACATCATCTGTCCATGCGACCCCGAACTGATCACGGGAATAGCCCGTCTTGGGTGCGCGCCCCTTCACAGGAAGCGTTTCGAGAAGAGTCGTCGCGCGGTCGAGTTCTGTGCCGGTCAGCTGCCAATTCCGAGGTGCTGACCCGTCGCTCGTGGCGTTGAGTGCGCTCGGTTCGACCTCTGCTCCTACAGGATTCACGATGCCCGGGTCAGCGGCGATGGGCGCATTGAACTCGCAACCGCTGATCGCCAACGCAAGGATGCCTGCGAAGGCGCCGGCCACGAAGGACGTCGCTACATGGCGGATCGGTTTGGTTGAGTGTCGAATTCCGAACACTGAATGTCCTTTCGGTGAAGTTGTTACGTATCGGGTTTGGGCAGTATCAAGTTGTGCGTTGATGAGTTTCATCAAGTGAGGTGGTGGATGCGGCACGCACGATTCGGCGGGCTGATCGCTGGGCCACTGATGGGTTCAAACACGCAGATGAGTCGGGAGGTAAGCGCGCTTCGGCATAGTGTCGAGGTCAGTCAGCGCTCCAGCCTTTCGATTTCGTTGGTTTGTAGATGTTCGCCCCAGGTTTGAGTGCGTACGTCGGCGCATATCGGGCAGTAGGTTTCACCGCGGGCGCAGGTCCACCCTGCTCGCGTTTCGTATTCGTCTCCAGTGCAGTAGCTTTCGCTCATTACTTCTCGAAGATCCGTTGTTCCGCACGCGTCGCAGGTGAAGTTCGCCGACATTGCCGCTGGCATTCCCGTTCGGGTTGAGTCGTATCCGAGCGGTTCGCCTTTCACACGTTCGGGCAGGGCTCGGTGGTCAAGGAATACGCGAGTGTGGGCGATCGCAAGACATATGCCGACAAGGATGGCCACTGGCACAGCGGCGTGGGTTGTCAAGAAGGTCTGGATAGTGGTCGGGCACATTGGAGATCCGGTGCCGCCCAGCAGGGTTGTGTAGCACTCGGCGGCAGGTTCGAGCTGTTCGACAGGGGGCAGGGCGAGCATCCAAGTCAAACCCGCGACCGCAATCAGGTCGAGCAGCAGTAGCGTGCAGATCTGACTTCTCATCGACGTTCCCTATTCGTGTTGGAGCAGTTCAACGGTGATCTCGGCGTGCTCGGGCAGAGTCGTCAGAGCGAGTCCGAGGGCCGGCCATCTGGTTATTTCGTCGAGCGTTCGTCGCGTGGGGTCCGCTCACGCTGCTGCAGGCGTTGTAGTCGAGCGGCTGGCGCTGTGGTGCGTCGCTGGTTGATCCAGGTGTGCACGATCGTCTTGTAGAGCGCTGGTTCTGTGGTGGTGAGGAGTCGTTGGGCGGCAGGTAAGCCTGCAGCGCTGGTTGCTTCACTGTCAGCTGCCCATGTCCTGTCTTGGAATCGCCGGCGTCGATACCGCAGAAGCCACAGACCTGCAGGGACGAGCATCGCGGCGGCGACGAGTGCGGTCAGTCTGGAACTGCTGTCGACGTCGTGGCTGAATGCAGCAGGTAAGAGGATGAGCACAGCGGCGAGCATCCCGAGCGGTGTGCCGTATCCGGGTTTGTGTTGGCGCGGAGGGTATTGCGCCCAGGACAAGGTGTTCGCGACGATCCAGCGTCCCGCAGCAGTGTCGGTGTGGGTGTCGATGTCCGTCGCTGATACGGCGAGCACGGGGACGGGATCACCGTCGACGCGGTGGTGGTAGACGCGGGTTTCGCCGACGGGGACGCGTTCCGCCGACGCCACCTTCGGGTACCGCCGGTTCACTGTCTGCAGGTCGGCGGCGGTGTTCGACCACCAATCGAGTTCGGTGCGGGTGAGCGTCGTTCTTCCTGTGGCTCTGATCTTCGTCATGAGAGTGCCTTCCGGATTGTGTATCCAGGTCGGACGTTATCGGGCGCTGTTCCGGTGTAGTGGTGCTCGGCTGTGTCTTGAACGGGTGGTGGGGTTCCGATCGCGGCGGTCGGTGCCGGTGGGTCGTGATGCTCGCGGGATCCCTGATGATTCGACCGTCGTGGGTGGACAGCAAGGCGCGTGTGGAACATTCCACGGGCTCTTGGTGGTTCGCAGGCGCTGGCGTGGATGCCGCCTAGAGGGAGGGCTGACCGATAGCGTTTGGATATGACCAAAGCATCCAGTTTCCTCTTTCAGGCGCAGGACTTGGCATCCGACGATGATGCGCCGCGGTTGCGATCAGCGTTGACGGCCGCGCGTGAGTGTGAGCAGAGAGGGGGGCCGTACCCCGACGAAGTGCAGGAGGCTGCACAGTTGGCGTACGAGTTGTTGGAGATCGCTGCTCCCGAGGTTGTTGCGGAGCTCGGTCCACCGTCGTGGTCAGCGTAGTAGCGGAATGGTGAAGGCCACGTCAGCAGAAGCGAACTCGTTCTGCTGACGTGGTCTTCCTGTGTGGATCCCTCTTGCATCGGTAGACCTCGAAAACCGCACATCCTGGCCTTCGCTACCTTCGGAGTCATTACTGTGAGCGGCGCCGTCGGACTGGGCGCCTCTAGTGCTCCTTTGTACAGTTCGGGGTGAACCGATCGGGGTGGGTCGACGACCTGCGAGCTACTTGGTTCCGCTACGCAAAATGTTGCGGCGGAGACCCATTGCGTCGAACCGGTCGTTGAACTTGCGGAACTGTGGGCCGAACACCTTCGCGAATCGTGACGTGACCTGAACGGGGAATGACGTAGCAAGCAGCACAATCGCTGCTGGGATCACGTCGCTCGCCGACGTCGATGTCGACAGGGCGATCGGAAGCCCAGCGTTGTGCGCTACGAGGGCCGTCGAAACCAGAACTGCCACATACAAAGACAAGAGTGGCTGAGACATGGACCCCACCGTCCGCGCCCAGCTGATGACGTATTCGAGATCGCTTCCAGTGGCGGAAGTTTTACTCCGTGCGCGCGAGATGAGTTTCGACGCCGTAGCTATGAGGGCCACGACGGCGATCAAACCGACGAGTGACACGACGACCAGCAAGGTAATGACTGCAACTGCATTGACGCTGCTACCTGCAACTTCTGCGGTCCTGGTGAGGGCGGAAGCCAAGTCCTCCAGTGCGTTGATGCCCTGCGAGCTCGTTTCGGCGGTCGGGGTTTGCCACCACGATCCCGCGAGAATGAAGGTGAAGAGAAACGTGAGTAGCGCCGTTGTTGCAGCCAGCCTCGTGGCTTGTGGCCACGGACTCTTCGTGGATCGAGCAGATAGTTCTGCGGGTGCGGTGGGCCCTGTTTCTGTTGGATGGGACATTGGGCTTTCTCCTGTTCTCGGTGTGCAATTCGAGGTCGGCCCCGGAATGGGACTGGCTGGTAGTGGGTTACTGGCCTTTTAGTGCGTTTGCCGGCGACGGGGGCGGGGCGGGACACGGTCGATTAGGTGGCGATGTGTCGGGACTCAGCGCGCAAGACGACTTTGCGCATGATCGACGTAATCGTCTGCATGAAAAGTGATCCCGTCTGGGATGGGTATGCGCACAGGACTAACAGGAGCACCCACACGATCGCTGACACGGCTCCCTGCACTGTGAGGATCGCTACAGAGTGGCCGGCGCCTCCGGCAGTGACGGCCGTCGAGATCAGCAGCGCCACGTACCACCGCAACACGGGGCCGACCGTCCGACTGAGGCGCAGCGAGAATCTGCGCCAGGATTCGGCGAAGTCCGTGAATACGCGTGCCCGTAGGCCGTATGTGGCGACGGAGAGGATGAGTGCAAATGTGAATGCGCCGAGAGTGATGCCTGCGCCGACTCTGTCGACTGCTGCTGTGCTGGCGCCAGTCTCCTCCGCGAACGAGGTCAGGGATGTAGACAGGTTGTAGAGCGATCGGGTCCACGCGTCGGTGGTGGTCTCGTCGAAAGACACTCGCTCCCGAGGCGACTCGGAGAATGCGGCAGTCAGTATCGCTGCTGGTACAGCGAAGCTGGCGATCGAGCCGCAGACGGCCCGACTCACAGTCCCCGGACGCCGAGGGTGGGAGTCGGGAAGGTTCGACTCGATCGTCGATTGTTCGGACACGAATGGCTCCGCTTCTATTTGTGTTGATCACGCCAGAACCCGAGTAGGGCTCGAGCTGTCATATGGGCGTCTTTGAATGCGTTGTGAGCATCGCGGTACTCGACGCCGTGTGCGGCAGTGAAGTCAGCGAGGCGAGCACCGGTGCTGTTGTGGTCGAATCGCCTGGAGAGCGTCATGGTGTCGATGACGCGGTCGGCGGAGACCCCGTTTGCGGCGAAGTATTGGCGTTCGAAACTCGCGTTGTGCGCGACCATCGTGGTGTTTGGATCGCTCAACAGTTCCTGCAGTCTTGTTTTAGCCTGGGACTGCGCAAATGGCGGCTTGCCGTGGATGTCCTGGTAGTTGATGCGGTGAACGTCTTTGGCGCCCGTTCCGATCGTTCGTGCTGTGCGAGCATCGATTCCGTGAAGTTCGTCGATTCGTTCAACGACCTTGCCTTGCCCGTTCATCACGACTGCGCCGGTTTGGATGATCTCGCCACGTCCCGCTGACAGAGAATTCGTTTCGATGTCGGCAACGACGAAACGACGGCGGGTATCTGCGGCTGGGTTGTACGACTTGTAGAGGCTGCGGACGGCGTCGTCCGCGGATCTGCCGGATGCGACTTCGGCGCTGATCATCTCGTGGGCTTGTGCGGTGCTGATGCCACGGTAGGCGGCCAGTTCGGCTGCGGTGGCCCGGTTCTTCGCGTGTCCAGATTCTGCGCGCGGCGCTTTCGTCCAGGTGAAGGTGCCGTCGTTGTGGGCGGGTTGGGGTG
>NZ_JBXAFO010000067.1:0-3849 GCF_058793255.1 Rhodococcus sp. MPR-R1B
GCCCCGTTGACTGAACTAAATGCCGAACGGTGCTGGTCTGAAGGGGTGGGGTCGATGTGGGTCGGTAGCTTGCGGACATGAGCGAAGGCGAAAGTCCGAGAGATCTGTCGGGGCTTGTGGTGGCCCGAGTGGGTCGGTTGACAGCGACCGGCCACACGTCGGAGCCTTATATCCTGCAGGGCAGCGACGATGAACGAGTGGAGTCCGTCGAGGTGTTCTTCCGGGAGCTGATCGCTTCCGGGAGGTCGGTGGCGACGGTGCGTTCATACGGTATGGATCTGCTGAGGTGGTGGCGGTTCCTTCACGCTGTGGATGTGGCGTGGGATCGTGCCTCTCGGGTCGATGCGCGCGATTTCAGTTGTTGGATCCAGTTGACGGCGAAGGCACGACAAGGATCAGTGGTGCCGGCCAGCGCCGAGTCGGCTGCTACTGCTGCGGCGGCAGCGAATCCTGTCACCGGCAAACCGGCTCTGGGGACCGGGTACTCGCCGGCGACAGTGGCGCACAGTGAGACGGTGCTGCGAAGTTTCTACGATTTTCATCGGGACGCAGGTACTGGCCCGCTCCTGAATCCGTTCCCTCTCGATCTCTCTCGCCGGTCGAGACGGGCTCATGCGCACCACAATCCGATGGATCATTGGGCACCTGAGCGTGTGGGACGCTACCGGCCTCGGGTCTCGCAGCGGATTCCCCGAGCGATTCCCGAGGATCTGTTCGATAAGTTGTTCGCGGCATTGTCGTCGGATCGGGACCGGGCGTTGGTGGCGTTCTGGATTTCGTCGGGGGTGCGAGCGTCGGAGTTGTTGGGAGTCCGCGAGTGCGATGTCGACCCGGGGCAGCAGTTGATTACTGTGGTGCGCAAGGGAACACGTGCGGTGGAGCAGGTACCCGCGTCGGCGGACGCGTTCGTCTGGTTGCGGTTGTATCAGGAGCAGGTGTGGGGCGAGGTGCCACTCGGACGGACGCAACCGTTGTGGTGGACACTGCGGAAACCTCGCCGCCCGTTGAATTACCATGCGGCGCATCGGATGTTCGAGCGTGCGAACGCCACTCTCGGTTCGGATTGGACTCTGCACGACTTACGTCACAGTGCAGCGAGGCGGATGGCCAACGACCCGCACTTGTCCTTGGTGGAGGTCAAAGAGGTGCTGGGGCACGCACATTTGTCGACGACCGAAATTTATCTGACACCCGACAAGGACGAGGTGATCGCCAGCGTCCTGGCCCACCACGCTCGTACTGCTGATCAGCGGGAACATCCGAGGACTCCTCCACCGCCTCCTGCACCTGGGTACGATCCGGCAGCGTTGAGCGTGCTGTTCGGGAGGTCGTTGTGAGCACTGCCGTCAAGCACATGACCCGCCCGGAACGCTTCGAGGTCACACCGGTGCCACATTCGAGGATTCACCAACTGCACAAACAGTTTCCACCACGCGAATTTGAACTCTGGTGGCCGCACACCGCTGCCTCTGCCGAAGCTGTCGAGGCCCGACTGAACTGCTCGGTGCTTGCCGAGGCTGCGGTCACCACCCGAGCCGGACGGCACCGAGGCGTGATCAAGATACTGACCTGGTTGGCTTCGGTGCCCGGCGATACCTGGCAAGCCCGGTGGCTCGCCAGCGGCGCCGAGAACATCCGCGGATCTCGTTACGGCGCGACAGCCTCATGGGCCGATCTCCCGGTGGAATGGATTGCCGGACACGGGCGCCCTGTCAGACA
This sequence comes from Rhodococcus sp. MPR-R1B, assembly GCF_058793255.1. Lineage (NCBI taxonomy): Bacteria > Bacillati > Actinomycetota > Actinomycetes > Mycobacteriales > Nocardiaceae > Rhodococcus > Rhodococcus sp. MPR-R1B. The sequence continues at coordinate 1,720 of NZ_JBXAFO010000067.1, forward strand.
CGATCGCAACGACCTGGCTGCAGGACTGCTGATGTTGCTGTGCCTGGACGTGATCCGGCCACAGCTGTCGTGGATGCTCTCCCGGGCGCACCCGTTTCTCGCGCCGATGATGGCAAAGCTGCGAGATCCGGACGGATTCGCGCGGTTGGACGAGCTTGCTGCCACTCAGCCGGATACCTCGCGAGACGATGCACGAATCGCAGCGACCAGAATCGCGACCCTGCTGGTATCCAAAGGCGGGACTGTCGCAGAGATCACTGTCGGCGATTGTGTGGAGCTGATCGACACGATGGCGCAGGTGCACTCCCGCCGCGGTCAGAAGAAGATCGATTTCTACCTGCGACTACGTGCGATGGGCATCTTTCCCGAGGACGCACCACACAGCATCCGCGCGTTCGGCGCTCCGGTCGGACAGCTGACGATCGAACAACTCGTCGACCGCTACCCGATCGAGAACCAACCGATCCGAGATCTGCTCATCGACTATCTGCGCGAGCGTCAACCCGCGCTGGACTACACCAGCCTCAACTCTCGTGCCCGAGGACTTGCCGGGCTGTTCTGGAGCCGCGTCGAGACACTCGCCCCCGGTATCGACACCCTGCACCTGCCGCCTGACGTCGCCCGCGCATGGAAGGACGACCTGAGATCGATCACACGCACCGCCGTCGACGCGGCGGGACGAAAGCACGAAACAACTTCGCCCCGAAAGAATTACAAAGACAATCTGTTGCAAGTGCGCGCGTTCTATCTCGACCTCGCGCACTGGGCCGTCGAAGATCCGTCCCGCTGGGCGCAGTGGGTGGCGCCCTGCCCGATCAGTGACGGCGAGGTCAAAAGAGGCAAGGAACTCAAACACCGCAAAGCGCGGATGGACCAACGCACCCGCGAGCGGTTGCCTGTCCTGTCTCAGTTGGTTCGGTCCGCCGCTGACCGCCGCGCGGCCGCAGCGGCACTACTCGTTGCGGCGCAGAACACCGAACCAGGTGAGGTGATCGCGGGAACCGACGGAGAACTGCGACGATCCTTGATCCGTCGGGGAACCGGCCGCGTCGTATGGGCCGACAATACTGTCAGCGGTGTTCGTCGCGATCTCACCTACGAGGACGAGGAAGCATTCTGGGCATTCGCCACCATCGAAGTGTTGCGGCTCAGCGGTATCCGTCATGAAGAGCTCCTCGAGCTCAGTCACCACAGCATCACCGAATACCGACTACCCAGTACCGGTGAACTGGTTCCGCTGCTGCAGATAGCTCCATCGAAGACCGATACCGAGCGGCTGATCTTGGTCAGTCCCGAGCTCGCGGAAGTCCTCAGTGCGGTCGTTCAGCGTTCGCGGCAACCCAACGGATCGATACCTCTCGTGGCTGCCTACGATACGCAGGAGAAGCTGTGGAATCCGCCGATGCCGCTGCTCTTTCAGCGGGGAATCGGAAACGAACGCCGAGCGATCCCACCGAGTTTCGTCCGCAAGCTCCTCATCAATGCGCTCACCGTGGCAGCTCTCACCGATGCCAGTGGCGATCCGTTGATGTTTCAGCCCCACGACTTCCGGCGAATATTCGTCACCGACGCGATCATGAACGGCCTGCCACCCCATATCGCACAGGTTATTTGCGGGCACAAGACAATTGACACGACGATGGGCTACAAGGCCGTCTACCCCTCGGAAACTATAGAAGCGCACCGAGCGTTCATCGCGCGTCGTCGTTCGATGAGGCCCAGCGAGGAATACCGGACACCGACCGACGATGAATGGGATGCGTTCTTGTCTCATTTCGAGAAGCGGAAAGTATCGGTCGGGACCTGCGCACGGACGTTCGGCACACCCTGCATCCACGAGCATGCTTGCGTCAGATGCTCACTCCTGCGGCCGGATCCAACACAGCGAGGCAGGCTCGAAGAAATCCGAGACAACCTCGAAGCCCGCATCATCGAAGCCAAACAGGAAGGCTGGCTGGGAGAAGTCGAAGGACTGCAGGTCAGCTACACCGGAGTCAAGGACAAGCTCGCACAGGTCGATGCCACGATGAAACGAGGATCGGCAACAACTGACCTCGGAATGCCTGGATTCGGATCGATCTCCGGAAGGACTTCCACATGATTGCCAAGCTAGAATTCTTGTTCAGAGAA
>NZ_JBXAFO010000068.1:0-3753 GCF_058793255.1 Rhodococcus sp. MPR-R1B
ATTCAACACGCGGAGGACGACCGCCCGCTGCTTATCGCCAGCATCGCGTAACCAACGTCCGTGCCTCGTACAACTAGTGTGCTGCAACGTCTACGCCGTTGTACGGCGCAAAAAATTGTGCGCCATTCCACCGGGTCCGCACGACGGCAACGCGGCCGTGCCCGAGATGGCGCCCGGAGCCTCGCTGCATCTACCAGTTGAGGTCGACGGTGCAGGCTTCTACCTAGGCCCGCGACGGCACGTAACCAATATTGATGTTGCGCAGACAAACAAGGAGTGCTGTTGTGCTGTCCAAGGAGAACGATGACTAAACATGATTATGCGGTCCCGCACGTTCCGGCTGAGTGGGCAGCAAACCCTCACGTGCTCCGCTGGTGGGGCGCCGAGCAAGACGCGGTTCTCGCGGAGCAAATCAAAACATCCGCATGGTTGTACCACTGGAGGCTTCACCCCGCGATCGAGGCGATCACAGTGCCCGACACATACGAACGATGGCGGGAAGCGGACTCACTGTGCGTTCAGTATGCCCACTACAACCTCGTCATGTACTTCGGTGTCGCACGAGCACAGGCACTCGGGTTGGAGTCGTTAATCCGGCGGCCGCAGGAGAAGCGTTGCGTACTATGCAAATCGGGCTTCTCCGAGTCGCAAGTCGCACCGTGGGCAGTCGACCGGCTTGGCGGTGTCGACGCGATCGATTTCTGCCAGGAATGCTCCCAAAATGGGTGTTACGGTGTGCCGGAGTCAGCGGCGACGACTCGTTCGGCGATGATCGAATATGCCACTCGCTTGGCTTCGCTCTTTGGATCCGTGCCTCCCCAAGGGATCCTTTCGAGCGGGCAGCCGTTCGCAGGCATGTCCGCCGACCTGCGACGCGAGCTGCTTGAGCTTGGAATGACACAACCGGACATCGCATCTGTAAAGGCAGAGTTCGGCTCATGGTTAGGGCTCCTGATAGCAGCCAGCGTGCTGCCCAACGGTACCCAGAAGATGGCGCGGGGGATCAGGTCAGTCGCGGCGGATGGGCACGTGTGTACTTCGCTTGGCGAGAGGACCATTGACGACTGGCTGACCGCGGAACGCATTCCGCACGAGAAGGAACCTCGGTATCCAGGCAGCTTGATGCGCGCCGACTTCAAGGTAGGTGATATCTGGATTGAGTATTTCGGCCTTGCCGGCGACCCGAAATACGACGCCAAGACGGTACGCAAACGCCTCCTCGCCGCTGAACATAACCTCACGTTGGTCGAGCTGTATCCGGCAGACCTGGTGAACTGGGCGCGCGGTCGGCTCAAACTCGCCCGCCTCATTCCCGGAAGTGCGGAGGGGCGGCTGATGCAAGGACGAAGCCATCTGGATGGGATGTAATCGTCGGGAGCCTGCATGCCCAGCCTGGAAACTGAGCCTCTACGGTGGGCGTTCACGGATGTACGTGCATGAAGCGTGCACTGTGCATATGAACTGAAACCGTCTGTTGCGGTGTCGGTCCCGATGCGGGCGAACGTAACCCGCCGGCGGGCACTGCGGCGGGCCTGCCGATCAGAGTCAACCGTTGTGAAGTCACTATTCCTTGGTATTGACACTGCGAAGGAAGCCATGAGGTGACGACAGCAGGCTCCAGCGGTCGGCGGTCCGTCGAGCGGGCCATGACTACTCGACACGCTCCGTGCTGCGAGATTGCCCGTAGTGGAGTGACCAGGAGCGACGAGGCGTTTACGTTGGCACAGTGCCCTCGGGATGCTGACTTCGATCGAATTCGAGAACGTACACTTCAGACGCCAACCCGTAGCCTGAGGTCAAATATCGCGACTCCACGGAACTCAACTGAAGCGGGGCGGGAACAAATGTTTCGTGGCATCATTGGCATGTTGAGCTTCTACTCGGAAGGCACTTGGCTATTTAGTGGCTGGATAGGTCTTGGCTTCGCGTTCGTCAATTACCTGAACGTTCCATTCGTGCCCTGCGATTTTCAAGCCCATTTCAGATCTTGAGAGTGTCGAACGGACCGCTAGATACTCGGCGTCGAACTGACGTTTATCTGGCCCTGTCGCTTCGATTATCCACTCTTCACTGGCGGAGGAAGGGGATAGTCCTTCTTCCCGTAGGTACTTTCGAACTGGTTGTTGGTCCTCGATGCAGCTCACTTCGATCAAGTATTCGCGCTGTTCCATCAGAAGATACTAGCGACCAATGCAGTGACCCGTTGATGGGAGCCCACGGTTGCGGTCTCGCTCGTCTCGATGTGAGATGAGCGAGTTACGAGGTTCGTCATGGTGAAGTCGTTTTCGTTCAGTGCTTTGACTTGGGGTGATGGCACTCACCTCGGCTTCGGGTCAGTGGATCTCGGGTCGGGCGGACTACACGAAGGTCGCCTGATCTACACGTAGGGTGATAGATTTCCGCCACCGCCGACGGTACCGATATCGCCATCCAAGTCCCCCGATCTGTCTGCGCCTCAAGCAGAATCGCGGCCTAGATCGACACGCTCATCGCCGAGATGGACTTGGCCTGGCGATGAATTCGTCAGGGTAGGCAACGGCTCGACATCCTAGAGGAGGCTGAGCAGTATATGCTCGGGTCCGCTCGGCACTGGCCGGTATCATAGCCGATACCAGGTCAAGACCTACAAGCGTCCGGCATCGTAAACGACCCCAAGGGCTTGTTCGACGACCCGACCCACATCGTTGATCTGATCAAGCACGTGACGACTGTGGCGGTGGAGACGATGAAGATCGCCGAATCGACCGGAATTGATACCGCTACACAACTGTTCGTGTGTGGTGGAGGCGATTTGGGGCTGTTCACTTGTTGGCCGGGCACGGTGTCAACTGTTTCGGGCGGTCCCGCTCCGGGAAACGCAGGGCGAATTCGTCCCCGGACTCGCCCGTGCGATTCAATGCACACACCCGGTAAATATGGGGCACACTGAATGGAAGCTGTTTGTGAACACTGAGGTCCGTTACAGCACTGACAGTGAGAAGAATAAGTCATTGCGTTTTGCCCTCTACAACGCCAGGGGCGGTGCATGCCACTGGTGTAGGAAGCCCAAAGATTTCCTCGACATCCAGATCGACCACGTGATTCCTACAAAGATGGACGAGCAGCAGCGTGAGAAATTGCTAAGGGATCTTCTCAAGAACGACCAAAGGCAGCCGCTACCAGAGCCGAGTCCGTGCAGTTGTCGATCGACCAGCCGACATTTCTGACTGAGCGTGTGCCGAAGCTGTGATCGCGAATCTTCGACCGCGAGCAGGGCTAAGGCTTAGCGCGGGGTGAGGGATCGCCGGATCTGCCGTCGCCTATCGAGAATGGACTGACATGGTTGAGGCACTGGTCGCTACAGCAATCTAACGGGGAGTTGCATGACAATGAAGCCGCGCAACGGTTTTCGCAAGCAAGCTGTACGACGCTCCTTGGAGCGGTCGCCGCTCCCCAGCCGATGAACACCCAACAGAGCATCACGGTGGCGATCGACGACATTCTCACCGACTGGCACCTCGGAGTGCTGTCCACGGAAGGCGCTCAGCATGCAGCGACTGCCAGTTCCTAAGGCGGACTGCCCTCGAAATGTTAGGTCTAACAGTCGATTCCGTGAAGGTCGCGTGCGATCCCGTCTCCAAGTACGTGGCGCGGGTCGCCCCATCCGATCGAGATTGTGGTGGGCACACCAAAGAGTGGGTTTGGAGAGGTCGATTCGCAGGCGAAGTTCACTGGAAGCAAGGGGCGTGAATGTGATCATCCGGTCTCCTGTCC
>NZ_JBXAFO010000069.1:0-3503 GCF_058793255.1 Rhodococcus sp. MPR-R1B
CGCCGTGACGATGGCAACGGTCGCACCGAACAAAGCAAACCCGAGTGCCTGTTTCCACATCAAGCCATCATCACCTAAACGGAGCGGGAATTCGGCACAACGGCAGTCTCATCCGGATGCCTTCTCACTGTGCAGATTCGGGGCGCAGCCGATTTCGGCGACAATCGTGTGAAGGGGCTGGTGGTGACACCCTCGTCGTATCACCACCAGCCACGTCCGACACTCACGACCTGCTGTCACGCACGCAATCGGCGACGTGCTGCCAGTGCTGCCGGAAATCCGAGATCTGCATCGATCACTTCACCGGAGAGACGTTCCGAGATTTCGATCAGCCGACTGCATCCGGTCTCGCCGATCGCCTCGTACGGGTACGACCCCAGCACATCGGTTTGATGCTCAACCCTCTGCCGGCGATCGCGACCCACCTCGTTCAGGTGAAGCTCGGGGCCGTCTTCGAGCCATCCACGCGCCTGCACACTTTCGACGCCTTCCGCCCACTGATCGTTGTCCCATGCCCGGCTCATTTGCAGAGCAGCAGCAGGAACATCGCCGGTGGCGGCGTGAACTACCAGCGCTTCGACACCGTTGAGCCCTTCGGTGTGAAGTAGGGCGACATGAGAATCACCGCGATATTCCCGGAGCAAGGATTGGGCATGCCACAACACGAGATGGGGCTCTTCTGGCCACGGTAGGGATGCGTGTCCACCGAACAGCGGCCGACCTTGCGGTCTGTTGCATGCGCGCTCCGCTGCTCGACGTGCGAGTTCGGCGGCTTCTCGAACCTCGGCGCCGTCGACATGTTCTCCCCATGCCTTGCGCAGCGAACGGTCGACAGCGTCGAGTCGAGCGGCCAAGATCTGTTCGGGGGTGGCGATCGTCCAGGCATTCGGCAGGACCGCGTGTACCAGTTCGGGGTTGAAGTTGAAGAAGGTAGCGATGGTGACTTCTGCCGTTACTGCACCCATGGGTGCGGACCGCGAAGCGAAGTACCCCATTCGAGGATGCGTAAAGCCCAGTGCAGCATAGGCTTCCGCGCCGAATGGAGTGAAGTAGATCATGCCGTGTATCGGTTCGGCTCCACGGAAGACGCGGCGCGCAGTTTCTGGTGCGATCAAGGTCATCGGTATTCCTTCATGCGGGTGGTGTGGTGGTCGAGAAGTCGGACTGGGTGCGGGATCTTCGTAAGCTATCTCCCTTTGACGTACATGCGGTCTCGGACGGCATCACCCACTCGGTAGACGGCCAGGACGACCAGTGAAATCAGAATGCCGGAGGGGAGAATCTGTTGTGGGGCGCTCAAGATGTGCAGGTACGCATCGGATAAGTCACCGCCCCAACTCGGAGTGGGCGGCTGTATACCCAACCCGAGGAACGAGAGGGCGGCCTGCGCGAGAAAGGTCAGACCGGTGAGCACAGTCACCTGAACGACAACCGGTCCGATCGCGTGCGGTAGGAGATGACGCAAAAGCACTACGTGCGGCGGACATCCCGAGAGTCGCGCGCTCAGGACGAAGTCTCGGTTCCTCGTCTCGCTGGCCCCGGCAGCCAGAATTCTTGCAATCGTGGGTGCGTAGTGGGAGATTCGGGATTTCGGACGAGGACTGCGCTACCAACACCTCACCCAGAACGAAAGGGCAGAGAAACAGCACCATCAGGATGTCATCGGCCAGTTCGGTATCGGCCTCAAAGATGCACTCGCAGTCTTCGAACGCAACGATGTCAGTGTGACGTTACATAGTGCACACGGCGACATCAGCACAGGGAGACAAGCCAAGCCAGACTTCGGCGATATCGTCACCTTGCACGCGTTGGTGACTGCACCGGTCGACCCACAGATGGCGGGTACCGTCGTCAGGACCACGGGTATCGCAGATACCGATGTCGAGGCAGCAAAGGAATTGTTCTCAAATTCTCCGGAGACCTTCCCCTCGAACAGACCCGTTTCGGGGAAGTGCTTGAACCCGCCCAGACAGTGACGGCGGACGGTGTACGTCCGAGGTCTGCTCGTCGCAGTGGATTCGCGTTTCTTATTCTCCCACAACATTATTGATCTCAATGCGCCGCTGCGTCGGGCGCTGAACCGTGAACGATCCAACGTGGGACGAACCGCCTACCGTGTGCGCGTATCACCGTGCGAGGGCGCTATTGTCATTTGCGTCAGGATTTAGTGGCGATATGCCGTCCCGGCAATCGAAGCCCGGGAAGGCGGAACATGGCGACCACGCAAGACAGCGTCTACTCGTACGTGCAGGGATTGTTCCAACGTGGCACAGTCATCGTAATCGGTAGTGGTGCCTCATGTGCCCACGGATTACCCGGGATGGGGGCTCTCGCCGGGCACCTCCTGGCAGAGGTTCCCGGTCGCCTTGCGGATCTCCCCGCATCGTGCGGCGTCGAATGGAATCGAATCGCAGGAGAACTCATCGCGATGGCCGGCCTTGAAGCCGCACTTGAGGCTGGCACCGCTCCGGAGGAATTGGTTGAGCTGATCACTGAACTGATCGTTGGATGCATTCAAGAATCCGAAAAAGCAGCTATCGCTGACATTCTCGCAGATCCCATGGTCTCTTCGTTCGGCAGACTGTTCGGCCATATCCTCCAGGCTGCCCCTCTAGTGGACGTCGTCACTACAAACTATGACCGACTGGTCGAGGTTCATGCGGCTCGAGCAGCCGTGCGCGTGGATTCAATGTTCTACGGTCACACCGTTGGCCGACTGGACGCCACTAAGAGTCTCGGAGAGCTATATCGCGTTCAGACTGTTGTGGGCCGGTCCAGAACGGTGTCGCTGACTTCGCACCCCCACATTCGGCTTTCCAAGCCGCACGGAAGCCTCGACTGGTTCAGTCAAGATGACCAGCACTACCGCAGTGACCTGACCGTTCCGGGTGCCCGGCGAATCATCGCACCAGGCGGTAGTAAGTACCGACTCGGTTACGAGGCACCGTTCGATGCTCATCGGAATCGGGCTAATGAGGCGATCGACAAGGCTTCTGCGCTCTTCTTTGTAGGGTACGGATTCAACGACGAACACCTGCAGACTCACCTTCGTCCTCGGTTTGCGCAGGTGCCAGCAGTGATATTGAGCAGAGTGCTCACCCCGAACGCCAAGGATTACCTTTCCCTAAATTCGACTGCCATCGGTATCGAAGCAGGTACGGATGACAATAGTTGCCGGATTCGGCGTGGAATCGACATGCTCGAACTTGATCTCCCACTCTGGGAGCTTGAGCATCTACTGAAGGAAGTAGTTGGTGTATGACTGATTCGACATTGGCGTTCCCCCCGAATGTGGCGCTAGGACGAGTTTTCCGCGTCGATACCGCTAGTGTCTGGGCAGAAGCACTTGATCACGAACGACTTACACGCATTGGAGTCGGTAGCCTTATCGCCTTCCAAGGCTCAAATTCGTCCGAGTATTTGGTCGTGTCGACGACGGGTGAAAACTGAACGGATGTCGTCGGACGAAAATTAACCACCTTGCGTGAGTGTTGTGGGGTGAT
>NZ_JBXAFO010000070.1:0-3292 GCF_058793255.1 Rhodococcus sp. MPR-R1B
CCGGTGACGGCGGTGGAGGAGATCGTCGCGTCGGTGTTTGCCGAGGTGTTGGGTGTTGATCGTGTGGGTCTCGATGATGATTTCTTTGCTTTGGGTGGTAATTCGCTGATTGCGACGCGGGTGGCGGCTCGGTTGGGGCAGGCGTTGGATGCGCAGGTTCCGGTGCGGGTGTTGTTCGAGGCGTCGTCGGTGGAGTTGTTGGCTGCGCGGGTGGAGTCGGAGGTCGGTTCGGGTGCGCGGGCGGCGTTGACGGCGATGGTGCGTCCGGAGCGGATTCCGTTGTCGTTGGCGCAGCAGCGGATGTGGTTCTTGAACCAGCTGGATCCGCACTCAGCCGTCTACAACGTGCCGCTTGCGATTCAATTGATCGGCGAACTCAATATCGAGGCACTGCAAGCAGCGGTTTGGGACGTTTTGTCACGGCACGAGTCGTTAAGGACTTGGTACCCAACTGATTCAGAAGGGCCGATGCAGGTTGTCTTGCCAGCAACCGACCTGCGACTCGATCTGAATCCGGTTGTCGTGGATAAGGGCTCCGTGATGATTCACGTGTCGGAGATTGTGCAGCGCGGTTTTGATGTCAAAGCCGAAGCCCCGGTGCGTGTCAAATTGTTTGCACTGGATAGCAATACTCACGTGTTCGTTGTTGTTATCCATCACATCGCGGGCGACGGCTCGTCGATTGCACCACTGGGTCGTGATGTCATGGTTGCGTACGAGGCTCGTTCTCGGGGTGAGGTTCCGGGGTGGGCACCGTTGGCGGTGCAGTATGCGGATTACGCGTTGTGGCAACGAGATGTTCTCGGTAGCGTGGATGACCCGAAGTCGGTTGCTTATAAGCAGATTGCATACTGGCGCACGCAACTGGCGGACATTCCGACTGTCCTTGAGTTGCCCTCCGACCGGCCGCGACCGGCTGTACAGTCGATGCGAGGAGAAGCGTTCGAATTCGAAATCGGGGCGGAGCTACATACCGATCTCTTAAGATTGGCGAAGACGAATAACGCAACCATCTTTATGGTGGTTCATGCTGCGGTTGCGATACTTCTCTCGAAGCTGAGCAACTCCGCCGACATTGTCGTGGGAACACCAGTTGCCGGTCGAGGGGAAGCGGCGCTCGATCAACTTGTCGGAATGTTTGTTAACACTCTTGCGCTGCGAACGAGGCTTGACCATGCTGCAAGTTTCGAATCATTTTTGCGCGAGGTGCGGGAAAATGATCTCACTGCGTTTGCCAACTCTGCTGTCCCCTTTGAATGGCTCGTGGACGAACTGGATCCGCTTCGTTCGACTGCCCATTCACCCCTGTTTCAAGTATTGCTTGTGTTCCAAAACTTTGAACAGAATCGCTTCGAACTGCCGGGTCTATCGGTAGCAGCAGTCGAGGCCGATCTTGGTACAGCGAAATACGATCTGCAGATCACTTTGTCGGAGCGTGCGACTGAAAATGCCGTTCCTGCAGGACTTTACGGGTCGTTCGACTATGCGACCGACCTGTTTGATGGGGTGACGATTCAGGCAATCGTCGATCGTTTACTTCGGATATTGGAGGCGATTACCTCGACGTCCACGGTGTGCCTGGCCGCGATCGAGATTCTCTCTTCCGAGGAGCGCAAACAGCTTGTGTCTAAGGCTGTTTCGCACGAGTCTGTTGATTGTGTAGACGAGACGCTCGTTTCGTTGTTCGACAAGCAAGTCGTATGCACACCGGATTCGATTGCGATCTCGTTCAATGAGACAGAATTGTCGTACGGACAGTTCGATGCACGCGTCAACCAGCTCGCCCGGTATTTGATCTCTGTCGGAGTTGGTCCGGAAGTATTTGTCGGAGTTGCTATATCGCGAAGCGTCGAGTTGGTGGTCGCGCTATATGCTGTTCTTAAAGCAGGTGGTGCTTACGTTCCGATCGACCCCGATCACCCGGCCGATCGAATCGCGCACATAGTGGAGACGGCAGCGCCTCTGCTTATACTGACTACCGAACGCGACGGATTCGAATCCGCGGGCCGACAAGTAGTAGATGTCTGCGCGCTGGACTTGAGAACCGTGTCTGCACGTGCGGTTGCGGACCAAGATCGACACCTTCCGCTGCGGCCGGAAAACACTGCGTACTTGATCTTTACGTCAGGCTCCACAGGAAGACCGAAGGGCGTAACTCTTACGCACCGTGCGACGGTAAATCAGTTGCTCTGGGCACAAATGCGATACGGACTGGACGAGTCTGACGTGGTTTTGCACAAGACACCTATCACGTTCGACATATCGGTGTGGGAATTGTTCTGGACCCTTCAGACCGGTGCCAGGCTGGTCATTGCGATTCCGGACGGACACCGAGACGCCGATTACATTGCGAAGACCATCGAGGAGCATCGCGTAACGACGGTGCATTTCGTTCCGTCGATGCTGAACGCGTACATGTCCGCGATTTCAGCGCCGATGAGTGACTCGGTACGCAGGGTGTTCGTTGCTGGCGAGGCATTGAGTGCTGCTACCGTGCGTCAGTTCGCTGCGTATGGGGCAGCGGAACTGCACAACTGGTATGGGCCGGCGGAGGTCGAAGTAGTTACTGCTTGGGAGGCAGTTAGCGAGTTTTCGCGGGTACCTATCGGTGAACCTGTTGCAGGTACAGGAGTCGCTGTGCTCGATTCCGCGCTGAACATGGTGCCGGTGGGTGTTTCGGGCGAGTTATATCTGGCTGGGCCGCAGCTGAGCCGTGGTTACCATGGACGGGCCGACCTATCTGCGGACAGGTTCGTGGCGAATCCGTTCGGGGCTGTTGGCGACCGGATGTACCGCACAGGCGATCTTGTGCGCTGGAATTCATCTGGGGAGTTGGAGTACATCGGTCGTTCGGATTTCCAGGTGAAGTTGCGTGGGCAACGTATCGAACTTGGCGAGATCGAGTCCGCATTGATCGCTCACGACTCAGTTGCGGACGCGGTTGTTGTCTTGCATACCGATGCCGTGTTCGGTGACAGCCTGATTGCGTACGTCATCGGAACTGCGGTGGATTCTTCGGCAGTTCTGAACTCGGCACGAGAAGTCCTTCCGTCGTATATGGTGCCGTCGCAGATCATGGTGTTGGATGCGTTTCCGCTGAATGCTTCGGGGAAGTTGGATCGGAAGTTGTTGCCGGCGCCGGTGTTCGAGGCTGCGGTGTTTAGGGCTCCGGTGACGGCGGTGGAGGAGATCGTCGCGTCGGTCTTTGCCGAGGCGTTGGGTGTTGATCGTGTGGGTCTCGATGATGATTTCTTTGCTTTGGGTGGTAATTCGCTGATTGCGACGCGGGTGG
>NZ_JBXAFO010000071.1:0-2816 GCF_058793255.1 Rhodococcus sp. MPR-R1B
TCCTCCACCGCCGTCACCGGAGCCCTAAACACCGCAGCCTCGAACACCGGCGCCGGCAACAACTTCCGATCCAACTTGCCATTGATATTGAGAGGGAACTCCTCGAGCACCAGAATCTGCGACGGCACCATGTACGAGGGCAGACCCGCCGACAACACCTCACGAACAACGTCGACATCGACATCGGACCCGGACGAAGCAGTGACATACGCAACCAACATCTCACCGGCGTGCGCGTCCTCGTGCACGACGGCCACCGCCTGACCCACCGAATCGACAGCAACCAACGCCGCCTCGATCTCACCGAGCTCGATCCGGAATCCACGCAACTTCACCTGGAAATCGCTGCGCCCCACATACTCCAGCTCGCCCGAACGATTCCACGACACCACATCGCCCGTGCGATACATCCGCGAACCCGCGCCGCCATACGGATTGGCAACGAAACGCTCCGCCGACAAATCCACCCGACCGTGATACCCCCGAGCCAACTGCGCACCCGCAAGATACAACTCACCCGCAACACCGACCGGAACCGGATGCAACCGCGAATCCAACACCAACAGTTGCGTATTCCACTCCGCCGACCCGATCGACACCGACGACACATCACCATCGGTCACCTCATGCGAGGTCACCGACACCGCCGCCTCCGTCGGACCATACAAATTGAACAACCGCACATCAGGATTCGCCACACGCACACGCCGCGCCAGATCAGCAGGCAACGCCTCACCGATCGCCAACACCTGACGAAGCCCCGACGGAAGAACACCACCACCAGTGGCCGCCAACGCCTCCAACATCGACGGAACCACATGCAACGTCGACACACCCGACACAGCCATCACATCGAGCAGATACTGCGGATCCTGCTGACCGCCGACCTTCGCGATCACCAACCGAGAACCCGAAACCAACGCAGACCAAAACTCCCACACCGACAAATCGAACGTCGACGCAGTCTTGAGCAACACCGCATCATCCTGATCAAGACCGAAAGCCTCACGCTTCCACAGCAACTGATTCACCACAGCCGCATGCGAAACCGCCACACCCTTCGGCCGACCCGTCGAACCCGACGTGAAAATCACATACGCCGTATTCTCAGGCCGCAACGGCGCAACACGATCCGCATCAGAGACAGGCGCACCCGAAAAACCAGACACATCGACAACATCAACCTCGACCACCGGCACCGCGCCAGCATCGAAACCAACATCAGAGGTACTGACCACACACACCGGAGCAGCGGCCTCGAGAATGAACGCCGTACGATCCGCCGGCTGATCCGGATCCACCGGAACATACCCGCCACCAGCCTTGGCGACCGCATACATACCCACCACAAGGTCAACCGACCGGCGCATCGCCAACGCCACCAACGACTCCGGCCCCACACCCACCGAAATCAAATACCGCGCAAAACGATTCACCCGCGCATCGAACTCACCATACGACAGCTCGACACCACCACACACCAACGCAACACGATCCGCACCACGAACCACCTGCCCGTCGAACAAATCCACCAACGTCCCCGAAACACCAGCACGACGCACACCGTGCCCTGCTCGCTCGACCAGGCTTTTATCTGTATCGGTGAGCAGATCGATATCACCGATCACAGTTTCGACGTCGTCTGCAATCGCAGTCAGAACGCGCACGAACTGATCCACAAACCCGGACACCGTCGATTCGTCGAACAAAGCCGACGCGAACGTCATAGTGCCGGAAATTCCACTAGCCGCCCCACCGTCATAGTGGTCGGTCACGATCAAGTGAAGGTCGAACTGCGAAGTTCCACTCTCGTACTCGACACCGGAAAGCGTCAAACCACTCAATTCGAAAGTCGACTCCGCCAAGTTCTGGAACGACAACCCCACCTGGAACAACGGATGATACGCCGTCGACCGAACCGGATTGAGCACCTCCACCAAACGCTCGAACGGCACATCCGCATGCGCAAACGCCGCCAAATCCGCCTCACGCGAACGAGAGAGAAGATCAGTAAACGAAACGCCGGCATCAACGGATGTCCGCAACACCAACGTGTTGACGAACATCCCGACCAGATCGTCCAACGCTCTCTCGCCTCGACCGGCAATCGGTGTGCCGACTGTGATGTCTTCTGTACCCGACAATCGAGCCAACACCACCGCCAGGGCGGCATGCACCACCATGAACAGCGTCGAATTGTTCTGCTGCGCGACATCCACGAGACGGCGATGCAGGTCCGCACCGATCACCACGGGAACCTGCCCGCCGTCGAATGCCTGGACCGCAGGCCTCGGACGATCCCAGGGCAACACCAACTGGTCCGGCAACCCCGCCAACGCCCGAGACCAGAACTCGACCTGACGCGAAATCAACGACGCCGCATCATCTTCCGAACCCAACACCTCACGCTGCCACAACGCGTAATCCGCATACTGCACTGCCAGCGGCGCCCACGACGGCACAGCGTCCGCGGATCGAGCCATGTAGGCAACCATCAGATCTCGCGTCATCGGGCCCATCGACGAGCCATCCGCACTGATGTGATGAACAACGAACACCAGCACGTACTCGTCAGGTGCCACCACAAACACACGCGCGCGTACGGGGACCTGCACCGTGACATCGAAACCACTCGACATGAATCCGACCACCGCCGACATCACGTCGGCTTCCGAGACCGGAACCGGTGTCAGGTCCAGCTCTACCCGATCGACCGAGACGATTTGCTGGTATCCGACGCCGTCGACCTCCGGATACACCGTCCGCAACACCTCATGCCGCGCAACAACATCCGACACAGCAGCCTGCAAAGCCGC
>NZ_JBXAFO010000072.1:0-2580 GCF_058793255.1 Rhodococcus sp. MPR-R1B
TGTCAATGGCCACGAAGTTCTCCCCGTAGGCGGCCAGTAGTTCTCCCCGCTGGTGGCCACGGGTTCTCCCCGGTGGCGGCCAGTTGTTTTTCCCCACCCGCTTTCTGATTTGGGTTAGCTGAAGGGCTTCACCCCCTTGCCGGTGGTGGCTTCGGTGAGGCGGAAGGAGTCGCCGTCGGTGACGACGACGTGCGCATGGTGCAGGAGCCGGTCAACGGTGGCGGTGGCCAATGTTTTGGGCATGATCTCGTCGAAGCCGGAGGGGTGCAGGTTGCTTGAGACGGCAATCGCTCGGCGTTCGTAGGCAGCGTCGACGAGGCGATAGAATCCTTCGGCGGCGTCTTCAGAGACCGGGAGCAGACCGATGTCGTCGACGATGATCAGGTCGGAGCGGATGATCCTCGTCAGGGCTCGGGCGATGGAGTCGTCGGCACGGTGCCGGCGGACCAGGGCACCGAGGTCTTCGATGGTGAACCAAGACACCGCCAGCCCAGCTTCGACTGCGGCCTGCCCGAGTGCCTCGGTGAAGTGAGACTTGCCAGTTCCCGAAGGCCCACAGACGCAGAAACATTCACGCCGCCCGACCCACTCCAGGGTGCGGAGCGCGTCCTGGGTGGCGCGGGGAATCGACGATTTCGTTTCGTCCCAGTCGCCGAAGGTCTTGCCGGTAGGGAAACCCGCGCGTTTGCGGCGAGTGTGCAGGTTCGCCCGGTCCCGGCCGGCGGCTTCCTCAGCGAGGAGAACCCGCACGACTTCGGCGGGGTCCCAGCGTTGGGCTTTCGCGGTCGGGATGATATCGCTCAAGGACCTGCGGATATGGGGCAGTTTCAGGCGTTTAGTCAGGTCGATCGCCTCGGCCAACGGGTCGCCGTTAGCGCTGGTAACAGTGCGCAAAGGGGTGCTCATCAGGCGTCATCGCTTTCATCGTCAGTAGTGGCTGGGCTGGCCGGCGCTGGTGTCTGGCCGAAGGTGGACCAGGCGGCGGTGCCCGGTTGCAGAGTGTGGTTCTCGCTGCGACGGACCGGATCAGCGTGTTCGTGGGTGACTTGGTAGTCGAGGATCGAGATCAGGTCCCGATCGGCGAACCGGCCGGTCATCGCCGCCGTCCCCAACGCTCTGTCGACTGCGTCCGGGGAGTGCAGCTTCGAAAGGTCCACGGCCTCGGCCATCTTCGCCCTGATGCGGCGCGCTCCCGCGGCGGCAGCCTCGACCAGCCAGCTGTTGGCACCCTGGCCCAACTGTAGGAAGGCGAGCTCGGCGGCGGTACGAGGCTTGGGCACCCGGTCGGCGGCGTCGCGGTCTGGGCGGGGTGGGTAGTGGTCGTTGTCGAGGACCGGTGAACCGGGTTGGCCGCGGCGGTGCCGCGCGACTTCGACTGCACCGCCATCATTGTCGACGGCGGTCACGATCAGCTCCTCACCATGGAAGCGGGCCCAGACCCGAGTGTCGATCAACGTGTGCGGCACCGAATACCGCACCCCTTCCACCGAGATCGTCGACTCCCAGTTCACCCGCCGGGTAGTGCCGAACACCGCGGTGAACGGAGATTTCGGCAGCGGATGCAGCCGCTGCAACTCTTCGGCCAGCCGCTCGACCGGCCGCCGCCGAGTAGAGCTGTGGACGCGGGTGTTGACGTCGGTGCAGAACTGCCGGCAAGCCGACTCGAGCTCACCGAAAGAGTGATACTGCTCGCGCAGGTTCACCTCCTTCGGCAACAGGTCGGCTTTGGCGATCCGCACCGTCGCCTCACTTCCTCCCTTCGACTCCGGATCAGCAGGTAAACACGTCCGCAGCGTCGTGCCGTAATGCCGTGCCACCTCCACGATCTCCGGATTGCGGACCGCGATCCCGGCCACGTGATCGATCGTCGCGGTCTTCTCGTTGTCGGTGAGGACATAGACCGGAACCCCGCCCAAGCGGCGGAATGTCGCATCCAAACACGCCGCCACCGTCGGCAATGTCTTGTCCCAGATCGGGATCACCACCCGAAATCGCGACCACGCCAACCATGCGCAGAACAACGTCGTCTTCCGGCCGGAAATCGTTGGCCCGTCACCGAAGTCGTACTGTAACCACAGCCCAGGTTCGGTTACCCACGGCCGATACACTCGCCGCCGACCAGCCCGAAACTGGGCCTTCGCCTCCGCGACCGTCCGGCGCGTGGTCCGCTCACCGCCGGTGAACCCCAGCGCGACGATCCGTTCGTGGATGACATCCGCGCGGACCTTGCCCTGCGAGCGGACCACCAACTCCTCGATCTTCGGCAGAAAGTCGTCGATCGCCCGCGCTCGATGCCGCCGGCGGTCCGGCGGCTGCCCCGCAGCGCGCATCTGCACATACCGGGCCACCGTGTGGTGATCACACCCAGCCAGCTCCGCCGCCGCCCGATAACTACCCGTGAGGTCGTACGCCTCCAAAATTTCCATGATCTCCCTGCTCGATTTCATCCACCCAGCGTTGCCGGGACCGAATCTGACTCACAGCAGGTGGGGAACTATCTGGCCGTACGCGGGGAGAAACCATGGCCACAAAATGCGCCATAAATGGCCGCCAGTGGGGAGCTTACGATGGCCGTCGACA
>NZ_JBXAFO010000073.1:0-1881 GCF_058793255.1 Rhodococcus sp. MPR-R1B
GGTTGAGGAACCACATGCGCTGCTGCGCCAACGACAACGGAACCCGAACCGGACGCACCTGCGCAGTCAACGCCGCACGTGAACCGCCACCGACATGAGAACCCAAACGAGCAGCCAACGCCTCCACCGTCGACGCCTCGAACAACTCCCGCACCGACACCGAAGCATCCAACGCCTGACCCAACCGAGACGTCACCTGCGTCGCAATCAGCGAATTACCACCGAGCGCGAAGAAATCATCATCCAAACCAACACGCTCGACGCCCAGAACATCCGCAAACGTCTGCGCAACAACCTCTTCCACCACCGACGTCGGAGCACGGAACACCGCAACCTGCAACGACGGAACCGGCAACGCCCGACGATCCAACTTCCCGTTCACCGTCAACGGAATCGAATCCAACACCACAAACGCCGACGGCACCATGTACTCCGGCAACAACGAACCCACACCGGTGCGGACATCGTCGACCGAAACGCTCACACCCGCAGCCGGAACCACATACGCCACCAACCGCTGATCACCCGGAGAATCCTCACGGACAACCACCGCCGTCTGCGCCACCGACACATCCGCCAACACCGCAGACTCGATCTCACCGATCTCGATCCGGAAACCACGGATCTTCACCTGATCATCCGCGCGACCCAGATACTCCAAATCACCAGCACTGTTCCACGACGCGACGTCACCCGTGCGGTACAACACCTCGCCGGCATTGAACGGATTCGCCACAAACCGCGTCGACGTCAACCCCGCCTGACCCAGATAACCCCGAGCCAACTGAACACCAGAGACATACATCTCACCCGCGACACCAACAGGCACCGGAGCCAAACGCGTATCGAGCACGAACACCTGCAGACCCGAAATAGCCTGACCCACAACACTCGCCGACGCATCCGCCACCAACGCAGCATCCAACACACGATGGCTCACATGCACCGTCGTCTCCGTGATGCCGTACATGTTCACCAACGTCGGCGCGAAGTCACCGCGGCGGCCGTACCAATCCGACAAGCGACGCAGCTCGAGCGCCTCGCCGCCGAAAACAACCCACCGCAACGACAACTCAGCAGCCCGACCGGATTCCGACGCCAACCGATCAGCCTCGGCCAACTGATAGAACGCCGACGGCGTCTGATTGAGCACCGTCACCCGCTCAGCAGCAAGCAACTCCAAGAACTGCTCCGGCGACCGCGACGTCACATAATCCACAACCACCAACGTGCCGCCGTACAACAGCGGACCCCACAACTCCCACACCGAGAAGTCGAACGCATAACTGTGGAACATCGTCCACACATCGGATTCGTCGAACCCGTACACACTCTCAGTATTCGCAAACAACTTCGCCACCGTCGTGTGCGGAACCTGCACACCCTTCGGGCGACCCGTCGAACCCGACGTGTAAATCACATACGCAACATTCGACGACCGCAACGGCGCAACACGATCCGCATCCGAAACCACCGAACCATCGAACTCCGACACATCCACCGCGTCGATATCAACCACAGGCAAACCAGCGGGCAACACCAACTCACGCCCGGACCACGAAATCGCAGCCACCGGAGCAGCATCAGCCAACATGAACTCGACACGATCAGCCGGATACGACGGATCCACCGGCAAATACCCCGCACCGGACTTCACCACCGCCAACAACGCCACCACAAGATCCGCCGACCGCGGCAACGCCACCGCCACCAACGACTCCGGACCACAACCCTGAGCAATCAACCTGCGCGCCAAACGATTAGCCCGCACCGACAACTCACCATACGACAACGACTCGCCACCGAACCGCACCGCAACCCGATCACCAAACCGCGCAGCAGCATCATCGAACCACGCCGACAACGTCGAATCCACACCAC
>NZ_JBXAFO010000074.1:0-1841 GCF_058793255.1 Rhodococcus sp. MPR-R1B
CGATCAACACCCAACGCCTCGGCAAAGACCGACGCGACGATCTCCTCCACCGCCGTCACCGGAGCCCTAAACACCGCCTTCTCGAACACCGGCTCCGGCAACAACTTCCGATCCAACTTGCCATTGACTGTCAACGGCAATTCTTCGAGCACCATCACAGAATCCGGCACCATGTACCCGGTCAGGAACTGCGCCACCGATGACAAGACATCAGCAACCACCAGGTCGACACCGGACTCCGGCACCACGTACCCCACGAGACGATCTCCAAGGGAAGCATCCGAACGCACAAGCACGACTGCACGCGCCACACCTTCAACACGCAACAGCGCAGCTTCGATCTCGCCGAGCTCGATCCGGAATCCACGCAACTGGACCTGGAAATCGCTGCGGCCTGCATACTCGAGCTGCCCGTCGACACTCCACCGCCCAACGTCACCGGTGCGATACATCACCGCACCGGAAGTCGTGTGCGCAAAAGGATTCGCCACAAAGCGGCCGGCCGTCAGACCTGGCTGTCCTACATACCCGCGCGAAAGCTGCTCTCCCGCGATATACATTTCGCCGCGAACTCCCACCGGAGCCGGACGCAATCGATCATCGAGCACGAACACCGAGAGTCCGCCCAACCCGCGTCCGATCACAGACGCTGTCGCCTCACGCGCCCACACCGCATCCACCTCGAGGAACGACACGTGAACAGTCGTCTCCGTGATGCCGTACATGTTGACCAACCGCGGGGACCGATCGTCGTGGCGCTCGAACCACCGTTCCAACTGCGCAAAGTCCAGCGCCTCGCCACCGAATATCACGTACCGCAACGACAGCGGTGTCGCCGCTTGACCCGCTACTCGGTCGGCCTCAGCAAATTGATAGAACGCAGACGGAGTCTGATTGAGTACCGTCACTCGCTCGCGAGCAACCAACTCCCGGAACTGTTCGGGAGAACGCGACGTGAGGAAATCGACCACCACAACCGTGCCACCAAATGACAACGCCCCCCACAATTCCCACACCGAGAAATCGAATGCGTAACTGTGGAACAACGTCCATACGTCGGAATCGTCAAACTCGAACCGGCTCTGACTGTTGGCAAACAACTCGACGACGTTGCGATGCGAGACCGCAACACCCTTCGGTCGACCCGTCGATCCCGAGGTGTAGATCACATACGCACTATTCGAATCACGTAGCGGAGCAACGCGATCATGATCGGTGATTGAAGATCCGTCGTACTTCGACACATCCATGGACGCGACGTCGAACACAGGAATGTCGAGATCGAGTTCGGCCCCACCCAAAACACACACCGGCCGCGCCGCGTCGAGCGTGAACGCAATCCGCTCAGCGGGATAGCTCGGATCAATCGGCAGATAGGCACCACCTGCCTTCAGCACCGCCAACAACGACACGACCAAGTCAACCGATCGAGGCAGGAGGACAGCCACCAACGACTCCGGACCCACACCTGACTCAATCAATTTGCGAGCCAAACGATTCGCTGCAGCGTCCAAGTCGACATACGACACTCTACGATCTTCGAACACCACCGCAGTAGACATGCCCCGAGCCAGCACTTGCGCATCGAACATCGAGACCAACGTCGTATCCACTTCGGGCTTCACCCGAACCTGATCGTTCCAGCCATCCAGCACCAGCGAACGCTCGACCGAATCCAACAACTCCACATCACCGACACACACCGACGAATCCACCGCTACTGCGGTGAGGATTCGTCCGAATCGTTCAGCAAATGAGGCAACGGTCGACTCGTCGAACAGATCCGTCGCATACGTCAACGACACCGCCATCCCCGCCGCAGCACCCGCATCGTCGAACGA
>NZ_JBXAFO010000075.1:0-1696 GCF_058793255.1 Rhodococcus sp. MPR-R1B
CACCGCAGCCTCGAACACCGGCGCCGGCAACAACTTCCGATCCAACTTCCC
Source organism: Rhodococcus sp. MPR-R1B (assembly GCF_058793255.1). NCBI lineage: Bacteria > Bacillati > Actinomycetota > Actinomycetes > Mycobacteriales > Nocardiaceae > Rhodococcus > Rhodococcus sp. MPR-R1B. The sequence goes on from NZ_JBXAFO010000075.1 coordinate 52, forward strand.
CGAAGCATTCAGCGGAAACGCATCCAGCACCATGATCTGCGACGGCACCATGTACGACGGAAGGGCTTCTCGTGCCGAGTTCAGAACTGCCGAAGAATCCACCGCAGTTCCGATGACGTATGCAATCAGGCTGTCACCGAAGACGGCATCGGTATGCAAGGTAACAACCGCGTCTGCAATTGAGTCGTGAGCGATCAATGCGGACTCGATCTCGCCCAGTTCGATACGTTGCCCACGCAACTTCACCTGGAAATCCGAACGACCGATGTACTCCAATTCGCCCTGAGCGTTCCACTTGACCAGGTCACCCGTCCGGTACAACCTACTGCCTGAGCCCACATCACCCGAGCCCCGAACAGCAAAGGGACTGGCGACAAATCTTTCGGCGGTCAACGCCGAGCGCTTTCCGTATCCGCGTCCGACACCGACACCGCCCACGTACAACTCGCCAACTACACCCGGAGGTACGAGGCCCAACGACTGATCAAGGATGAACAGATCTACATTCGGCACTGACGTGCCGATCGGAACACTGACCGTGTCATGTGCCGTTACCGTGTGGAATGAAACTACGTCCGACGCCTCCGTTGGCCCGTAACTGTTCACCACACGCACGCCGCTCGACAACAAGCCGCCCAGACGATTAAGCCGGATCGACTCGCCGCCGAGGAACACGACGTCCAGGGCGGTCAGCGCAGACTGGTCGTCACAAGACACGACCGCTTCGAAAGCGCTGGGCGACATGTTCACCACTGTGACGTCACCCTGCGCGACGCGACTAACGATGGCGTCAGGGTCGAACCCCTCACCTGCAAGGACCGCAGTCCGTCCACTGCTCAGTGCGGCCCAGACATTCTTCTGCGTCAAGTCGAAACTAGGTGACGACGCGATCAAAAGGCCACCGGTCTGAGGTAATTCGCTGCGATACCAGGACACCGTGTTCTCAATACCCGCCATCGGGACCAACGTCGGCTTCGGACGACCCGTCGAACCTGACGTCGAAATGACATACCCCAACCGGTCCCCCGCACCAGCGTTCCGCCAGTGATCCACTCGCACGCTGTCAGCGTCCACGCCGAACTGGACGTCATCGAACACCAGGACGTCGACCGCCAGATCCAAGGGCTGCGCGCTAAGCGCGCATCGGGCGCCTGTATCTGCAATAATCGCGTCGATTCGATCCTGCGGATACGACGGATCTATCGGCCCGTATGCCGCACCGGACTTCCACACCGCCAACATCCCGACTATCCATTCGATGGATCTCGGTACGACCAAGGCGACTACATCGTCCCGACCTACGCCGATTTCGATCAACCGTTCCGCGACTGAACTCGAGCGAGCGTCAAGTTGCGCAAACGTCAGACATTCGCTATCAGATGCCACAGCAACCGAATCGGGAATCCGCTCAACCTGATCACCGAACATCGCCACCAAGGATTTGGTTGCAGACACATCACTGGGGCCAGTGGACCACTCGAATAGTTTGCTGCGCTCAGAAGCAGCAAGTACGTCGATACTGCCAACGCGAACAGCCGAATCCGCCGCTGCTGCGGTGAGGATTCGTCCGAATCGTTCAGCAAATGAGGCAACCGTCGACTCGTCGAACAGATCCGTCGCATACGTCAACGACACCGCCATCCCC
>NZ_JBXAFO010000076.1:0-1688 GCF_058793255.1 Rhodococcus sp. MPR-R1B
ATTTTGGATTCTGTTGAGCGTTCGTTGGTGCTCGAGGGGTGGAATGACACGGCTCGTGAGGTTGCGGGTGTGTCGGTGTTGGACGGGTTCGATGCGCAGGTGGCGGCGTCTCCGGATGCGGTAGCGCTCTCGTTCGAGGGTGTGTCGTTGTCGTATGCGGAGTTCGATGCTCGGGTGAATCGTTTTGCCAGGTATTTGGTTTCGGTGGGTGTGGGGCCGGAGTCGTTGGTGGGTGTTGCGGTTCGTCGGTCGGTTGATTTGTTGGTTGCGGTTTACGGTGTGCTCAGGGCTGGTGGTGGGTATGTTCCGGTGGATCCGGATCAGCCTGCGGAGCGTAATGGGTATGTGTTGGCGGCGGCGTCGCCGGTGTGTGTGGTCAGTACTTCTGATGTTGGTTTCGATGCTGGTGTGGTGCCGGTGGTCGAGGTTGATGTTGTTGATGTGTCTGGTTTTTCGGATGCTCCTGTTTCGGATGTGGATCGGGTTTCGCCGTTGCGGTCGGGGAATACGGCGTATGTGATTTTCACGTCGGGGTCGACGGGTCGGCCGAAGGGTGTGGCGGTCAGTCATCGCAGTGTGGTCAATCAGGTGTCGTGGTTGGCGGAGCGTTATGCGGTGTCGGGTTCTGATGTGGTGTTGTTCAAGACTCCGGTGACGTTCGATGTGTCGGTGTGGGAGTTGTTTGTTCCGTTGGCGGTGGGTGCTCGGTTGGTGGTGGCTACTCATGACGGTCATCGGGATCCGGGGTATTTGGCGTCGGTGGTGGCGGCGGAGTCGGTGTCGATGGTCTCGTTTGTGCCGTCGATGTTGGAGGTGTTCGTCGATCAGTTGGTCGACGCGTCGGAGGCGACGATTTCGCGTCTCGGTGGTGGTGGGTTGGGTTCGTTGCGGGTGATTTTCGCGGCGGGTGAGGCGTTGCCGGCGTCGGTGGTGGGTCGGGTGTTGTCGGTGTTGCCGTCGGTTGAGGTTCATAATTTGTATGGTCCGACGGAGTTCACGGTGCATGCGACGGCGGCGGGTCCGCTCGATGGTGTGGGTGTGGTGGTGCCGATGGGTGCTCCGGTGTGGAATTCGTCGGTGTTGGTGTTGGATTCGCGGTTGCGTCCGGTGCCGGTGGGTGTTGCGGGTGAGTTGTATTTGTCGGGTGTGCAGGTCGCTCGTGGGTATTTCGGGCGGGTGGATTTGTCGGCGGAGCGGTTTGTGGCGAATCCGTTCGGTGGGGTGGGTTCGCGGATGTATCGCACGGGGGATGTGGTGCGGTGGATCGGTGTGTCGGGTGAGCTCGAGTATGTCGGTCGTAGTGATTTTCAGGTGAAGTTGCGTGGTCAGCGGATCGAGTTGGGGGAGATCGAGGCTGCGGTTCGGGATCAGGTGGGTGTGGGTTCTGTGGTGGTGGTGGTGTGGCGTGATCAGTTGGTTGCGTATGTCACTGCTGCGGTGGGGTCTTCGGTTGATGTTGATGTGGTGAAGGTGGGTGTGGGGGAGCGGTTGGCGTCGTATATGGTGCCGTCGCAGTTTGTGGTGTTGGATGCGTTGCCGTTGAATGCTTCGGGGAAGTTGGATCGGAAGTTGTTGCCGGAGCCGGTGTTCGAGGTTGCGGTGTTTAGGGCTCCGGTGACGGCGGTGGAGGAGATCGTTGCGTCGGTGTTTGCCGAGGTGTTGGGTGTTGATCGTGTGGGTCTCGATGA
>NZ_JBXAFO010000077.1:0-1668 GCF_058793255.1 Rhodococcus sp. MPR-R1B
AATGAGTACGCTGCCAGCTGCATTCACACGCATTGATTCTCTGATACCGAGTGGCTCACCAAACGGGGTCCTACCACCATCCGCTGCGAGGGTTGATCGAACCTCAAGATTTCATGCGCTCCGCCGAATCCTCTGGGCTCATCATTCCCATCGGGCTACAAGCTCTGGAAATGATTTGTGCCCAAACAGCGTCGTGGCCTGAGCACATGATGGTCGCGGTCAACTTTTCGCCTCGCCAACTCGCTACCCCGCACGCCGCTCACGAGATCCTCGGAGCGCTCGACAGTTCACAAACGCCACTGAGCAGAATAATCGTGGAAGTCACCGAACTCGGCGTCGTAGGCCGGCATGCCGCCGAGACTCTTCATGTCTTGCACAACGAGGGAATTCGAATCGCGCTGGATGATTTCGGGGCGGGCTTCGCGTCCTTCTCCGCATTGTCGGAATTGCCGCTCGACATTCTCAAGATCGACCAATCCTTGACCTGGGCCGTCAGCGCAGCGGGTCGTGCTGGAGACCGCGCCTTCATGGTCATGGAGTCCATCGCCGACATCGCTCGGAAGCTAGGGCTTGATTCGATCGCAGAGGGCGTCGAAACCGCGGAACACGCAGCCAACGTCTTGCGGGCCGGCTGCGACATGGGCCAGGGCTATTACTTCGGCAAGCCACTTCCTGCGTCGTCCGTCGTCACTCCCGTGTGAGCGCTCGCCACTTCAGCACGACGGCACTTCAGCACGACGACACTTCAGTACGACGACGATGCACTCGCTATGAGTGCGACTACGAGAATCACGGCAAAAATTGCCAAGAAGGCCGCGCCGACCGCAATTCCGGCTATCGCAAGCCCGCGCCCCTGTTGACCTGTCTGCTTGATCTGATTGAGCGCGACAATTCCCAGAATGATTCCGACGATTCCGCCGAGACTGTAGAAGCAACCACCCGCAAGCGATACAACCAGCGATGCAATTGCGAGACCATTGGTGCCGACCGGCTGCATCGGCGGTGCGTACCCACCCGCGAATTGATTCGGTTGACCGTACGGGTTCGGAGGTTGGCCGTACTGAGGCTGTCCGTATTGAGCCTGTCCGTATTGTCCGGGTTGCTGATATTGATTCTGCTGATATTGATTCTGCGGTCCGAAATTCTGCGGCGGCAGGTACGGGTTCGGTTCACCGATTCCGCCCGGCTGGGGGTTATTACCGGGCGGGTTGTACGACGGCGGTGGATAACCCGGGTACTGCTCGTTGGGAGTGGTATATCCGGGAACTTCAGGTGAAGACTGCGTTTCGGACGGGGACACGCCGTACCCCTCAGGAGGCAGGCTCGGAAATTCTCCGTACCCAGGTTTTGCCTGGTAATCGCTCGAAGAATCGTCGTTGTTGCCCCCGGAACTCGTCATACAACGCAGCCTAAACCACAGGTGACCTCCGAATCCAAGTGAGCAGATGTCATCCACATCGCTCTTTGATCCCAGTAGGGTCATATCCACTGTCACACTCGAGCGCGATATTTACGACTGAGGGGAACACATGACAACCGGTGGGTACGACCCCAACCAGAATCCAGAAGGCGGGAAGCAATTCCCACCCCAGGATCCATATGGCCAGCAGGGAACACCTCCTCCCGGAAGTTACCCACCACCCGCAGGCCCCCCGCAAGGAGGTAGCT
>NZ_JBXAFO010000078.1:0-1667 GCF_058793255.1 Rhodococcus sp. MPR-R1B
CCTGAATCCACCGATAGAACTTCCATTGACCGGAGTGTCTAACTGAAGAAAGTGCCCCCTGAACTGGGATGATTTGAGTTCTCACGCAACAAATCCACCAGCTCAGGAAAGGCACTTCCAGTGAAAGTGTCCCACAAGTTCGTCGAAGATTCCGCAGTGTTCAACGAGAACCACATCGTCTCGTGCGCGGGACTGGTCCCGGTGATGACGTTGGCCGAGCAGACCAGGCTCACGGACCTCCTCGCCGAGAAGATCTCGATCACCGCCACGAAAATCGCATCCGGGGCAGCGAATCCGGCACCAAAATTGGTGACACTGATCGCCGGGATGTGCGCGGGCGCGGACAGCATCGACGACATCGACGTCCTTCGCTCCGGCGGCATGAAGGAGCTGTTCGGCAACGTCTACGCACCCTCCACTATCGGAACACTGCTGCGTGAGTTCACTTTCGGGCACAATCGCCAACTCGAATCAGTGCTGCGTGAACACCTCATCTCACTCGCCTCCCGCACCGATATTCTCCCCGGACTCGTCGATCACGCGTTCATTGACATCGATTCGCTGCTGCGCCCCGTTTACGGCCACGCCAAAGAAGGCGCCTCCTACGGACATGCAAAAATCGCCGGAAAGCAGGTCCTCCGCAAAGGACTCTCACCGCTCGCAACGATACTCAGCACCGCCGATTCCGCACCGGTCATCACCGGGATGCGGCTACGAGCAGGCAAAGCCGCATCGGGTAAAGGCGCAGGCCGGATGGTCACCCAAGCCATCGTCACCGCCCGAAAAGCGGGTGCGGTCGGCACGATCCTCGTTCGTGGCGATTCTGCCTACGGCACCCGCTCCGTCGTGACCGCTTGCTTGCGCTCAAAGGTCGAATTCTCGGTCGTGATGGCCAAGAACACCGCCGTCGCGCGGGCAATCGATTCGATTGCCGAAGACGCCTGGACACCCGTGAAGTATCCCGGCGCGGTACGAGACCCCGAGACCGGTGACTGGATTTCCGATGCCGAAGTCGCCGAAACCACTTACACCGCTTTCACTTCCACCAAGACCCCGGTCGCCGCCCGGCTGATTGTGCGCCGCGTCAAAGACGCACGATTCCCGGATACGTTGTTTCCCGTCTGGCGGTATCACCCCTTTTTCACCAACACCACCCGGCTCACCGCCGACGCAGATGTCACACACCGCCGGCACGCGATTATCGAAACCGTGTTCGCTGATCTCATCGACGGGCCACTTGCACACATGCCATCGGGGAAGTTCGGGGCAAACTCCGCCTGGGTGTTGTGCGCGGCGATCGCCCACAATCTGCTTCGGGCAACCGGCGTTCTTGCCGGCGACCGGCATTCACATTCCCGCGGGGCCACGCTCCGACGCAAGATCGTCAACATCCCCGCTCGATTGACTCGACCGCAACGAAAACCGATCCTGCGACTGCCCACTCACTGGCCGTGGACCGCTGTGTGGCTTCGACTGTGGGCCAACACTATCGGGTACAGCCCGCCACCCATCACTTGAAATCTGACCGAATCGCCGACAGCGGCCCGACACTCGTCAATCGTGGAAAAGCTGGGTAGACCAGCGGTCACGCCCTGCCTGGAAACAGTTCTTGCTCGTGTCGTCGATTCGGATCAACTTTCACAAGCTCATCGGTGGATTCAGGCTAA
>NZ_JBXAFO010000079.1:0-1615 GCF_058793255.1 Rhodococcus sp. MPR-R1B
GAAGTCCTCGAGAGTTTTCACTGCCGGGAAGTGCGCCGTGCGGATCCGCATGATCGTGCCCGCCGACTCACGATCGGCGAGTTGGCGACCCAATACCGCTGCGAGGTATTCCTCGTGCGACCAGTTCTCGTCGCGGGCGTGATCGGCGAGCTCTTCCCACACTCGCCCGATCGTCGGGGTCTTCAATACCCTTGTCAAATAGGCGATCTGGGACGGAATCCCGTCCGCTGGTGGTGCCGAGACGGCCGCCTCGGCGGCTTTCTTCTTGGTTGCAGTTGTCATGATGTGGTCCTCACTGTTGTCGGGGCGGATTCGAAGTCGACGCCGAACAAGGCGTCGTAGTCCGGTAATGCTCGCAACGAGACGGGATGCCCGTCGATGTGCCGGCGTGTGGCGGCTTGTGTGCGGCGGCGCCGTTCGTCCGCCAATCCGCGGCGCAGTTGGGCGGCAACACTGACGTGATCGGGATCGGTGACGACTACATGCTTCGCCCACGAACGGTCATGACGAGCCACGATCTGGTCGTCGCAGCGGGCCACCACACGAGTCGGGCTGGCGCTCACATCGACGAATCGGCCGATCACTCGCGGGTCGATCGAGTAGTCGGCGCCGTCGACACGCACGTAGTAATCCCGCGCCAACCGGATCCGGTGACTGAGCCCGATCGCCGGAATGACCGGTGGCAGTTCGATCATCGCCGCAACGTCGGTGGCGAGCAGATCGATCGGCCGGCCACCGATCGCCCTCACAGTGCGAGTATTCGCTCGTGTGAGCCAGTCATGGAGTTGGGTGTTGAAATCAGTCGGTGAGGTGAACCGCCGGCCGGGCAGAAACGAGGTCTCCAGGTAGCCGTTGGCGCGTTCGACCATGCCCTTGTACTCCGGGTCCCGCGGTGGAGCCAACTGGATTCGAGTCGCTAACGTTCCGGCGAACGCAGCAGCAGATGTGGTGACCTTTCCGGTGCCTCCGATTGCTGATTCTCGGTCCCACACCAGCGTTTTCGGGACCTTACCCAACCCTGAGATCAGTTCCCACATTCCCGACAAGATGTCACCACCTTGCCTGGACGGGATCATCACCGCCGAGATGAACCGCGAGTACCCCGACGTCATCACCAACACCGGCAGTACCCGTTCCTGACCGCCACCGACCGGCACCACGGTCTCGGGAAACCACAAGTCGCACTGCGCGATAGCGCCAGGTTTGTAGACGAAACGATCCACCGGATCGACACCCACGTACTCCGGACGGATCTCGCGAATGCGGTCCTTGATCGTGGTGATCGAATGCTGCCACCCGATCCGCTCGGCGATCACCGTCGCCGGCATCCGAGGGAACTCCGACAACAGTGCCCGCACCTGCGGCTCGGCCGCATCAGCGAGAGTGCGTTGCCGTTTTCGTTGATACTTCGGAGGACGATCCGATGCCAACGCCGAGCGCACGGTATTACGCGTCACCCCCAACCGCCGCGCGATCTCGCTGATCGACAGGCTCTCAGCCCGATGCAAACGGCGGATCTCCGCCCAATCCTCCACTGAAATCACCCCACAACACTCACGCAAGGTGGTTAATTTTCGTCCGACGACATCCGTTCAGTTTTCACCCGTCGTCGACA
>NZ_JBXAFO010000080.1:0-1474 GCF_058793255.1 Rhodococcus sp. MPR-R1B
GAACCGCACCGCAACCCGATCACCAAACCGCGCAGCAGCATCATCGAACCACGCCGACAACGTCGAATCCACACCACTGTCGACACCCGTGTCGCTCCATGACAGAACGCGATCCAACTCACTGGCGCTCATAACATCCACGTCGCCAACGGCAGCGGCCGGATTCGCGACAACGCCACGGAGGACGGACACGAACCGATCAGCGAACTCGGCCGCTGTCGACGCGTCGAACAGATCCGTCGCGTAGGTCAGGGTGCCGGACATACCGGCGTCAGCGACGTCTTCAAGTGTGAATTGCAGATCGAACTTGGCCAGTGCTGCGTCGAATTCCACAGCAGCGGCGGTGAGTCCGGGCAGTTCGAGAGCACTCTGTCCAAGGTTCTGGAACGTCAACGCCACCTGGAACAACGGATGACGAGCCTGCGAACGAACCGGATCGAGAACCTCCACCACACGCTCGAACGGAACATCCGCATGCGCGAACGCCTGCAAATCCACCTCACGCGCCGACGCCAACAACTCGGCAAACGACATCGACGGATCAACCTCGGTACGCAGCACCAAGGTATTGACGAACATACCGATCACGTCATCGAGCTCGGCTTCACCACGACCCGCGATCGGGGCACCGATCGCAATGTCGGTCGTCGCGGACAGTCGTGCCAACAGCACCGCCAGAGCCGAGTGAACAACCATGAACGGAGTTGCGTTCGTTGCCTTGGCCAGTTCGTCCAGCTCAGACCACAGCTGCGGTTCGATGGTGAAACTGTGATTGGCGCCGCGCCCTGAAGCAATCTCGGGACGCGGACGATCACCAGGCAGATCCAACTGCTCCGGAAGATCAGCCAACGCATCCGACCAGAACGCAATCTGCTTCGCGATCATGGACTGCGGATCGTCCTCGGACCCGAGAACCTCACGCTGCCACAACGAATAGTCGGCGTACTGCACCTGCAACGGCGTCCAGGTCGGAGCCTGGCCGTTGGTTCGGGCGTAGTAGGCGGTCATGACGTCGCGGGTCAACGGGCCCATCGAGAAGCCGTCGGTCGAGATGTGATGCATCACGAACGACAACACGAAGTCGTCATCGGCGACCTGAAAAAGCTTGGCGCGCAACGGAACCTCGACAGTGACATCGAAGCCCTGGGCGAAGAACGAATACAGCTCCGCCTGGATTCGGTCGTCTGTGACGCGTTCTGCGCCGAGATCGATCGAGACATCTTCTACCGAGCAGATCTTCTGGTAGCCGACGCCGTCGACCTCGGGGTAGACCGTGCGCAGAACCTCGTGGCGGCCGATAACGTCGTGAACTGCCGAATTCAGGGCCGCCAGATCGAGCGCACCCGTGAGCCGAACGGCAACAGGGACATTGTTGACAGCAGAATCGGTGTCGAATCGGTTGAGGAACCACATGCGCTGCTGCGCCAACGACAACGGAACCCGAACCGGACGCACCTGCGCAGTCAACGCCGCA
>NZ_JBXAFO010000081.1:0-1349 GCF_058793255.1 Rhodococcus sp. MPR-R1B
GTACGCGGGGAGAAACCATGGCCACAAAATGCGCCATAAATGGCCGCCAGTGGGGAGCTTACGATGGCCGTCGACACATGAACATGTGAAACATTTGCATGGCATCCATGGCTGTCACCTCCTTCTTTGCTCGTACCGAATCCCTCAGGGGGATCGGTCTGTTCGCAGAATCGCCAATCGGCTTCGATACTCGTTCTCATCAATTTCCCCACGCGCGAATCGCTCGGCAAGAAGTTGTTCTGCGCTGTGTTGCGGCGGCGGAAAACTTGCCGGCGGACTGCTACCGGACGGCCGACTCGCCGACTCCGGTGGTCCGTGTCCGGCATAGCGAACAAGCAGAAAGATCCCCAAGATCAGCAGACCCCAGAACAGGGCCGTAACTACGAACATCAGGAGGTAACCCCAACTCCAACCGCTCGAATAATGGTCGTACATCACAGCGAGGCCTCCAACGTCTCCATGCGTGTCGTCCGCACTCCCTCCAGCGGAGAACTCACGCTTCCTCCCTCATGGTGCGCCCTTTCACAACGCACACACAGGGTCTTTCGGCTCGAATCCACAGGTGCGGCCAAGGCTCCGCATCCTGCCGCACGTCCTTCTTTCGAGAGCACTTCGGCACCATTTGTCACAAGAGACCCAGCCGAGGAATCCTCCCGATCCACGAGGCGTTTCAGAGAAGTAACGAGGTGGTAATCAGCGACCGCCGACTGAAGAGAAGTGGACGTCATGACGAACCTCCCCGAGTTCGAGGAGCGACTCCCGACTGCCGATACATCCAGGCTCCCTCGCGATGTCTCAGCAGAGTCCCCGGTTCGGTCCACTCCACGCGTCATGCTCGTCGATCCACGGTTCGGTCAGCTGGCCGCACAGTTCTTTCGCCTCTTCGAGCGCCCCTCCAGCGGCGGCGGCGCACTGGCGGTATATCTGGGAGGGGAACCTGTCGTCGATATCTGGTCCGGGTGGTCGACCCGAGATACCCGCTGGCAACCTGACACCGTGTCCGTGTCTTTCTCCACCGGAAAAGGCGTCGCCAGTACGGTCTTGCACCGTCTTGTCGAACGCGGGCTGATCGATTACGACACACCCGTCGCAGAGTATTGGCCCGAATTCGCAAGCGCCGGTAAGGACACCGTGACCGTACGGCAGCTGTTGACCCACCGGGCTGGGCTACATCGTGTACGAGGGCTGGTTCCCGGCCGATTGGCGATGCTCGATCACGACAGCATCGCCGATGCCCTTGCTTCGGCCACTCCGGACCACCGCCGCCTGGGCGTGTCAACGTCGGATGAAAAGTGATCGGTGATCGTCGGACGAAAATTCACCACCCGGCTTGGATTTAGTCCCTGCTG
>NZ_JBXAFO010000082.1:0-1328 GCF_058793255.1 Rhodococcus sp. MPR-R1B
GGGTTTGGAGAGGTCGATTCGCAGGCGAAGTTCACTGGAAGCAAGGGGCGTGAATGTGATCATCCGGTCTCCTGTCCTGAACCTCAACGAGTACGGGATCGGATCGACGATCCCGTCGGTCGCCCTCTCGCCATGAGAACTCGAACAATGGGTTTGCTTTCCGGCGTCCGGCGTAGTGGACAAGCTCCTTGAGATCCTCAATGATCCCGAACGTCGCACTTGGCTATTTTGTGTTGCTTCTGGCGAACGTCCTGATACCTCCGATCCGATCCTCGAGGGTTCATGGAAGTAGTACGACTTCCTCGTGCCCGAAACAGAGTGACCGGAGCGGGTTTGCCGTCATGGCTCCAACGGGGATGATCGCTGTGAGCGTGGGATTGGCGGCAGTCCTCGCCCATCAGGAACGACGCGTCTCACTAATCCAGTAGGTGAGCGGTGGCGGGTTGGGGCCGAACGACGTGAACGAACGGTTCGGATAAAGCTGCGGCTGCGGGACATCTGCGAAGTGTTGCCACAGGAGTACCAACGGCAGATAGCCGAACAGCCCGAGCAGGAGGCCGACGACGAGTCCCGCGAAGATTCGCTCGCCCCTCATCCCGATGCGCCCGTCGGAATCAATAGTTCCACCGCCTATGGCACTTCTGGAAAGTCACGAGCCCGCATCCGTAATGCCCACGTTCGGGCAACAACGAACGTCCCAGCCAATACGAACACCACCAGCAGCACGACCGCGATCCAGGTAGGAGCGGCGGTGGAGAAGCCCAGCCTCCACGCAGTTCCGACACCCACGGCAGTCGCCGCCAAGGCGCCGACCGGAAGCATCGCCATAACCGCTCGCGTCGTGCGAACAGTAAGTCGATCCCCGGCAGCGCGAAGGACTCCGAACACGGCGGCGACCGAAATGCCATAAGCCAGGAGACCGCTGACGGCATAGACCAGGAGCGGGGACCATCCGATATCAACCGACCCGGTGAATGCCATGCCGATCAAGACCAACAGGGGCGTCAACCCAAGCGTGACGCCTGCGAGGCCTGCCACCACAGTTGGAACCATTCGATTGTCCTGGCCTCCGGAGATTCGCACGCCCGCGAGGCGGAGCACGAACCCGGTCAGCGCGCCCAGAAGGGCGCCGATCGCCGCAGCCTCGATGGGCCAGGTCCATTGCGATTCACCCGCGAAGCCCGAGATTGTGGTGCCACCCGAAAAGAGGGTGATCGTGGCGGACGCCTGTGCCGATCCCTGTGTCAGCGCCGCCGTGACGATGGCAACGGTCGCACCGAACAAAGCAAACCCGAGTGCCTGTTTCCACATCAAGCCATCATCACCTA
>NZ_JBXAFO010000083.1:0-1237 GCF_058793255.1 Rhodococcus sp. MPR-R1B
TGGCATGACCCCCATTAAGTGACCCGCTGGTTATGAGAATCCTTCCCGCCCTGATCAAGGGCATGAAAGGCTACAACTCATGGCTGGACGCAAACGGCACACGCCCGAACAGATCATCCGAAAACTGCGCCACGGCGACGAACTCGCGGCCAAGGGCGCCGACGTCGAGGAGATCGCCCGACAACTCGACGTCTCAGTGCCGACGCTCTACAACTGGCGCAAGCAGTACGGCGGCATGAAAGCCGACGATGCCAAAGAGTTCAAGGAACTCAAGAACGAGAACGCCCAACTCAAGAAACTCCTCGCCGAAGCCGAACTCGAAAAGGCCGCACTCAAGGAGATCGCTCGGGGAAAATTCTGAGCCCGACCGCCAAACGAAACGCTGTCATCATGCTCCAGGAAACGATGGGGCTCTCGCAGCGTTTCGCCTGCAAGGTCGTCGGGCAGCCACGATCAACCCAACGCAAGGAATCAGCGAAGAACACCCCGGACGACCCGGACGCCGATCTGCGGAAGTGGTTGCGGGACTGGGCCAAAGCGAATGCGCGCAAGGGATTTCGGCGGGCGTGGGCAGATCTGCGTGCAACTGGCTGGGTGATCAACAAGAAGAAAGTTCAGCGACTGTGGCGCGAGGAAGGGCTGCGGGTGAAGATCCACAGGATCCGGAAACGAGCTGGCGCCTCGACCACTCCGATCACCGAGGCTGATGCACCGAAGGTGGTGTGGGCGATCGACTTCCAGTTCGATTCCACTACGGACGGCCGGAAGTTCAAGATTACCTCGATGGTGGACGAGCACACGCGACAGTCGGTGCTCAACATCGTCGAGCGGTCCATCCCGGCGGAGGATCTCGTCGCGGCCTTGGAGAAGGCGTTCGCGCTCTGGGGCGGCCCGCCGCAAGTGCTGCGGTGCGACAACGGCCCTGAGTTCATCTCCGAGGCATTGAGGACATTCTGCGAGGACCAGGTCGGAATCGGATACGTTCCACCTGGTCAACCGTGGAAGAACGGCTACATCGAATCGTTCAACAACCGGGTCCGTGACGAATGTCTGAACATGAACGAATTCCACAGCCTCCTCGAAGCCCGGGTGGTCATCGAGGACTGGAAGGAGGAGTACAACAACCGACACCGTCATTCGTCACTGGCGTACCGGACCCCGAATGAGTACGCTGCCAGCTGCATTCACACGCATTGATTCTCTGATACCGAGTGGCTCACCAAACGGGGTCCTACCA
>NZ_JBXAFO010000084.1:0-1116 GCF_058793255.1 Rhodococcus sp. MPR-R1B
TGTTGCGGGTATGGACGTTGCTGACGCGGGATTGAAGTGGACGGGCTGGTCCTTCGCGGCAGGATGGAAGTTGCGAAACTGACCATCAACAGCAAAGGGACCAGCCCTGTGACACACCGTAATGCTCCGCTGACTGTGGAGGGAAGACGACGCTTGATCGAGCGCTGCCAGAGTCGTCCGATTGCCCACGTCGCCGCCGAAATGGGCATCTCCCGACAATGCGCTTCCAAGTGGGTCAATAGACATCGTCAGTACGGTGACCTGGGATTACAGGACCGATCCAGCACACCGAAACACCACCCGACCGCCACAGCAGCAGAGATCGTGACCGAGATCGAATCCATGCGACGGACCCGGAAGTGGTCGGCCTCGCGGATCACGTTCGAACTGCGCACCGACGGCATCACCATTGCTCGACGGTCTGTCACGAAAATCCTGCGGAACCTGGGATTGCACCGCCGCCGGTTCATCGACCCGAACGGCGAAACCAACCGAAAACCGCAGGTCATCGTCGCGAAACGACCTGGTCAAATGGTGCATGTAGACATCAAGAAAGTCGGAAAAATTCCGGACGGTGGCGGGTGGCGTGCCCACGGGCGAGGCTCCGAGCAGACCAAGCGATCGCAGCGCCGGAAAACGAGGAACAAACAGGCCCGCATCGGCTACACCTATCTGCATTCCGCGATCGACGGCAATACGCGCCTGGCGTACACCGAGGCCCGCGACAACGAAGCCGCAGCAACAGCCGTCGATTTCATGAACAACGCCCGCGTCTTCTTCGCGGCACACGGCATCAACCGGATCGAGCGCGTGATCACCGACAACGGATCATGCTATCGGGCAGCCGATTTCACTGCTTCATTGCGAGAGGCGCGGCACTACCGCATCATGCCGTACACACCGAAACACAACGGGAAGGTGGAACGCTACAACCGCATCCTCGCCGAAGAGCTGCTGTACTCCCGTGAGTACACCAGCGAGGAGCAACGACGTACTGCCGTTGAGGTGTGGAACGTTCACTACAATTATCACCGACCGCATTCAACACGCGGAGGACGACCGCCCGCTGCTTATCGCCAGCATCGCGTAACCAACGTCCGTGCCTCGTACAACTAG
>NZ_JBXAFO010000085.1:0-1070 GCF_058793255.1 Rhodococcus sp. MPR-R1B
AAAGCGCTACGGTCGTTTCCCGAGATCGAAGACCAATTCGATGCCGGTGACCTCACTTTCGAGCACGCAGCACTGATCGTGGCGTTCTGCGAATCCCCACCCAAGGCAATGCCCGACGCCGCACTACCGTACTGCCGCGACACACTCCTCGCCGCAGCATCGGGAACCGAAGCAACCACCGTCAAACTGCGCTACGCCATCAGCGTCCTCGAGCACATGTTCGAATCCGACGACCCACCACCAAGCGAAGACACCGACCGCAACGAACTGCGCATCTCCCCCACCCTCAACGGAAGAGTCGCCGTCCGAGGCGATTTCGACGGAGTGACCGGCGAAATGCTTCTCTCCGCCCTCTCCAACCTCTCCATGCCCACCCCCGCCGAAGACGGCACACCCGACAAACGACCCGCCGCCACACGCAACGCAGACGCCATGGCAGAACTCATCCGGCGCTACCTCGACAACGCTGCCACCGGCATCGACGGCGGCCAACGCCCACACCTGAACGTGCACATCAACGCCAAAGACCTGGCCTACCACCGTGAATGCGCCACAACGAGTGATGGCTCAACACCTGCCCCGTCCGAGGACGACGATCCCGGCATGCTCGATCTCGACTTTCACGATCTCGACAAACAAGATCTCGATGTCGGCCACATGCCCTGGATGGGACCACTGAGCGTCGGCCGCACCCGCATGATCGCCTGCGACTGCATGCTCTCCAGCGTCCTCCTCGACGGAAACGGCGCCCCACTCGACGTCACCCCACTCAAAAGGCTTGTCACCGCAGCACAACGCACCGCCCTGATCGCCCGCGACAAAGGCTGCGCCTTCCCCGGCTGCGACTGCGTCCCCGCCTGGACCGACGCCCACCACATCAAACACTGGGCCAAAGGAGGACCAACCGTCATGGACAACCTGGTCCTGCTCTGCCGAACCCACCACACCCTGATGCACCGAAAACCCGGATTCACCGGCAAATGGGAAATCCGAATGGGCACCGATCACCTGCCCTGGTTCATCCCACCACCGGGCATCGACCCCGACCGGAAACCCCGCCGCTCCACCAC
>NZ_JBXAFO010000086.1:0-1039 GCF_058793255.1 Rhodococcus sp. MPR-R1B
CCGACGGCGATGGCGCCGCCGTTGACGTTGACCTTGGCGGGGTCGAGGCCGAGTTCGCGGGTGGAGGCGATCCCGACGGCGGCGAATGCTTCGTTGATTTCGACGAGGTCGAGGTCGGTGGGGTCGATGCCTTCCTTCGCGCAGGCTTTGGCGATGGCACGGGCGGGCTGGGACTGGAGGGTGGAGTCGGGTCCGGCGACGACGCCGTGGGCGCCGATTTCCGCGATCCAGGTCAGGCCGAGTTCTTCGGCCTTGGTTTTGCTCATCACCACGACGGCGGCGGCGCCGTCGGAGATCGGGGAGGCGGAGCCGGCGGTGATGGTGCCGTCCTTGCTGAACGCGGGACGCAGTTTGCCGAGGGATTCGGTGGTGGTGTCGGCGCGGATGCCTTCGTCCTGGGCGAAGACGATGGGCTCGCCCTTGCGTTGGGGGATGGAGACGGGGACGACTTCGTTGTCGAAGAGGCCGTCTTTCCAGGCGCGGGCCGCGTTCTGGTGTGAGGCGGCGGCGAAGGCGTCCTGCTCGGCGCGGGTGATGTGGGCGGTTTCTTGTTGGTTGACTTGTTCGGTGAGCAGGCCCATGGCCTGGTCGGTGAAGATGTCGTGGAGGCCGTCGTAGGCCATGTGGTCGCGGAGGGTGACGTCGCCGTATTTGAAGCCTTCGCGGCTTTTTTCGAGCATGTGGGGTGCGCGGGACATCGATTCCTGCCCGCCGGCGACGACGATGTCGAATTCGCCGGCGCGGATGAGTTGGTCGGCGAGGGCGATGGCGTCGATGCCGGAGAGGCACACTTTGTTGATGCTCAGGGCGGGGACGTTCATGGGGATGCCGGCGGCGACGGCGGCTTGGCGGGCGGGCATCTGGCCGGCGCCGGCGGTGAGGACCTGTCCCATGATGACGTAGTCGACCTGTTCGGGTGCGACTGAGGACTTGTCGAGGGCGCCTTTGATGGCGATGCCGCCGAGGTCGGACCCGGAGAGGTCTTTCAACGATCCGAGGAGTCGACCCATCGGGGTACGAGCTCCCGCAACAATCACAG
>NZ_JBXAFO010000087.1:0-611 GCF_058793255.1 Rhodococcus sp. MPR-R1B
ACTTCAATCTCGACCACCTGCCAAGCTTGCGACGTGATGTGTTGGCGCACTTGGCGACTGGAATGTTCGTTCCGAAAGCGGAAAACGTCATCCTGCTCGGTCCGCCTGGCATCGGCAAGACACACATCGCGATCGGACTCGGAGTCAAAGCTGCCTACGCCGGATATTCCGTCCTGTTCGATACTGCCAGCAACTGGATCACTCGGTTGAGCACTGCACATCATGCCGGGCAGCTTGAGACCGAGCTCAAGAAGATCCGCCGTTACAAGTTGATCATCATTGATGAGGTCGGGTATATCCCGTTCGATCAGGACGCGGCGAACTTGTTCTTCCAGCTGATCGCCTCCCGATACGAGCAAGGCTCGGTCATGGTCACTTCCAACCTCCCGTTCGGGCGATGGGGCGAGACATTTTCCGACGACGTCGTCGCCGCAGCGATGATCGACCGACTCGTCCATCACGCCGAAGTGCTCACCCTCAGCGGTGACTCCTATCGCACCCGATCGCGCCGAGAGCTTCTGACCAAGAACCGATCCAGCAGGGACTAAATCCAAGCCGGGTGGTGAATTTTCGTCCGACGATCACCGATCACTTTTCATCCGACGTTGACA
>NZ_JBXAFO010000088.1:0-605 GCF_058793255.1 Rhodococcus sp. MPR-R1B
CCGCGGCCTGTGGTGGCGTCCAATCGTGGTGCGGATTATTCGTTCGTGGTGGGTGCGGATGTTCATGCTGGTTTGAGTGATGTTGCGCGTGAGTCGAATTCGTCGTTGTTCATGGTGGTTCATGCGGCGTTGGCGGTGTTGTTGGCTCGGTTGTCGGGTACTTCGGATATTGCGATCGGTACTCCGGTGGCGGGTCGTGGTGAGCAGGTTCTCGATGATGTGATCGGGATGTTCGTCAATACGTTGGTGTTGCGGACCGAGGTGGAGGGTGCTGCTCGGTTCGTCGATTTGCTGGCAGGTGTGCGGGAGGCTGATCTTCAGGCGTTCGGGCATGCGGATGTGCCGTTCGAGCGGTTGGTGGAGGTGCTCAATCCGGAGCGGTCGCAGGCGCGGAATCCGTTGTTCCAGGTGATGTTGGTGTTCCAGAACATGGAGCAGTCGGTCCTCGAGCTTGGTGATCTGACTGTTGCTGGTGTCGATGCGGGGTCGGTGTCGGCGAAGTTCGACCTGCAGCTGACGGTGGTGGAGTCGTTCGACGATGCGGGTGCTGCGGCGGGGATGGCGGTGTCGTTGACGTATGCGACGGATCTGTTCGACGAGTCGAC
>NZ_JBXAFO010000089.1:0-504 GCF_058793255.1 Rhodococcus sp. MPR-R1B
GTCGCCTCAGATCGACCCAACGCACCGTTCACACCATCAGGGGCGGGAGCACAGCCGACTCACCACCCCGTCCGGGACCGAGCGAACGACACGCTCACCCTCTTAGGCGAGGGGAACGGTACGTTCACACCATCAGGGCAGGGCAGGTGAGCGGATGGGCAGATCCGACAGGCGTTATCGCAGAGCTGCCTGTAGCACCTCGCAGAGCACGTCCAGCGTCCTCGAATACTGCGACTGCGTCGGCGTGCTGTAGCCGACGACGATGCCGTCACCGCCGACTGACGACACGTCGGGATGTCGGAAGACCGAAAGCCCTTCGAGCCCGAGATCGCGCGCCCGGGCCGCTGCAAGAACAGATTGTTCGGTGCCGGAGGGCAGACGGATCACAGCGTGAAGTCCCGCGGAGATCCCCTCGACCCTGACCTGGTGGCATGACCCCCATTAAGTGACCCGCTGGTTATGAGAATCCTTCCCGCCCTGATCAAGGGCATGAAAGGCTACAAC